>CAYOXO010000035.1:0-32243 GCA_964407945.1 uncultured Stakelama sp.
TGGGCCTGTCGGGGTCGTTCGCGCGGACCAAGCCGGGCGGCCCGGTCTCCGCGCGCAAGCAGCTCGGCAACAGCGTCGCCGGCAATGCCCGGCTCAGCTATACGCAGCGCCGCCATCGCCGCCACAACCTGACCTTGTCGGGCGGCCTCGACTGGATCGACCAGAAGGTCGAGTTCGGCGGCGGCATCGCCACGCTGACCGAGGACAAGCTGCGCATCCTGTTCGCCCGGCTCGACGGCCATTGGGCGCCGGCGGAACTGTCCAGCCATTCGGTCGCCGCGACGGGATCCATCGAACTGCGCAAGGGGCTGAACGGAATGGGGGCGTCGCCCTATGGCAATCGGGTCGCGTCGCGGTTCGGCGGGGAACCGGACGCGGCGGTGATCCGCGCCGAATGGGCGGTCGGCGGCCGGTTGTTCGGGCCGATCGTCGCCACCGTGTCGGGCAGCTGGCAGTACAGCAATGTGCCGTTGCTCTCCTATGAGGAGTTCTCGGCCGGCAACCTGTCGATCGGGCGCGGCTATGACCCGTCCGCCGCCTCGGGCGATCGTGCGCTGGGCGCGACGTTGGAGCTG
Source organism: uncultured Stakelama sp. (assembly GCA_964407945.1). Taxonomy (GTDB): domain Bacteria; phylum Pseudomonadota; class Alphaproteobacteria; order Sphingomonadales; family Sphingomonadaceae; genus Sphingomonas. The sequence goes on from CAYOXO010000035.1 coordinate 576, forward strand.
ACCACGGTGCCGGTCGCGGTCGGCGAGCGGATCGCCTTCCGTCCCTATGGCTTTGTCGATGGGGTGCGGCTCACCAATATCGGCCCGGGCGCGGGCGATACCCGCCTGCGTTCGGCCGGGCTGGGCGTGCGCGCGCAATTCGCGCCGTGGATTTCGATCGACGCCGCCTGGGCGCATCCGTTCGATCGGCTCGCGCCGGCCGCCCCCAAACCATCCGACCGCTTCCTGATCAGCCTGTCCGCGTCGATCTCGTGAAGGAAACCGCCATGTCCGCCCGCCGCAGCAGCCTGTTCACGACCTCGGCTTTGGGCGCGCTCGCGCTCGCCGCCGTCTGGGGCGCCCCCGCGCACGCACAGCTCGTCCAGGGGCCGACCCCGGCACAGAGCAATGGCGGGGCGCCGACGATCAATCAGGCGGGCGGCAACACGACCGTGACGCTGGGCGGGTCGCGCACGGTGATCGACTGGGACCGGTTCGACATCAACAGCGGCGAACGGGCAGACTTCATCTTCGCCAACCGCAGCGACATCGTGCTCAACCGCGTGGGCGGCGCGGCGGGCAGCACGATCAACGGCGACCTCAACGGGATGATCGGGGCAGGCGGCCCCGCCGGCGGCAATATCTGGATCTACAACGCCAATGGCGTGGTGATCGGCGCCAACGCCCGGATCAACACCGGCGGCCTGCTGGTCACCACCGCCGCACTCGACCGCGCGACCGACAGCAGCGCGGGCGGGTTCCTCGACGGCACCGCGACCAGCTTCAACTTCAACGGCGCCTATGACGGTGCGCGGATCGACGTGCGGACCGGCGCGCGGATCGACACCCGCGGCGGCGCGCTCGCGCTGGTATCGCCGATCATCAATACCGAAACCGGCTCGACCCTGACCGCCAGCAACGGCGGCAATGTGCTCTATGGCTCGGCAGCGGGTTACAAGGTGAGCTTTCGCCCGACCTCGACCAACGACCTCGACCTGCTGAGCTTCGAGGTTACGAGCGGGGCGGGCGGCTATGGCGGCACCGCCAATCTCGCAGGCACGACTAGCGGCAACCGGGTATTCGTGAGCGTGGTCTCGCAGACCGGACTGGTAAGCCAGCTCGTCGCCCCCGGTGCGATCACGGCCACCAATGTCGGCACCGACGAGACCGGGGCCATCGTCCTCACCACCAACCGCAATATCGTGAACGGCGCGGTCGCGGCGAGCGCCGTGGCTGGTTCGGGCACCGGCAATCTGTCGGCCGGCGACCTCACCGCCAGCGCGATCGATCTGGTCTCGAGCGGCTATGTCCTGCTCAACGGAAGCCAGAATGCGACGGGCGGGAGCATCCGGCTCATCGCCGAGACCGGCAACATCCACCAGAATGGCCCCAAGATCACCGCCAACACATTGTCGGCTTCCGCGGCCGGCAATATCGAGCTTGGCGCGGGGGCCAGCGGCACGCCGAACTCGGTCGCCAAGCTCACCAGCCTGACCAGCACCAGCGGGTATATCAGCTTCGCCGGCGACAGTTACGAGATCGCCGGTCCGATCACCACGCCGGGCGCCGTCGGCCTGAGCAGCACCGGCCTGATCACCGGCGCGGGCCTGATCACTGCGGGCAGCCTGTCGTTCGACGCCGCCGGTACGATCAACGTCAATGGGAACGCCAATCTCGATTATTCGAACTCGCGCGGCAATCTGACGGTCAATGCGACCGGCAATATCGCGATGCGGAACGGCTGGCGGCTCAACGGCCATGCCCTCAACCTGGTCTCAAGCACCGGATCGATCACGCAGAGCGGCGACGCGATCTACTATGGCGGCACGCTCAACGCGACGGCAGCCGGCAATATCGATTTCGGCGGCCAGACCAACCAGATCGACAGCTTCCACGGCACCTCCGTCGCCGGCGACATCAGCGTCAAATCGGCGGGGAGCCTGAGCTTCGCCGTCGATACGCTCGGCAATGCCACGGTCGATGCGGGCGGCGCGGCGATTGCCGGCGCCTCGATCCATGCGGGCACGCTCGGAATCCGGGCGGGGAACTATATCGATCTCAACCAGAGCGTGCTCGAGGTCGGCAGCTACAGCTACCTGACCTCGACCGGCAGCGGCGTCAGCATCAACACCGACTCCACGATCAACATCGGCGGCAATATCAGCGTGGCGAGCAGCGCCGACGTATCGCTGCGGTCGAATGCCGGCGCGATCAACCAGACCGCGGGCACGATCACCGGCCGGCAGATCTCCCTTCGGGCGGCGGGTTCGATCGTGCAGGACGCGAGCGCGGTGATCCATGGCACCGGCGTCACCGCGGCCTCGACCACGGTGCAGGCCGGCGATGACCTGATCCTCGCCGGTGCCAACCGGCTGTCCGACTATGGCGACGTGTTCCTTGGCTGGGGCTCAGGCAGCGACGTCACCTATCGTTCGGCCTACAGCCTCTTTTTCAATGGCGGCGCGACGCCGATCGGCGCGTTGACGCTGATCTCCGACCAGGGCGATATCCAGCAGGGCAATATCGCGTTCACCGCCAATTCCTTCTCCGCCAGCGCGACGGGCCACATCGATATCGGCACCGCCGCCAACAACAGCATCGCGCGGCTTGGCAATATCGGCAGCAGCGCGGGCGAGGTGCGGCTGCGCGTCGGCACGAACAATCCGCTGGCGATCGACGGCACGATCAGTTCGGCGAGCCGCGTGATCTTCTCGGCGCGGGGCGCGGTGTCGGGTGTCGGCAAATTCGCGACGCCCGGACTCTATCTGGGCCTGATCGAGGGCGGCACGATCAATGTCGCGGGCAGCACCAACCTGCTCGAACTGGGCGTGAGCAACGCCGACGCGACCGTTCGAGCCGATGACAGCCTGACGCTGAGCGGGACCCTCGCCGCGAACGGCCGCAAACTGACGCTGATCGCCGGGACCGGAAGCATCACCCAGACCGGCGGCAGCTTCATCGGCATGGGAACGCTCAGCGCAACCGCGGCCGGCGATATCAGCCTGACGACCGCCAACAGCTTCTCCGGCGCGGATGCCACCTCCACGGGCGGCGGGCGCATCACCCTCAATGCGACCGGAGCACTTCTGGTCGGGCTCAACACCACGGGGAGCGCGGCGGTTACCGCAGGCGGCAACCTTTCGTCGAACGGGATCACCGTCGACAGCCTGTCGGTGGAAGCCGGGCATATCGATCTGACCGCCGGCGTCGACGTGAACAGCTTCACCCGGCTGGTGGCCGCCTATGGCGATATCCTCGTCACCAACAATGGCGGTTTCGCGGTCGCGGGCGACATCACGACGAACCGGCCGGGGCTCCGCACGATCGACCTGCAGGCGAATGGCGGCGGAATTTCCCAGACGGCGGGCACGATCTCGGGTCACTATGTCAGGCTGCGCGGTGCCGGCGATCTGATCCAGAGCGGTACCGGCCGCGTCGATTCCAACGCGGCCGATTTCAACGGCGCCAACGTGCTGCTCGGCGGCGCGAACAATCTGATTAGCAACGACACCCGTATCGTTGCGACGGGTAACCTCACCCTACGCAATGCGGGTGCGATCGACCTGACCGTGATCGGCGGCTACACCGCCGGGGGCGTATTGACGCTGACATCGGATACCGGTTCGATCACCTCGACCGATGCCATCAGCGCCACGGCTCTGACCGCGCATGCCGCAAATGGCGCGGTCACGTTCAATCACGCCAACAACCTCTTTGCGGAAATCCGCGGGCTGAGCGCTGCAACCAACGCCACGATCGTGTCGCGCTACGGTGGCTTCGCGCTGCACGGCGACGCCGATGTGGGCGGCACCTTGTCGCTGCGTGCGGGCCAGTGGATCAACCAGACTGCCGGCCGGATCAAGGCGACCACGCTCGACGCCCAGCTCTACCAGACGATGACCACGGGATCGGTCCTGCTCGGCGGCGCGAACGATGTCGACAATCTCTACGTTCTCGCCGCGTCGGGCGGCGGCGACGTGCTGTTCCGCGACACCGACGGCTTCCGCGTGACCTATGCGGTGATCGGCAACCGCGTGACGCTGACCAGCGACGCCGGTGCGATCACCCAGGCAAGCGGCTTCATCGACGGGGTTCAGGCGAATCAGCTCACCGTCTCGGCGGTCGACGGCATCTCGCTCAACAATGACTGGAACGGCATCCGCACGATCCTGGGGCTCAGCAACAGCGGCACGGGCGGGATCGATATCGCCAGCCGCGGCGTCAACATGGTGCTTGCCGGCAACGTCACCGCGGCCGGGCAGGCGGTCTCGTTCAACGCGCGTAATGCCAGCCTGACCCAGACCAGCGGCGCGATCCTCGCGGAGTCGCTGGGCGCCAATGCCGCAACCGGCATCGCGCTCACCAGCACGACCAACAATGTCGCGCGCCTCGGCCTTCTGGGCAACACCACCAGCGGCGGCATCGCCTATACCGATGCCGACAGCTTCATCATCGACGGCACGATCGTCGCCGGAGGGCAGGCGGTCTCGCTCAAGACGATCGACTCCAACTCCTTCGTCTTCCAGACCCCGACCAACAGCCTGCTCACCGCCGGAACGCTGAACCTGAGCGGCGGGCAGGGGTTCAGCCTGAACGGCAATGGCGGGACCTGGAACTACATCACCGCGCTCGGCAATATCGACACCGCCGTCTCGATCTATACCGACAGCAATGTCGACCTGACCGGCACGATCGCCGCGCGCTATTTCGAGCTGTGGGCGCGGGGCAATGTCACCCAGAGCAGCAGCCGGATCGAGCACGCCCTCAACGACGACGTGTTCGAGATCCGCGCGGACAGGATCGCGCTGACCAGCGCCACCAATCGCCTCGGCAAGGTCGATGCGCTGCTCACCTGGGGCAATGTCCCCGGCACCATCACGGTGGCTTCGACCGGCGACACCAAGTTCGGCGACGTCGTCGCGCGCGATGCGTCGCTGACCGTCACCGGCGGCAGCATCCTCGCCTATGGCAGCGACGGCCTCGACGTCGATACGCTGGCGGTGTCGTCGGCGGGCACGATCTCGCTTGGTGGGCGGATCGGGGCGCTGGGCACGGTGAGCGCGAACGGTGACACCGCGTTCCGTTCGTCGAGCAACCTCGCCTTCACCGATCTGGTCAATATCGGCACCGGCCGCCTGATGCTCACGTCGGCGGGCGCGATCAGCCAGACCGGGGGCACCATCACCGCGGGCGCGATCGACGTCAGCGCCGCGACCGGGATCAGCCTCGGCCGTTCGAACAATATCGGCACGATCACCGGCCTGTCGACGACGAACGGGGATATCAGCTTCCGAAACTGGGGCAGCATCGCGCTGCCCCACATCAACGCACCCGGCACGGTGACGCTGATCTCCGACAGCGGCTCGGTCACCCAGAATATCGGCACCACCCTCCGCGCGAACCGGCTGAGCGCCAGCGCCGGGACCCTGATCGACCTGACGAACGCGAACCAGCTCGCCAGCCTGGGGACGCTCATCGCGAGTACCACGGTCAGCGTCACCAATCATGGCAGCTTCTCGCTCACCGGCGATATCCTGGCGAACGCGGTTACGCTCAGGTCCAGCTTCGGCGCGATCAGCCAGACGGGTGGCGTGATCAGCGCATTGGATCTGACCGCGAGCGCGCAGAATGGTCTCGCCTTTGGCAGCGCCAACAATGTCGGTGCGCTGCATGGGCTGAGCACGACGTTCGGCGACATCGCCTTCCGCAACCAGGGCAATATCGTCCTTTCGGACGTCCACGCGCTGACCGGGGCGGTGACGCTGACGTCGGACAGCGGGTCGATCACGCAGGGTGCGCTCACCACGATCATGGCGGAGCGGGTGAACGCCAGCGCCGCGACCGGGATCACGCTCGACCAGGACAATAGCTTCGTCCGCACCGGCGCGCTGAGCAACAGCGGCACCGGCGGCATCCGGGTCAAGGCGACCGGCAATCTCGAGCTCGCCGGCACCGTCGCCGCCGCGGGGCAGGCGGTGCGCTTCGACGTCGGCGGGGCGCTGACCCAGAGCGCGGCGCTCGGCGCCTATTCCAGCCTGACGATCAACGCGGGGACCGGGCTCTACCTCGACCAGGCGAACAATTTCGGCGCGACGACGTTCTCGCTCACCACCGGGAGCGGCGACATCACGGTGCGCAATGTCGGGAATCTGACCGTTCCCGCGCTCAGCGCGGCGGGCGGCACGATCCGCCTGATTTCCGATACCGGCACGATCGGCCAGACCGGGATACTCACCGCGAACACGCTGTTCGCCGAGGCGCGCCGGGAAATCGCCCTCGGCCGGAACAATGTGGTCACCAATGTCGGGGGACTGGTCAACACGTCCGGCACGATCACCTTCAGGGATGTCGACGGCTTCAACATCACCGGCGACATTCGCGGGTCGATCAGCACGGGTGAACGACTCATCCTCTCCACGGGTGGCACGGGCGATATCGTCCAGACCGGCGGCAGGATCGTCGCGGACAAGCTTCGGGTGACTACGGGCGGCAACCTGACCCTCGACGGCAGTGCGAACACGTTCATGAACGTCGAGGTGCTGAGCGTGGGCGGCGACGTCAGGCTGCGCGCGCAGGATGCGTTCGTGGTCGGATATACGCTCGAAGCGGGCGGCACGATGACGCTGACATCGACCAACGGCTCTATCGGGACTGAGCTCGGTTCGATCGGCCACGTCCGCGCGGACGCGCTCTACGTCAATGCGGCGACCGGCATCGACATCAACCTGCCCGGCAACATCACGCCCAAGGTCAGCCTGATCTCCGCGGCGGGGAACATTCGTTACACCAGTCAGGGCGCGATGGAGCTGCTCGCGCTGCGAACCCCCGACCGCGCGATCGTCAGCGCCAACGCGCTGACCCAGAGCGGCGCGATCGACGTCGGCTCGCTCGATGTGCTGGCGGGCGATATCCGCCTCGATATGGCGGGCAACCGCATCGGCAGCATCCATGCCGCGATGGCCACGAGCGGCGATCTCGTCATCGCGGATGAAGACGGCATCGACATCGCCGGCAACCTCGACGCCTCCGGAGCGATCAGCCTGACCGCGGGCGGGACCGGATCGATCACCCAGTCGGGCGGCGTCATCACCGCACCAACGGTCTCGCTGGTCGCGGCGGGCGGCAACATCACGCTGGATCGCGCCAATGCGGCGGGCGTGTACAATGCCCGCTCGGCGATCGGCGGCACGATCACGCTGCGCAACGCCGGGAATCTGACGGTCAACGCGATCACCGCGCAGAACGGCACCGTCAACCTGGCCTCCAACACCGGATCGGTCGGCCAGCTCCTGGTCCCCGGCAATTCGATCTGGGCCGGCAGACTCAACGCCAGTGCGGCGACCGATATCGATCTTGCCGCGTCGAACATCACCGGGCTGCTCGGTAACCTCACCGCGGGCGGGTCGATCCGCTACAACAGCTTCGGCACGCTGGGGCTGGATGGCGACATCCGGGCGGTCGGTGGGGTGACCTTCGGCATCCAGGGCTATCTCGGCCAATATTCGGGCACGATCGCCGCCAGCCATCTCGACGTCACCGCGACCGGGATCGCGCTGATCGGTGCGAACGACATCGGCTCGACCACCGCCAGCCGGTTCTCGGTCAATGACGACATCACCTTCCGCTCGGTCAACTCGATCCTGCTCGGGGCGGTGACCACGCCTGGGCTGCTCTCGCTCACCTCCGACAATGGCGGCATCGCGCAGACCGCGGCGTTCAGCGCCGGTCGGTTCGACGCGATCGCCGCGGGCGACATCATCCTCGAACAGCTCAACACGCTCGACACGATCGAAGGCGTCACCGCGGGCGGCGTGTTCAGCCTGCGCACCGCCGGCGCGCTCGAGCTCGACGGACGCATCGCCGCCGCTGACCGGGTGACGTTCAATACCGGCGGCGGCCTGACCCAGATCGGCAACACCGTCATCGTCACCGATCGGCTCGAGGCGACGGCCGGGACGGCAACCGCGGGCGGAATCCGCCTGCTCAACCATAACCGGGTCGGTGCGGTCAGCCTCAACGCCAGCGGCAACGACATCCGCTTCCGCAACACCGGCAATATCGCGATCAACGCGATCAATTCGCCGACGGGCACGGTCGAGCTGATCTCGAACATCGGCAAGATCACGCAACAGTCCAGCGGCGGCCTCGTCGCCGGTTCGCTGATCCTCAACGCGTTCAATGGCGTCGAGTTGTACAATAGCGACAACCAGATCGCCCGGCTCGACGTGGTCAGCCGCGGACTGGTGTCGATCCACACCGGCGGCAGCGGCTTTGGCGGGCTGCTGACTATCGACCGGATCGATGCGGCCGGCCAGACCGTGTCGGTCAACAATTACACCTGGGGTATTACCGGCGGGAATATCACCGCCGAGACGCTGACCGTCTTTGCGGCCGGGGACATGGATCTCGGTACGACCAACAATGTCACCGGCAATGTCGGCCTGTCGGGCCGGAACATCGCGTTCACCAATCTCGGCAATCTCGTGATCGACCGGGTGCTGTCGCCCAGCGGCAACGCCGTGCTGCGCAGCGAGCAAGGCGCGATCAGCCAGACCGGGTCGGCGCTGGTCGATACGGTCGGGCTTACCGCCTATGGCCGTGACGGCGTCACCCTCGCGGGCGCGATCAAGCGGATCGACGGACTGTCGGCCGGGCCCGGAGCGGACGTCGAGATCGTGACCGATCGAGCGCTTGAGCTCGCCGGCGACATTACCGCGCGCGACGTCCTGCTGCGTTCGAACATGGCGCCGAACGTCTTCACCCCGACCGGCGGGGCGATCACCCAGACCGGTGGGATCATCACCGCGGACCTGTTCCGCGGCAGCGCCTATGGCACGATCGACCTTCGCCTCGGCAACCAGATCGCGGCGCTGGGCGACGTCTGGTCGTTCACCAGCGGCATCAGCATCACCTCCGATCGCGCACTCGATCTGACCGGCGCCCTCACCGCGACCGCTGGCGATGTCGTCCTCGACGCCGCGTCGATCGGCCAGAGCGGCGGATCGATCGAAGCGCTCGGCTTGCGTGTTCGCGCGGATGGCGCGATCGACCTCGGCGCGGCGAACCTGATCTCGGCGACCGGGACCGTCACGCTCGATGCGGGCGGGGATATCACCTTCCGCAACGATGGCGGCTTCACGCTCGGCATGGTCGACACGCCGGGGGCGGCGACATTCAACTCGACGAACGGTTCGATCGGCCAGGCCGCCTCGACGCGGATCGGTGCGAGCCGGCTGACGGTCAGTGCGGCGAATGGCGGGATCAATCTCAACGAGGCGAACCTTGTCGACACGCTGGGCGGCGTGATCGGGGGCGGCGCGGTCGTTTTCCGCACCGCGGGCGATCTGGCGCTGGACGGCGATATCGCCGCGACGGGGCAAGAGGTTACGTTGCGGTCGAACACGGGGTCGATCAGCCAGACCTCGGGCACGATCACCGCGCTGGGCCTTACCGTTCAGGCGAACGGCGCGATCGCGCTGGGTGGCGCGAACAGCGTGACCAACCTGCGCGACATGGCTGCGGGCGGCAATCTGCTCCTCCGCAATGCCGGCGCGCTGATGCTGTGGGGCGACGTCACCGGCGATACGGTGACGCTCAGCACCGACAGCGGCTCATTGCTCCAGATGCTGTTCACCGGCGGCGTCATCACCGCCAACCGGCTCAACGCCAGCGCGGGCGGCGCGCTCAACTTCAACCATGCCAACCGTGTGGTCGAACTGGGCGATTATGCCTCGGGCTCGGGCGTCGTCGGCTTCACCAACGATGGCGGCTTTGCGCTTGCCGGGAATGTGTCGGGTGACGAACTGGTTCTCCAGTCGCTGACCGGCGGGATCACCCAGAGCGCCGGAAGCATCGATGTCGGTTCGATCAATGCGAGCGCCGCCGGGTCGATCCTGCTGAACCGCGCGAACCAGGTCGCGGCGGCCGGTACGGTGCGGCTCGTGTCCACTGGCGGCGACGTGACCTTCCGCGCGATCGGCGATTTCACGCTCGATTTCGGCACCACGACCGGGACGTTCGATGTCACATCCGACAATGGCAGCATCAGCCAGAGCGGCCTGATTACCGCGAACTTGCTTAATGCGCGCGCAGGCGGCCGCATCACGCTGACCAGCGACAACGCCGTCGCCGGTCTTGGCACGCTGACAGCGGCGGGCGACATCGCTTTCACTGCGGCGGGCGATCTGCTGCTTACCGACATCATCGACACCGACGGCAATGTCTCGCTGGTCGCGAATGCCGGCCTGATCACGCAGAGCGGCGGTACGATCACTGCTGCCTCGCTCGATGTCGCGGCGAACGGCAACGTCGCACTCGCCAGTGCGAACACCGTGCAAGCCTTTGCCGGGACGAGCACCAACGGGAACATCGTCCTCCGCAACACCGGCAGCATCAGCCTTGGTGCGATCGCGCTTGGGGGGAGTTTCGGGCTGACCCTGGACGCGGGTGCGGTGACGCAAACCGGCGATCTGCGTGCCGCGAACGGGCTGTCGATCACTGCGTATGACGGGATCACGCTGACGCGCAGTGGCAATGCGAACCAGGGGTCGCTCAGCCTGACCAACCTCGGTACCGGCGGCATCGCCTATACCGACAGTGGGGCCATTACGATCGCTTCGATCGCGGCGTTGGGGCAGGCGGTCACGCTCAATGCCGACGGCGCTATCAGCCAGACGGGTGGGATTGAAGCAGCGCTGCTCAACCTGACGACGACAGGCAACGTCCTGCTCGCCAATGCCGCGGGCAACCGGATCGATGCGCTCGGCACGGTGGATGTCGATCAGATGACACTGGCGATCGCGGGCAACCTCGACCTGACGGGGGCGATCACGGCGAGCAATGCCCTCGCGCTGAACGTGAATGGCAGGCTGACGCAGAGCGGCGGCCTCATCACCACGCCGTCGCTCTCGATTGCGGCAAGCCACGGTATCGACCTTGGCAGCGTCAACCAGGTCGATGCACTCGCCGCAACCAATAGCGGTGGAGCCGGCGATATGCGCTTCGTCAACGGCCGCTCGCTGTTGATCAACAGCCTTGCTTCGGATCAAGGCGACCTGACGCTGCGTTTGACCGCCGGTGACCTCACGCTCAACGGCGTGACGTCCAGCTTCGGCAACATGGATTTCGATGTTGCGGGCAGCATCGGCGGCGCGGGCGGCATCGATTCGCAAAAGAGCGTGCGCGTGACGAGCGGCGGTTCGATCGATCTGGCATCGGTCGTCGGCCGCGACGATATCCTGATCGATGCCGCGGGCGACGCGAAGGTGGCGGAGCTCCTGCACCTTGCGGGGGGCACCGACGCTGCCGGGGATGGCTATAATATCGACATCCTGGGCAACAACGCCACGCTCGGGGCGATCAGCCGGGCGAGCCTAACCGGCGCGGATCGGCTCTATGTCGAGACGGGTGCGACGGTGCGGCTCGGCGCGCGCGCGGGCAACGCGACACTCAATCTCGCGACGATGAACCACGGCGTGTCGATTGCGGCGACCGGCGATGTCAGCGCCTATGGCGCCGACGGGCTGAATCTCGCCAACGTTTCGGGTGCGAATGTTAGCCTGAGCGCGGGTACGGGCGGCATCGGCGCGGATCGCGTCGATGTGGCGGGCAACTATTCGCTCCATGGTCCGGCTTTCTACCGCGACGTGCTTCGGCCGCTGGGTGCTCGTGCCGGTCGCTGGACGCTAACCAGCACGGGCGATGTCGATGCAGCCGGCCGGACGCTGGAATATGGCGGTGACATCGACTTCACGGCCGACGGCACGGTGTGGAACGGCAGCGTCCGTTCGCTCGACGGGGCGGTCTCTATCTCTGCCGGGGTGCTGGATCTCAATCAGATTTCGGCGGCGACAGGGATCAGCGTCGATATCGTTGGCGCGCTCAACCTCTTCTCCGCCGATACCTTTGCGAGCGGCCTCGGCCTGAGCGGCGGTTCGGTCTTCGTCGGCGGGAGCCTAGATGCCGCAGGCGACATCACCGTGGCTGCGGCGAATGGCGACGCCGTGATCGGTTATGCCATCGGCGCGCGGAACATCTCGGTTTCGGCTGCGGGAAATGCGACGCTGCGCCAGGCCAACCTCAACGGCGCGATTGGCGATCTCACGATCAGCGCGGGCGGTAATGCGACGCTGGGTGATGATGATGCGATGTCGGGCATCGGTGCCGACCGCTGGTTCGAGCGTGCGGCTGGATCGACCGGTATGGCAGCCGTCACGGGCGGTGCCGGCGTCGCGATCAACCTCGACCGCTCGGCGAAGCTCGACAGCATCAGCGGCCGCCGGGTCGAGGTGAACGTCGCGACCGGCGATCTCGCGATCGGCCAGCTCACTGCGTTGACCGAGCGCGGCATCGTCAACGTTCTGGGTGGTTCGCTCGTGATCGGCAGCGCCGCGGCGACCGGCAGCGCGCTCGACCTGTTTGCCGATGGCGACCTGACGTTGCTGAGCGGCGCGAACGGGTTCGAAACCTATCTGACCGCCGGCGGGCTGCTCGACACGCGGACCGCCATCGTCAACGGGGCCAGCTATGTCGAGCTGACCGGGGGGGAGATCCGCGCGGGCGCGATCACCTCGGGCGGCGATATCGATGCGTTCAGCACGAGCGGGGCGATCACCGTCGACAGCGTTCATTCGACGGGCGGCAACGCAATCTTCAATGCCTTCACCGATCTCAGCCTGGGCAGCGTCATCGCCAATGGCGGGCAGTTGCAAGCAGGCGGCGACGCGACGGTGCGCGCGATCACCGCATCGGACGGGTTCGCGCTGCTTGCGCTCGGCAACATCACGCTTGGCGCAGACTCGGCCGCGCTGATCGCCGGAGACAATCTGCTGGTGACCGGCGGGAGCCTGAGCGGCTGTGCGTGCGGTTCCGGTGGCGCGACGTTGATCTCGCTGAACGGGAGTGTGAACGTGAACCTCCAGTCGGTGACTGGGGTGTTCAACACCATCGCCGCGGGGATCAACGGTGACGCCAATGTCCATGTCGCGACCGGCGATCTCGGTATCGGCGATCTTGCCGGCCACAACATCGCGGTCATGCTGCCAGGTGGCACGCTCACCGTGATGAACCCGGTCAGCAGCGGTGGCAACTACACGCTGACCGCGCGCGATTTCGGCGGCAACGCGCTGCAGCCGATTGTGAGCGGAGGTGCAACCAAGCTCAACAATGTGACGATCACCGACACCGATGGCGATCTTGCCGCGGGGGGTATGCTGGTCGCGGCGGGCGACATCCGGGTCAGCTCGGTCGGTAACATCACCGGCGCTCTCGCGCTGCTCGCCGATGGCAATGTCGATGTGAGTGCCCGCGCGATCCGGCTCGGGGATATCGCTGGTCGCGATGTCGTGCTCAACGCTTCGGCGGGCTCTGTCGATGTCGATGTCGGCGGCGCGGTGACGGTCGGGCGGAACTATACACTCACCGGCACGGGCTTCTTCGGTAATGCGCTGGCGATGACCGGTGCGCGGGCGGGCAATCTGCTCGTGACCGACACGGCCGGCGACTTCGACTATACCGCGCTCGACCTCGATTTTACCGGAAACGCCACGCTTCGCGCGAATGGCGGTGCGATCCGTGGTGGCGGTATCGGCACCCTCGGCAATCTCAGTCTTTCCGCAGCGAGCGTTTCGGCAGGTGTTCTCCGCTCGGTTCAGGGTGGGGTCGATGTCGAGAGCGGCGCGGGCGCCGACCTGAACAGAATACAGGCGAACAACGCGATCCGGGTCAGCTCCGGCGGCAATCTTCGTCTGGGCGGCGCCGAACTGAGCGGTACCGGCGTCAACGCCTTCACGCTCGCAGCGCGCGGTGACCTGGTGTTCGGTGCATCCGACGCCAGCTCCATCGGCAGCGGCCATGTCTTCACCAGCGCGGGCAGCGCGATGACGGGCGGCGGCGTGCAGGCCGATGGCGCGATCGCGATCAACCTCGATCGCTCGGCCGAACTCGCCCGCATCGATGGCGGTGCGCTGGAGCTCACCGTTCGCAACGGCGACCTGACGATCGGTAACGTCCGGACTGTCGGGGCGCTCTTCGTCACCGGGCCGGCAGGTGCGCTGTCCATCGGAGATGTCGAGACGAGCGCGGGCCATATCGGCATCGCGGGGCAGGGGAATGTGACGACGGGCGCCATCAACGGGCGGTTCGTGGTCAACCTCGGCTCGAGCGCGGGTAACCTTGCATTCAACAGGGTCACCGGTGGTGACGTGACCCTAAATGCAGCCACCGGGATCACAGCTGTCGGTGCTGATGCGGGGGTCTTCGCCCATTCACTCGCGCTGACAGCGGGCGGGAGCGTCGATCTTGCCACGAACGGCAGCGGTTCGCGGATCGGCAGCCTTGGCGCCGTCACCGTCACCCATGGCGGCTTTGCGCTCAACAATCTGCAGAACCTCGGCCTGGACGGGACGATCGAGGTTCGTGACGGCACGCTTGACCTGCGCGTTTCCGGTTCGCTCAGCCAGAACAGTGGCGCGATCCTGGCGCAGCGCCTGATTGGCAGCGTTGCCGGCTATGCGCGGTTCGACGGCGTCAATGAGATCGCATCGCTTGGCACCCTGACGGCCGGCGGATTGCTACTCAACAATGCCGCGGCGCTGGGTATCGACGGTAACGTGGATGGCGGTGCGGGCAGCGTGGTCATTCGTGCCCGTGGCGGCCTGACCATCGGCGCGTCGGGAGCAGTGCGCTCGGAAGCGGCCGGCGACGCGATCACCCTCGCTTCTGACGGCCTCTTCCGTAACCTCGCCGGCGGGAACGCGCTGAGCGCAGCCAATGGCCGCTGGCTGGTCTATACGCAGGCGGCTGGGAATGCGGGCGCTTCCGATCCGGCGAACGACTTTGGCGGCCTTGCGGGACGGAGCTTCTACGGCGCTGCCTATGACTTCACGACCGGGAGCTTCGGCGCTGGGCCGAATGCCGGCAATCGGTTCGTCTATGGCTATCGCCCGGTGCTGACGGTGCTGCCGAACAGCATCGTCGTCACCTATGACGGGCAGGTGCCGGTGCTTGGGGCGAGCATGACCGGCCTAGTCAACGGCGACCGCGCGGCGGACGCCTGGTCGGGCGCCGCGAGCCTGTCGGGCGCGGGCCGCAACGCGGGTACGTACAACATCGCCGCGAGCCTCGGCACGCTGGCTTCGGACATGAACTACGACTTCGCCTTCGGTACCGGCACGCTCCGGATCGATCCGCGGACGATCACTGCGACATTGGCGGCGAACGGCAAGGTCTATGACGGCACTACTGCCGCCACAGGCACGCTGTCACTGGGCGGCGTGATTGCTGGTGACGATGTCGGTGTCGCCGGTTCGCTTGCCTTTGCCGACAAGAACGCGGGCACCGGCAAGACCGTGACCGCGAGCGGCATCACGCTGAACGGCGCGGACGCCGGCAACTATACGGTCAACTTCACCGCGACGAACCTTGCGGATATCCTTGCCCGCGCGATCACCGCGACGCTGACCGCGAATGGCAAGACCTATGACGGCACCACGGCCGCTACGGGCGCGCTGTCGCTGGGCGGGGTGCTCGCGGGCGACGATGTGGGTGCTACTGCAGCACTCGCCTTTGGGGACAGGAATGCCGGCACCGGCAAGGTGGTGACGGCGAACGGGATCACGCTCTCAGGCGCGGACGCCGGAAACTATGTGGTCAATGCCAGCGCGACGGCACTTGCCGATATCCTTGCGCGGGCCATCACCGCAACGCTGACGGCAAATGGAAAGGTCTATGACGGCACCGCTGCCGCCACCGGCACGCTGTCGCTGGGCGGCGTCCTCGCCGGCGACACCGTGAGCGCGTCGGGCAGCTATGCCTTTGCCGACAGAAACGCGGGCGCCGGCAAGACCGTGACCGCGAGCGGGATCACGCTGAGCGGGGCGGACGCCGGCAACTACAGCGTCAATATCAGCGCGACCGCCCTTGCGGATATCCTGGCCCGAACGATCACGGCGACGCTGACGGCGAACGGCAAGGTCTATGATGGCACTACCGCGGCTACCGGTAGCTTGTCGCTGGACGGTGTGATCGCGGGCGACTCGGTAAGCGCCTCGGGAAGCTATGTCTTTGCTGACAAGAACGCAGGGGTCGGCAAGGCAGTGAAGGCGAGCGGGATCGGGCTGAATGGCGCGGATGCAGGTAACTATGTCGTCAATGCCAGCGCGACGGCGCTTGCCGACATCCTTGCCCGTGCCATTACCGCGACGCTGACGGCGAACGGCAAGACCTATGACGGTACCACCGCGGCTACCGGTAGTTTGTCGCTCGGTGGCGTGCTCGCGGGCGATCAGGTGGCGGCGAGCGGCAGCTACGCCTTCGCCGACAAGAATGCGGGCAACGGCAAGACGGTGACGGCGAGCGGCATTGCGCTCTCCGGAGCGGATGCCGGCAACTACACGGTCAATGTCAGCGCGACGGCGCTTGCCGACATCGTCGCGCGTGCGATTACCGCCACGCTGGCGGCCAATGGCAAAGTCTATGACGGCACCGCCGCCGCCACCGGGACGCTGTCGCTGGGTGGGGTAATCGCGGGCGACGACCTGGGTGTGTCGGGCGCGCTTGCCTTTGGCGACAAGAACGCCGGAACCGGCAAGACGGTGACGGCGAGCGGGGTCACGCTGAGCGGTGCCGACGCCGGCAACTATTCGGTGAATACGACCGCGACCGGCCTAGCCGAAATCCTTGCCCGGTCCATCACCGCGACGCTGGCCGCGAATGGCAAGATCTATGACGGCACCACAACCGCCACCGGCACGCTGTCCCTGGGCGGGGTGATCGCGGGCGACGACGTCGGCGTGTCGGGCACCCTTGCCTTTGGCGACAAGAATGCCGGAACCCGCAAGGCGGTAACGGCGAGCGGTATCGCGCTCAGCGGCGCGGACGCTGGCAATTACACGGTGAACGCGACCGCTACCGGTCTGGCTGACATCCTCGCTCGGACCATTACTGCCACGCTGGCGGCGAATGGAAAGGTCTATGACGGCACGACCGCCGCCACGGGTTCGCTGTCGCTGAACGGTATGATCGCGGGCGATCAGGTGGGGGCGACCGGCACCTATGCGTTCGGCGACAAGAATGCTGGTGCAGGCAAGACGGTGACGGCGAACGGCATCACCCTGTCCGGGGCCGATGCCGCGAACTATGTCGTGAATGGCACCGCCACCGATGTCGCGACGATCGCGCGGCTTGCGATCACGGGCACCGCCACCGCCGATAGCCGCGTCTATGACGGCACGACCGCGGCCATCGGGCGGATCACGCTGAACGGTGTGCTTGCCGGAGACAGTGTTTCCGCATCCGCGGCCTATGCCTTTGCTGACCGGAATGCGGGCACCGCGCGGTTGGTTTCGGTCAATGGAGTGACGCTGAACGGCGCCGATGCCGGCAACTACTCGGTCACGCTCGGTGGCGGCCCGGTTCTCGCCGACATCCTGCGTCGCGCGGTGACCGTGCAGGCGGACGATGTGACGAAGCTGTTCGGCCAGCGCGATCCGGGGTTCACCTGGCGCGTGATCGGCGGATCGCTAGTACGGGACGATGGCTTCACCGGCGAACTGGCGCGAGCCCCGGGCGAGCAAGCCGGAACCTATGCCATCGGTCGTGGCAGCCTGGCACTCTCGTCCAACTATTCGCTCACGGTTGTTCCCGGCAGCCTGGTCATCCGCTTCACCCAGTCGGGCGCGGACGCCAGCGATGCGTTGCATCGGCGCAGGCCGAGCAGCAGCTTTTCACTCTACGAGGATCCTTCGGTGAACCTCATCGGCGATGCGCCCGGGGAATAGGAGAGCGCCGTCGCGAGGCGGGTTTCCGTATCGCGACGGTCAGGGGTTGCGTGTGGCCGCGGCCCCTACTGCCCTTCCGGCGGGTTATCGGCCCGTCGAGGCGCGAGACGATGCCACGACCGGTACGCCGACAGAGACCGTGCCTGCAGCGATTTCGCGGTCCCATCGTTTCAGAAAGCGCGCGCGCGTCAGTTTGTCCTGCGCGATGAGTAATTCCGGTCCGACACGGATGGCACGCATGGGCGACTTGGAATCGCGCAGGCCGGCGGGGAGCGCGACATCGCTGCGGACCGAGGGCATGGAATGGTGCGCCAGCAAGGACTGTCCCTTGGCCGACAGGAGAAAGTCGAGGAACAGCCGCGCGGCATTGGGATGGCGCGATGTCACGGGGATCATCGCAATCCGCGACATGACCAGCGTGTAGTCGGTCGGGAAGACGACCCCAAGGTTCGGATTTCGTTCCGCCTCATCCAGGGCGTAGGAGCCGAGGGCATTGTAGCCGATGATCGATCGTCCGCTCGATACGTCCTGAATCACGTCCTCGCTGGTCGGGAACAACCGTGCCTGATTGGCGCCAAGACCGTGCGCCATCTGCCAGACATGGCCGCTGATGACATTGTCCTGAGACAGGCAAAGATAGCCAACAGACGATATGGTGGGATCGTAGGTCGCGATGCGCCCCCGCAGATCGACATCACGCCGCTCAAGCAGACGGACGAAGTCCATATGGTTGCGCGGCACGCGTGGGCGAGGCAGCAGGGCCTTGTTGTAGACGATGGCGACCGGTTCGGCGGTCGTGCCCCACGCCTGGTTTTTCCAGTTCGCCCAGTTGGGCAAATGCTCCCGCTCGGGCGAGTCATAGGGTTGGGCATAGCCGTCGTTGACGAGCTTGATCTGCATATCCATCGACGATGAAAGCAGCAGGTCGGCGCTAACTCGCCCGGCCTTCGTTGCAGCCAGAAATCGATCGCGAATCTCAAGCGCCGACAGATCGAGATATTCGACGTGGATGCCCGGGTAGGCGGTTTCGAACGCGGTCAGAAGGTCGTTCATCACCTTCCGGTCGGTGGTCGACCAGATGATCAGCTGGCCCTCACTCGTGCCATCCTCGATCAGATTCACATAGGAGGCGGCGTAGCCGTCAGGGACTTGCGCGCTGCGATCGGCTCGAGGCAGGCAGCCGCCCGCTAACCCCAGAACCCCGGTCAAGAAGATCAAGCCGCAGATCATCGCGCGCGACCTCATCGGGGCACCGCCCTTCGCACATCGCTCTCCTTTCAAAATCTGCTGTGGACCAGAATGGCAGGTTTCGTCAGGTTCAGGCAATGGCGAGGATATTGCTAGTCGAGGACGATCCGTCGCTTGCGCGCGGGGTTGCTGCATTGCTGCGGGGCGCAGGCCATTCGGTTGACATCGCCGAGGACGGTGAAACCGCTATGATGGTTGTCTGTGACGAGCCCTATGCGCTGGTCGTACTCGACATCGGCTTGCCGGACATTTCGGGCCTCGACGTACTGAATGCGATCCGGCGCAGCGAGTCCAAGGTGCCGGTGCTGATTCTGACCGCGCGCGATGCGATCGAGGATCGTATCTCCGGCCTTGATCACGGCGCCGACGACTATCTGCTGAAACCGTTCGATACGGGGGAATTGGAGGCACGCGTCCGTGCATTGTTGCGGCGGGCGGCGGGAGAGGCGTCGCCCTTGCTGTCGATCGGCCGGCTGACCATCGACCCTGCCCGCCGGATCGCCGCCGTCGATGGACGGATGCTCGACCTGCGTCGCCGCGAATGGGCGGTCCTCGAACGGCTGGCGGCGCAGGTGGGTAAGGTGGTGCAGAAGGAACGACTGAGCGCGGAGGTGTTCGGCTATGACGAACCGGTGTCGCCGAACGCGATCGAGGTCTATGTCGCGCGACTTCGCCGCAAGCTCGAGCCCGACGGCCCAGCGATCCGGACGATCCGCGGCCTCGGCTATGTGATCGATCCGCGTTGAAGACGAACCTGCCGCGGGCAGGGTCCCTGACGGGCCGGATGCTGGGATGGCTGGTGCTTCCGGTGGCCGTGCTGGCGCTGGTGCTCGGCGTCGTAGGATCCTTTACCATCACCAGCGCGGTCGGTGCGGTGAACGACCGCATCTTGAGTGCGGCGTCGCGCGGGATCGCCGATTCGCTGGCCAGCGACGATGGCGAGATCACGATGGATCTCTCACCCGCGGTGTTCGGGATGCTCGAGACCAACGCGCGCGACAATGTCTACTACAGCGTTCGGCAAGGGCAGCAGATTCTGACCGGCTATTCCGACTTGCCGCAGATCAGGCTGGACCCAGCGCGGCGCGAGGAGTTCACCTTCGCCGACGGTAGCTATCTGGGGCATGAAGTTCGGATCGTGGCCGTGAGCCGGACGGTGCCGCAGGTCGATGGCCCGGTCGTCGTACAGGTTGCCGAAACGCTGGATGCGCGCAAGCGCATGGCGCGTGGCTTGCTGATCGGACTCGCGGTTCTGGAACTTGCATTGATCGCAATGGCGGCCATGCTGATACCGATCGCGGTGCGCCGCGGTCTCGCTCCGCTCAAGCGGCTTCGGAGCGAGATGGATCGGCGCGGTGCCGAGGATCTGACGCCTCTGTCAAACGAAGGCGTCCCCGGCGAGCTTGGTGACCTGGTCAGCGCATTCAACACGATGCTCGCGCGGCTGGACAGCGGTTTTGCCGGCATTCGCCGGTTCACCGCCGACGCGTCGCACCAGATGCGAACCCCCTTGTCGATCCTTCGCACCCATGCCGCGGTGCTCAAGCGCGCGAAGCCGGGCAGCGACGAGGCGAAGGCATCGATCGAGGATATCGGCAATGCCGGCCGCCGGCTCAGCCATTTGCTCAACCAGTTGCTGTCGTTGGCGCGAGCGGACAGCGCGCATCCCGCGCGACTGGTCTACAAGCGGGTCGATCTCAACCGGTTGGCGGTCCGAGCCATCGACAATTATGAAGTGGCCGCGGATGCAAAGGGCGTTGCCCTGCGGCTGGAGACGTCGCCCCAATCGGCGGGCGTCCGCAGCAACGATGCGTTGCTGACGGAATTGCTGGCCAACATCGTCGACAATGCAATCCGCTATAACCGGCCGGGCGGGCAGGTAACGGTGACCGTTATCAGCGAGCCGGCTGCCATCCGGGTGCAGGACGACGGGCCTGGCATCGCGCCTGAAGATCGCGAGACCGTCTTTGCGCGATTCACTCGCCTCAACCCTCGCGGTGAGCACGACGGCAGCGGATTGGGCCTGTCGATCGCACGCTCGATCGCGGAGACGTTGGGTGTTGACCTGCAACTGGGTGACGGCCCGGACGGACACGGCTTGCAGATCACGATCACCTTCCCGCCGGACGCTGACAGCTTGGTGAAAGGTCTGTGAGCTAGGTGGGGTGCAGGTTTCGAAACGGGAACCGCACCAGGGAGAGGTTAGTGGGTATCCATTGGGATAGCGACACCGGCGTGTGGGCAGAATTGGCTGTTGGTCCGGAAAGGCGGGATAGAGTCTCGACTTCAGACATGTCTCAGCGCGGCTGATCCCGGCGATGCTGTCTCTCTACGCTTTTGCAATGGTCGGCGTCTTCATGACGCTCATCATGACCAAGCGGCTTTCGGCGATTGTGGCGCTGATCGTCGTCCCGGTCTCCTTTGCGCTGGTCGGCCTGTTGCTGTTCGGCACGTATCAGACCGATCTCGGCACGATGATGATGGATGGCGTGAAGCAATTGGCCCCCACGGGCGTCATGCTGGTGTTCGCGATCCTCTATTTCGGGCTGATGATCGACGTCGGCGTATTCGATCCGCTGATCCGCGCGATCGTGCGCATTGTTCACGGCGATCCGGTCCGCATCATGGTCGGCACCGCGCTCCTGGCGCTGACCGTGTCGCTCGATGGCGATGGCGCGACGGCGTACATGATCACTACCGCGGCGATGCTGCCCGTCTATCGCCATATGAAGATGGACATGCGGATGCTCGCCTGCATCGTCATCATGGCGGGCGGGGTGATGAACGTGCTCCCTTGGGGAGGTCCTACCGCCCGCGTCGCGAGCGCGCTGCATGTCGATGTCAGCGATATCTTCCTGCCGCTGATTCCGTCGATGGTCGCGACTGCGGCGTGGGTGGTCTTTGTCGCCTATCGCTTCGGGCTGAAGGAGCGCGAGCGACTGGCGAAGCTGCCGCCCGAAGCGATCGACGAGGATGCGACCGCGTCTGAGATTCTGGCTGCGGATGCCGAGAGTCACACCGAAGCGCGCCAGCCGCGACTGTTCTGGTTCAACCTCGCACTGACGCTCGGACTGCTCGTCCTGCTGGTGATGGGCGTGATGCCGCTCGCGATCTTGTTCATGCTTGCCTTTGCTGTCGCGATGATGGTCAATTTCCCATCGCTCGACGCGCAGCGCGAGCGACTGGCAGCGCATTCGGGCAACGCGCTCGCCGTCGGTGGGCTGGTCTTCGCCGCGGGCATCTTCACCGGCATCCTGTCGGGGACGAAGATGGTTGAGGCGATGGCGGCCACCGTCACCCACGCTGTGCCCGAGAGCATGGGCCCCTATTTGGCGCCCATCACAGCCGCGCTGAGTGCGCCCTTTACCTTCTTCATCTCCAACGACGCCTTCTACTACGGCATCGTGCCGATCCTGGCAGAAACCGGCGCGCATTACGGGATCAGCCATGTCGAGATGGGGCGCGCCTCTCTGGTCGGGCAGCAAGTGCATCTGCTGAGCCCGCTCGTCGCCTCGACCTTCCTGCTGGTCGGGTTTGTCGGGATCGAGTTGGGCGAGCATCAGCGTTTCACGCTCAAATGGGCGCTCGGCTCGTGCGTTGTCTTCTTCCTCGCGGCGATCCTGACCGGCGCTTTCCCGTTCGTCGCCTCGCTTGGATAGCGCGACGCCCGGACGGAACGGGTGGCGGCCCTTGCTGCTCCGCTGGGTCGGGCTGGTCGGCCTGTCAGCGCTGCTGAGCTGGGCCCTTGGACGGATCGGTGTTCCCGCCGCGCTGTTGCTCGGCCCGATGCTCGCGGGGATCGTCTTCGCCGCGCGCGGATGGACAGTCACCGTGCCCCGCCCCTGTTTTCTTGCGTCGCAGGCGTTGATCGGGTGCCTGATCGCCCGCCATTTCGAGCCTGGCGTCCTGACGACGCTGGCGGGCGACTGGCCGATCTTCATCGGGGTCACATTGCTCATCTTCGCGGCGAGCTTCGCGCTCGGCTATGTCCTGATGCGAACCGGGGCGGTGCCGGGCAACGCCGCGATCTGGGGCTCGGCCCCCGGCGGCGCGGCGCCGATGGTGATCCTGGCCGATGCCTATGGCGCCGATGCCCGGCTGGTCGCCGTCATCACCTATATGCGGGTTCTGGTCGTCGTTGCGGTCGCATCGATCCTGCTGACGCTCACGGGAAGCGCTCAGGTCGCCCCGGCGGGCGCGGCCTTCTGGCAGCCGGTTGCGCCCGCGGCGCTCGGGACGACCTTGCTGGTCGCGATCGGCGGCCTGGCGCTCGGCTTGACGCTGCGCGTTCCCGCCGGACCGATGCTCGGCGCTATCGCCATCGGCACCGCGCTCAACTGGTCGGGCGACATCCCGATTGTGACCCCCGCGCCCCTGCTCGCCGCAGCCTATGCCTTTATCGGCTGGCGCATCGGGCTGACCTTCAGCCGCGAAGCCGTGGCCAGTGCCGCGCGCAGCCTGCCCTGGATCATCCTGTCCGCTCTGACCCTCGTAGCCTTTTGCGCGATGCTAGGCGGATTGCTGGTCTGGCAACTCGGGATCGATCCGGTCACCGCCTATCTCGCCACCAGCCCCGGCGGGCTCGATTCGATCGCGATCATGGCGGTCTCGACCCACAGCGACACTCCGCTCGTCATGTCGCTTCAGGCGATACGATTTCTGATCGCACTGTCGCTGGGGCCGCGGGTAGCGATGCTGCTATCTGGAAAGAATAAGACAGAAAAACAATAGCCTATGTCGTTTCTTCTGTGCCCGGAATGACGACAGCTTCGTGACAGCTTGCGATCATAGTGTAGCGCAAGAGGCTCGAAGAATCGGGCCCGCAATGACCGGTCGGCAAAGTCTGATCAGGGGAGGACATATGGCAAGCAATCTGCACGCCCGGAACCAGTGGGCGTATTCTCAATCCAGCGCCGGATCGATGGCGATCGCCATGACAGCAGAACCCGCACATCTGCAGCGTTCGATCACCCGCCGCGCGAATGCCATGGTCTCGGGTTGCATAGCGGGGCTGATTTGCCTCTCGGCCAGCCCGGTCAATGCCCAGCAAGCGAATGAAAGTGGCACCGAGGCCTCGGCCGGAGACGCCGAAATCGTCGTGACCGGTTCTTTGATCTCGCGCCGTGATGCGAAATCGTCGAGCCCGATTTCGACCGTCGGTGCGGACGAGCTTGCTGCAACGGGGCAACCTTCGCTCGACAAGGCCATCGGGCAACTTCCGCAGTTTTCGGGCGCGCAGGGCGCGGCAGAAGTGGGCGATACCCAGGGGACGATCGGCTTTGGCGGCGGCCAGGCCTATAGCGACCTGCGCGGCCTTGGCCCCAACCGTTCGCTGGTGCTGCTCGACGGGCGGCGCATGATGCCGTCCAGCCCCGACGGTGCGATCGATCTCAATACCATTCCCTCGTCGCTGGTCGGTTCGGTCGAAGTGATCACTGGCGGTGCATCCGCGACCTATGGGTCGGACGCAGTCGCCGGCGTCGCCAACTTCAAGCTGCGGACCAACCTCAAAGGGCTGGAGCTTTCGGCGAAGAAAGGCATCACTGACGAAGGGGACGGCGGCACGACCAGCCTCAGCGCCGCCTTCGGTGCCAATTTCGCCGAGAATCGCGGGCAGCTTCTCTTCGGCCTGGAATATGCCGAGCGTGATGCCGTCATGGGCAGCGACCGACCCTTCTTCGCCAACATCCGCCAGCTCGCCCGCCCGCCCGAAGGCATCATCGCGGCGGGCAACTATGGCGGTGGCGCTCCTACCATCGCAGCGGTCAACTCCGTGTTGGCGCGCTACCCGGGAACGACACCGATTTCGGGAAGCGGCCTCTATAATGGGGCGATCGGCGTCAACGGCGACGGAACGATCTTCACCAACCTCGCCGGCACCAACTGCGTCCAAAACTATCGTGGCCTCAACCGGGGCACGCTTGGCCTCAACATCAGCCCCAATTGCCGCCAGGTCCAGGTCGCGCTCGGCCAGTATTTTGCGGTCCAGGTGCCGTTGAAGCGGTACAATGCCTTCGCGCGACTGTCCTACGAACTCAGCCCCGACATCACCGCCTATGCACAGTTCGGCTATATGCATTCCGAGGCGTTCAGCCGGACCGGGCCGGGTTCGTCGAAGCCGGCCAGTCCGCTGATCGTTCCGCAGAACAACCCCTTCATTGCCGGCAATGCCGATCTGCGCGCGATCCTGGGGTCGATCTCTCCGACCCCGACAGGCAACATCGTTGTGACGAAGTTGCTGTCCACGCTCGGCAACCGCATCTCGTCATTCGACAACAGCGTCTGGCAGGCGGTGTTCGGGCTGAAGGGGGAAATCCCCGGAACTTCGCTCGCCTGGAACCTGTACGGATCCTACGGCAAGTCGCAGTTCGTCAACGAGATGACGGGCGACATCAGTCTGGCTGCGGTCACGACCATCCTCAACGGCACGGCCAACTACAGCGGTCCTGCGGGAACCTGCCGGGGTTATGCGTGGAACCCGCTCGGTCTCGACGAGCTGAGCCCCGCCTGTCGCGAATATGCCGGCCGTACGAACCGCAACATCAACGATCAATCGCAGACGACCATTGAAGCGACGATCCAGGGACCACTCTTCGCGTTGCCGGCCGGCAATCTGAGCTTTGCAGTCGGTGCCGATTATCGCGAGACGTCGTTCAACTATTCTCCTGACTCGACGCTGCGCACCAATGATTCAATTTCCTACGGGTTCGTGAGCGCGGCGTCGGGCACGCAGAAGGTGAAGGAAGTCTTCGGCGAACTGCTGGTGCCCATCCTGAAGGACACGCCGTTCTTTCAGGAGCTTACCGCCAATGCGGGCTATCGCTTCTCGGACTACAGCCTGTTCGGTGGCCAGCATACCTACAAGGCGGACCTGACCTGGCGTCCGGTGGAACCCGTATTCCTGCGTGGCAGCTACTCGGTCGCGATCCGGGCGCCCAGCCTCGGTAATCTGTTCGGCCCGACCTCAGTCGCGCAGCTGCCGATCGGCACCGGACCGAATGCGGGCGATCCCTGCGCCGTCGGCAGCGTCTATCGCACGGGCGGGAGTTCGAGCCAGGTGCAGGCGCTCTGCCTCGCGCAGGGCATCCCCGCCGCGATCTATCCGACCTATACCTACGGCATCTCGACCGTTCCTGGACAGGATGGCAGCAATCCAAACCTGACGCCCGAACGCGCCACCACCTATTCCTTTGGCGGGGTGCTGACGCCGCGTTTCGGCAGCCCGCTGTTCCAGAAACTCAGCCTGTCGGTCGACTACTACAGCATCAAGATCAAGGACGCGATCGGATCGCTTCTGCTGTCCGACATCCTCCCGCGCTGCTTCAACTCCGACGGCGCAAGCAATCCGGGTTTCTCGCAGAACAATGCCTATTGCCAGCGTATCTCGCGCGATCCGCTGACGGGGCAGATTTCGCTGGGCCAGCAGGGCCTGTTCAACTTCGCCACCTACACTGTTGCCGGGATCGATACCCAGTTCAACTGGGGCTTCGGGCTCGACGCGATCGGTATGTCTCCTTCGGCGGGCGCGCTCGAGTTCAACGTGACGGCATCCTATCTTCACACCTACAAGGTGGCCGGCCTGCTGGGATCGCCGACGTTCAACTATGCCGGAAGCGCGGGCTTCGGCGGGGTCGGCGGCGGAATTTCCCACCCCAGGTGGAAGATCAATACCCGCGTGACCTACTCGAACGACGGGTTCGCCCTGTCGCTGCTGTGGCGGCACATCTCGCCGATGATCCATTCGGATCGGCTCGCCAATGCAGCTTCCACGACACCCGGGGTTCCCGCGTACAATTACATCGATCTCAACGCGGACTTCGACATCGACAAGAAGTTCAGCCTGGGCTTCGGGGTCAGCAACCTCACCGACAAGGTCCCGCCCTTCATCAGCGCCTCGCCACTGACCACGGACGCGGCCACCTATGACGTGATCGGGCGGTCCTTCTACGCGTCGATCAAGGCCAAGTTCTAGCGCGACAGACTTGCCAGGACGGGCGAGCTCCCTTTCCGCCGAGGGAGCCACCCTGCCTCCGGCTGGCTTACCCGGAAGCCAGCCGGAGCATCTACAGGATGCGTCGATTCAGCGACGACCTTGCCAGCCTCCAGGGATTTCGGAGGCAGGCGCCTTGGGGATCATGTTGACGGTCGGAGCGCTGTAGAGGGGCGCCCTAAGTATCGGGCCGTTCGAGCCGCTTGATGATCGGACAGTCTGGCCGATCATCGCCCTGACAGGTTGCGGCAAGATGCGTGAGCGCATGCCGCATCTCGTCCAGTTCGCGTGCCTTGCGGTCAAGCTCGGCGGCACGGGCAAGTGCCAGCGCCTTGACGTCGGCGCTCGAACGGCTGCGGTCCTGCCATAGCGCGACGAGCTGACGGATCTCCTCGATAGGAAAGCCGAGGTCGCGGGCGCGACGGATGAAGCGCAGCGTATGGACGTCACTCTCGTCATAGTCGCGATAGCCCGACTCGCGCCGCGCAGCCTTGGGGATCAGCTCAAGCCCTTCATAATGGCGGATCATTCGCTGGCTGACGCCGGACCGTTTGGATGCTTCTCCGATCTTCATGAGGTGATCCTCGCTCAGGAAGCGCGTGGGCGCCAGCGCCGCAGCGTCAGCGCATTGGCCACGACACTGACGCTGGACAGCGCCATTGCTCCGCCGGCGACCACCGGGCTCAGCAGGCCGAGTGCGGCGAGCGGGATGCCGACAATGTTGTAGACGAACGCCCAGAATAGCCCCTGACGGATCTTTGAGTAGGTCCGCCGCGAGATGTCGATGGCGTCGGCGACAAGGCGGGGATCGCCGCGCATCAGGGTGATGCCCGCGGCATGCATGGCGACATCGGTTCCGGTCGACATGGCGATACCGACATCGGCAGCAGCGAGCGCAGGTGCGTCGTTAACCCCATCGCCGACCATCGCGACCGTCGCCTTGTTGCGCTTGAGCTTCGCCACGGCGTCGGCCTTGCCTTCGGGGAGGACGTTGGAGATCACCTCGTCGATCCCGAGCTGGCCTGCAGCAGCCATTGCGCTGCCGCGATTGTCGCCGGTGATCATCACACTGCGGATGCCCTGGGCGTGCAGCGTCGCGATGGCGTCTCTGGCCGAGACCTTGGCGGCATCGCCGAAGGCGAGCAGCCCAAGCACCATCGGCGAGGGGGTTGTCCGCGCCAGCCAAGACACCGACCTGCCGTCCTGTTCGAACCTCTCGGCCTGGGCGGCAAATGGGGCGAGGTCGATGCCCTCGTCGTCGAGAAGCCGGGCATTGCCGAGAATGAGGCGTTGGCCGTCAACATGGCCGGCGATCCCTCGCCCGGGCAAGGCGCGGATGAAGTTCGCCTCGCGGGGACGCAGCGCCTGCTCGGCCGCGGTCGTCATCACGGCGCGCGCCAGGGGGTGCTCGCTGCCCTGCTGCAGACTGGCGGCGAGCTCGATGAGTTCATGCTCGCCAGAGCCGGAGAGGGGGAGGGCGGCGACCAGGGATGGTTTGCCTTCGGTCAACGTGCCGGTCTTGTCGAAGGCGACGGTATCGATCCGGTGGGCGATCTCCAGCGCCTCGGCATCCTTGATCAGCACACCCGCGCGCGCGGCGACACCGGTACCGGCCATGATCGCGGTTGGGGTGGCAAGGCCGAGGGCACATGGGCAGGCGATGACCAAGACTGCCACGGCATTGAGAATGGCGACCTCGATACTCGCGCCTGCAACGAGCCAGCCGGCAAAGGTCAGCGCAGCGATCGCGAGCACGATCGGCACAAACACCGCGCTCACCTTATCGACGAGCCGTTGGATCGGCGCCTTGGCACCCTGTGCGCTTTCGACGAGGCGGACGATGCGCGCGAGAGTCGTCTCAGCACCGACCGCGAGTGTCTCGACGTCGATCAGCCCCTCGCCGTTGATCGCGCCGCCGGTCGCCCGGTCGCCTTCGCGCTTAGTGACAGGTAGGCTTTCACCAGTGAGCATCGATTCATCGACGCTGGTTTCGCCTCTGATTAGGCGGCCATCGACGGGGATGCGCTCACCCGGGCGGATCCGGACGACGTCGCCGACGCGGACCTGCGCGACCGGTACTTCAAGTTCCTCACCGTCCCGCGCGACGACCCGTGCGGTATCGGGCCTGAGCGCCATCAGGGCGCGGATCGCTGCACCCGTCTGCCGCTTGGCACGGCCTTCGAGCCATTTGCCGAGCAGCACCAGGGTGATGACCACCGCCCCTGCCTCGAAATAATAGTGCATGGCTTCTGTGACATGGTGCGCCGGCGGAACCAGCAGCTGATAGAGGCTGAGGCCATAGGCAGCGCTGGTGCCGATCGCGACGAGCAGGTCCATATTGCCCGATCGCGCCTTCACAGCTTTCCAGCCGGCCCTGTAGAAGCGGGCCCCGAGCCAGAACTGAACCGGGGTGGCGAGCAGCAACTGGAGCCATCCGGGTACCGTCAAGGTCACGCCGAACGGCGCGAGCAGCATCGGCACGACGAGCGGCAGCGACAGCGCTGCGGCGATGAGAACGTGGTGCAACTCACGCGAGCTGGCTTGGGCAAAGCGGGCTTCGTCCGCTGCGAGCTGATCCGGCTGCGGCGCGGCGCGGAGGCTTGCCGCGTAACCGGCGGCTGAAACGGCGGCGATCAATATGGCCGGGCTGATGCTTGCCGGGGCCTCGACCCGTGCGGTCTCGGTCGCGAGGTTGACCTCGGCGCCGAGCACGCCGGGGACGGCACGCAACGCCTTCTCGACCCGGCCGACGCAAGAGGCGCAGGTCATGCCCTCGATCGACAGCTCGACGGCTTCGGACAGGGGGGTATAGCCAGCTGCGCGCACGGCTTCGGCCACGGCGGTGGGGTCTTCGCGGCCATCCTCAAATCGGACCCTTGCGCGTTCGGTTGCGAGATTGACCGAAACGTCGACGACGCCCGGAACCTGCCCGATCGCGCGCTCGACCCGGCCGACGCAGGAGGCGCATGTCATGCCCCCGATGGGCAGGGTCAATGTCCGGTCTTCGCCGGCTTCGGCGTGACGCAGCGCGTCCATGATTCGTCTCCTCGAAATGTGAGTCGACGCTCCATATGGACCCTGACATCATGTAAGGGTCAAGGGTGTGAATTAGCCTCAAACGGACTTGACCTTGCCATAGTGTGAAGCCCGACATTCCGCGTTCTGACATCCAGATGGAGGAACAAGAATGATGGAGTTGACCGTTCGCGGCATGAACTGCGCACCCTGCGTCAAGGCGGTTACTGCCGCGGTGCACAGCGTCGATCCGCAGGCAGGAGTCGAGGCCGATCTGGGGACCAAATCCGTCGTGATCGATACCGATGCCGACCTTGATCGCATCAAGGCCGCGATCGAGCAGGCGGGCTACAACATCGTCAGCCCCGCGGCTGAAGCGCACGGCTGACGACGGGCGCACGGAACACGACGGGAGCAGCGAGTGGACAAGTTCAAAGGGAACCAGGCTGCCAGCTATGACAGCGACATCGTCAGGCGAGTCCCCGGTTATCTGGCTCTGCAGGAGTTGGCAGCGGCGATCCTGACCGAGCTGCTGCCTCCGTCGGCAAATCTGCTGGTTGTCGGCGCGGGGACAGGGGCGGAGCTCGTGAGTCTCGCCGGCCTCAACCCGCGCTGGCGATTTGCCGCGGTCGACCCGTCGGAGGCGATGCTCGATCAGGCAAGGAGGCGATTGGCGGTCGATGCTGCGGCCCGTGTTACCTGGTTATCCGGCACGCTCGACGATCTGCCCGTGGCCCGGGACGATCAGCTGTTTGACGGTGCCGTCAGCCTGCTTGTCTCGCATTTTCTGCCTGACACCGGTGAGAAGGAGCGCTTCTTCGCGGCGATTGCGGCGCGGCTCAAGCCTGCGGCACCGTTGGTGACTGCCGAGCTATTCCTGCCCGTGAACGAAGCAATAACGCCGGCATTGCTGGCACGTTGGGCAACGCTCGTTGGACTTGATGCCGAGGGGGCTTCGGCGATGACCGAGCGAATGGCGCGGCTGTTCTTCCCGGTGGGATCAGCGCGATTTGCAGAGCTCGTCGGGCGTGCGGGCTTTGGTAGCCCCGAGTTCTTTTTCGAGGCGTTGCAGTTCCGCGGTTCGCTGATGCGCAAAGCTTAGGTCGAGGGATCAGCCCGCGCGCTCGAGCCAGCGTTCGACAGCCATGACCAGGTTCCGGCCTGCGCTGGCGTCGAACGCAGGGTAGAGATAGGGTTCGATGAGTTCGCACTCCATCACCGCAAGCACGCCATCGGAACGTCGGACCAGATCGACCCGTGCGTACAGTGCTGGGGCAGGCAGCGCGTCGATCACCGCCTGTGCGCTCGCGAGATCGCCGGCTGTCGGGCTGAAGGCGTGTTCCTTGCCGTCGAACGCCGACTGGACACGATAATCGGCACCCGCCGGGGTCTTGCGCAAGGCATGGCTGAAAATGCCGTCGAAGAAGAGGAAGCTGAGTTCGCCTTCTTCGCCAATATTGGCCATGAAGGGCTGGATCATCACTGGCTGATGCCAGAGGGCATGATCAGGCGGCGGCAGAGTTCCTGCTTCGCCCTTGAACTGGTCGACCCCTCCGGCACCGATTACCGGCTTGATCACCAGTTGCTCGCTCTTAACGCCGGCCCGGATATCGTCCGGCGCGAGGTCGGCAAGGCGATCGACCCATAGGGTCGGGATCG
>CAYOXO010000036.1:0-32206 GCA_964407945.1 uncultured Stakelama sp.
GGCCATTGCCCTTGGACTTGGAGATCTTCTCGCCCTTTTCGTCGAGGAACATCTCATAGTTGAAGCCCTCGGGCGGGCGGCCGCCCATGACGCGCGCGATCTTGCTCGACTGGATCACCGAATCGATCAGATCCTTGCCCGCCATCTCGTAATCGACGCCGAGTGCGACCCAGCGCATCGCCCAGTCGACCTTCCACTGCAGCTTGGCCTTGCCGCCCAGGATCGTCTGCTCGATCCGCTCGCCCTCGTCGATGAACGCGATCATGCCGGTTTCGGGATCGAGCACCTCGACCGGAACCTGAAGCACGATGCCGCTCTTCGGGCTGATCGGCAGGACGGGCGAATAGGTCGCCTGACGCTCGGCGCGCAGCGTCGGCAGCATCACGTCCATGATGCCCTGATAGCTGCGCAGGACCAGCTTCAGCGCTGCGTCGAAATTGCCGCCGGTATAATAGTCGGTCGAGGAGACGAACTCATAATCGAAGCCGAAGCGGTCGAGGAATTCGCGCAGCTTCGCGTTGTTGTGGTGCGCGAAGCTCTCATACTTCTCGAACGGGTCGGGCACCTTGGTCAGCGGCTTGCCCAGATACTGGGCGAGCATCTCCTTGTTCGGGACATTGTCCGGCACCTTGCGCAGCCCGTCCATGTCGTCGCTGAACGCGATCAGCCGCGTGGGGGTGTCGGACAGCGTCTCGAACGCGCGGCGCACCATCGTCGTGCGCAGCACTTCGTTGAACGTGCCGATGTGCGGCAGCCCCGATGGGCCATAGCCGGTCTCGAACAGCACGGGCGAACCGTCGGGCTTTCCATCCGGATAGCGTTTCAGCAGCTTGCGCGCTTCCTCATAGGGCCAGGCCTTGGAAGTGAGAGCGGCGTCACGGAATGCGGAATCGGTCATGGCAAGCCGGTGCGCGATGCTGCCCTGTTTTGCAAGGCTGGGCGCCCCAAAAACGGGCCGCGATGCGGAAGAGGCTGGCCTTTACCTGCCGTTGTTGATAATCGCTCGCATTATGAGTCTTCCCCTGGCGCGTGTGGCGCGCAATGTACCTGCGACGGTTGCGTCGGTTGACTGGAATGCGCTGGACCCGTCGGAGGCACGCCGCCTGCGCGAATTCGGTCTGGACGAAGGTGTCGAGGTCGAGCTGGTCAAGCCCAATGGCTGGCTGGGAGGTCCCGCCGCGGTGCGGATCGGGCGGATGACGGTGGCGTTGCGCAAGCACGTTACCGAAGCGATTCAGGTGGCAGCGGAATGAACCAGTCCCCGCTCGTCGCTCTCGTCGGCAACCCCAATGCCGGCAAGACCGCCCTGTTCAACGCGCTCACCGGCGCGCGGCAGAAGGTCGGCAACTATCCCGGCGTCACCGTCGAACGCCACGCCGGGCGCATGGCGCTCGATGACGGGCGTCCGATCGAGCTGGTCGATCTACCCGGCACCTACAGCCTCGATCCGTCCAGCCCCGACGAAGCGGTGACCCGTGACGTCGTGCTCGGCAGGCAGGATGGCGAGCGGCTGCCCGACGCGTTGATCGTCGTCGCCGACGCCTCGAACATCGAAAATCACCTGCGCTTCGTGCTTCAGCTGCGCCAACTCGGCCGGCCGATGGTGGTGGCGCTCAACATGATCGACATGGCGACGCGCGACGGCCTGACGATCGACACCGACAAGCTCTCGGCCGAACTCGGCGTTCCGGTGGTCAGCACCGTCGCGGTGCGCAAGCGCGGCCTCGACGATCTGCGCGCCGCGCTCGGCGGTGTGCTGGGCAGCGCCCGGCCCGCACCGCCCGAAGCGCCGGACGCCGACATCACCCATTTCCAGCGCGAGGCGCGTCGCGTCGCAAAGGTCGCGATCACCGATCAGCCGCGTGGCCGCGCCTTCACCCGTGCCGTCGATGGCGTCGTGCTGCACCCGATCGCGGGTCCGATCATCCTCGCCACCATCATGCTCGTCATGTTCCAGGCGGTGTTCGCCTGGTCCGAAACCCCGATCGGCTGGATCGAGGGGTTCCAGGGCTGGCTTGGCGAAGCGGCGGCGGCGAACCTGCCCGAAAGCTTCCTGCGCGACCTGCTGATCGAAGGCATCATCAACGGCGTCGGATCGGTGGTGGTGTTCCTGCCCCAGATCGTGATCCTGTTCCTGTTCATCCTGATCCTCGAGGCGTCGGGCTATATGGTCCGCGCGGCCTTGCTGATGGATCGGCTGATGTCCGGCGTCGGCCTGTCGGGCCGGGCGTTCATTCCGCTGCTGTCCTCCTTCGCCTGCGCGATCCCCGGCATCATGGCCGCGCGTTCGATCGACGATCCCAAGGAACGGTTGACCACGATCCTGATCGCGCCGCTGATGACCTGTTCGGCGCGGCTTCCGGTCTATGCCGTCATCATCGGCGCGTTCATCCCGGCGACGAGCGTCGGTTGGGGGATCGGATTGCAGGGCCTGGTGCTGTTCGGCCTTTATGTCTTCGGCATCGTCGGCGCGATCGCCGCCGCCTTCGTGCTGCGGCGGACCGCGACCAAGGGCAAGAGCAGCGGCTTCATGATGGAGCTGCCGCGCTATCAGCTTCCCGGGCTCCGTGATCTGTGGATCGGCTTGTGGCAGCGGGCCTGGCTGTTCCTGCGCCGCGCGGGCACGATCATCATGGGCGTCACCGTCGCGCTCTGGCTGCTCGCTTCCTATCCGGTCGCGCCCGAAGGCGTGAAGCAGAGCGAATATTCGGTCGCCGGTCGCATCGCCTCGGGGCTCGAGGTCGTGCTCAAGCCGATCGGCTTCAACCACGAGATGAGCCTGGCGGTGATCCCCGCCATGGCGGCGCGCGAAGTCGCGGTGTCGGCGCTGCAGACGGTCTATTCGATCGATGCCGAAACGGATGAAGAGGGCGCGGCGCTCGGCACCCAGCTGTCGGCGCGCTGGTCGCTGCCGACCGCGCTCGCCTTCCTCGCCTGGTTCGTGTTCGCGCCGCAATGCCTGTCGACGATCGCGGTCGCGCGGCGAGAGACCAATGGCTGGAAATGGCCGACGGTGATGATCGTCTATCTGTTCGCGCTGGCCTATATCGCGGCGGGCATCACCTTCTGGACGGCGACGGCGATCGGGCTTTAGCCGTCGGCCGCCAGAAACCATTTTCCTACATGGGCGGCAGCTGTCATCCTGCGCGTCGCTTTTTGAAACGACTGCTTCGGCGCGCTTCGCGGGAAGGCGCCAAAGTGAAAAAATGATGCGAAATGCCTTCACTTTGCGAAGGGTTCAGTCGCGCTTCGACTCGTCGATCGCGCGCTCGATCCGGGTGCGCTCGGCGGCGTCGCGTGCCTTCTCGGCCTTGGTTCGCCCGAACTTCGCCCGGTTCTCCACAGCCTTTGCGGCACTCGTCGCCTTGGCTTTGGCCTTCCGGGCCTTGTTCAGGTTGATGATCTCGGCCATTCCTGCGGCAACTTTTATCGAATTCAAGGCGGAGTTGAAATGGCGGGCAGCGTCAACAAGGTGATCCTGGTCGGCAATCTCGGGCGGGATCCCGAAAGCCGGTCCTTCTCGAACGGCGGCAAGGTGGTCGAACTGCGCGTCGCCACGTCGGAAACCTGGAAGGACCGCAACTCGGGCGAGCGCAAGGAGCGCACCGAGTGGCACACGGTGAAGCTCTTCTCCGAAGGGCTCGCCAATGTCGCCGAGCGCTATCTGCGCAAGGGCAGCAAGGTCTATCTCGAAGGCCAGCTCCAGACCCGCAAATGGCAGGACCAGTCGGGTGCCGACCGCTATTCGACCGAGATCGTGCTGCAGGGCTTCGACGCCAAGCTGGTGATGCTCGACGGACCCGGTGGTGGCCAGGGCGGCGGCGGTTCGGGTGGCGGTTCGCGCGACGATTGGGGCGGCGGCAATGACGACTTCGCCGGCCAGTCGAGCAGCCGCGGCGGCGGCGGTTTCGGCGGCGGTTCGTCGGGCGGCAGTTATGGCGGTGGCGGCCGTGGTGGCAGCGGCGGCGGCGCGCCTGCGGGTGGCGGCTTCCCCGACGATCTCGACGACGACGTGCCCTTCTGAGGGCGCGTCACACCGCCAGCGGCGGTGCCTTGCAGTGGCGGTCGATAAAGGCCTCATGGGCCGGCATTGCCGCCGCGACCTCGGCATTGACCTCCTCGATGTCGCGCATGAAGTCGATGACATCCTCCTCGGGGATCATGTCGACGACCGGGTCGTAGGTCATGTGCATGCCCTGGCCGAGCAGCACCTGAACCCAGCTTTCCTCGCGGAACAGTTCGGCCTTGCCGTGGACGAAGAAGCGGCCTGAGGCGCGGAACAGCTCGAGCCGCTCCTTGAGGCTGTCGGGCACATCCATATTGCGGACATGCGCCCAGAACGGCGTGTCCTCGCGGTTGGTGACCTTGTAGTGCGCGATGATGAAGTCGCGCACATCGTCGAACTCGAAATTGTGCTGGCGGTTATACTCGGCGATGTCGGCGGCGTTGAACCCCTGACCCGGGAACAGCGCCACCAGCTTGAGGATGCCGGTCTGGATCAGGTGGATGCTGGTCGATTCGAGCGGCTCTAGGAACCCGCTGGCGAGCCCGATCGCGACGACATTTTTGTCCCACGCCTTGTGCCGCTTGCCGGGCGCGAACCGCACCGGGCGTGGATCGGCCAGCGCCTTGCCGTCGAGATGGGCGAGCAGCGTCTCCGCCGCCTCGCCATCGCCGATATGCGCGCTCGAATAGACATGGCCGTTTCCGATGCGGTGCTGCAGCGGAATGCGCCACTGCCAGCCCGCGCCATGCGCCGTGGAGCGGGTATAGGGCGTCAGCGGCGACACGCTCTCGCACGGCACCGCCAGCGCTCGATCGCACGGCAGCCAGTGGTTCCAATCCTCATAGTCCACGCCCAGCGTCTGCCCGAGCAGCAGCGAGCGCATGCCCGAGCAATCGACGAACAGGTCGCCTTCAATCGTCCGCCCGTCCGCCAGCACCACGCTCTCGACGAAGCCGTCCTCGCCGCGCTGCTTGACCTCGACGATCCGTCCTTCGACCCGCGTCACGCCCTGCGCCTCTGACCGGCCGCGCAGGAAACGGGCATAGAGCGACGCGTCGAAATGATAGGCATAGTCGAGATGCCCCATCGGCGATCCCGGATTGCGCGGATCGGGGAAGCAGAATTTGTTCTGCCGTGCGGCCAGCGTGTTGAGCGAATAGAGGTCGAAATGCTTGGCCTGTCCCAGCGCCGCGAGCTTGAGCCACAGCTGGTGCGGGTGGAGCCACATCAGATCGGTGCCGATCTTGCCGAAGCCGTGGATGTAGCGGAATCCGGGCTCGCCCCAGTTCACGAACTCGATCCCCAGCTTGAACGTCGCCTGGGTCGCGCGGATCATCTCGGTCAGGTCGATGCCGGCGAGGTGATTATAGTCCTTGATGCCGGGGATGGTCGCCTCGCCGACGCCGATGATCCCGATCTCGTCCGATTCAACCAGCGTGATCTCGTAGCCGCGGAACAGAAGCTTGGAGAGCAGGGCCGCCGTCATCCAGCCGGCGGTGCCGCCGCCGACGATCACGATCCGGCGAATCGGCGGGTTGCCATGGTCCATCCTGTCCGTCTCCCCTTCGCACCGACTCTTGCGGCCTGTGCATTTCTATAGGGTTGGGCCGGTGCGCGGTAAACGGTTACGCGCTGGGGGCAAGGCCGATGGGCAGGGTAATACTCTAGCCCGCCGTAGCGTCATTCGCCACCTGTAATCTTTAATTGACATCAATGTTTATTATCGCAATCCTTACGTTAGGGGAAACATCCCCGCATATGGAGAGGATGGCTCGGCCGCGGCTTCGATACGAAGTGGCGCTTCCGGGATGTCGGCTCCAGAAATGACAAACGACACAGCATCTTAAGCTGTGGATGGGGATGGCAAAGTTCCGGTTGTCGGCCGGCCAATCGACACCGGGACGGCGTCATAGACCGTGGAGGGGATATGACCGTGAAGACCGCTTTCTGCGTTGTGCGTGCCACCAGTCTCTTTGCTCTCGCCTGCGCGCTGGCTCAGCCTGCGCAAGCACAGCAAGCAAGTAGTTCAACCCGGCAAGGCGAAGGCGGCGCCGTCGATGACGAAGGAGAGGTCGTCGTCACCGCGCAGAAACGTGAGGAACGGCTGAAGGACGTTCCGATCGCGATCTCAGCTTTCTCTGCCGAGCAGCTCGATCAGCAGAAGATCGAGGGCGGCGCGGAGCTGCTGCGCGGCGTGCCGAACGTGAATTTCTCGAAGAGCAACTTCAGCATGTACAATTTCTCGATCCGCGGGATCGGGACCAAGGCCATCTCGGCATCAAGCGACCCCGCAGTCGCGGTGAGCTTCAACAACACGCCGTTGATCCGCAACCGTCTGTTCGAATCCGAGTTCTTCGATCTGCAGCGGGTCGAGGTGCTGCGCGGACCGCAGGGCACACTCTATGGCCGCAACGCGACCGGCGGCGTAGTCAACGTCATTCCGGCGCTCCCGGGTCGCGACTTTGCGATGCAGGCCAAACTCGAAGTCGGCAATTTCGACACGATGCGGATGAGCGGCATGCTCAACGTGCCGCTCACGGATACGCTGGGCGTGCGTGTCGCAGGTGCGTTCACCAGTCGCGACGGTTTCGACTATAACAGCTTCACCAAACAGCGCGTCAACGGCCGCAGTCTGTGGTCGACCCGTGCGGCGTTGCAGTGGGAGCCGGCCGACTGGCTCAAGGCCAACCTGATCTGGCAGCATTTCGAGGAGGACGATAACCGCTCGCGCACGGGCAAGCAGCTGTGCACGCGCGATCCGGGGCGTGCGACGGTCGGTACCGCGCCCATTCCGCTGGAGCTCCAGGGGCGTCTGAGTCAGGGGTGCTTGCCGCGATCGATCTATGAGGATGCCGCATATGGGGCTCCGAACGGGGCGGGGTTGGCGTTCCTCGCGGCGGGTAGGCTCGTCGTCTCGATGGGAAGTCCTGCAGGCAGCTTTCAAACGCGCTTTGCCTTCCTTCCGGGAGATCCGTTCGGCAACGTCAAACAGTCGCGCAATCTGCGTGAGATCGAAACCAGCATCGATCCGGTTTTTCGCGCCAAGAATGATGTCTTCCAGGGGAATCTCGAATTCAACCTGAGCGATTCGATCAAATTCGTTTCGCAAACGGCCTATGCGCGTGACCGTTACTATTCATCGCAGGATTTCAATCGCTTCGTCTCGGGGCCGATATTCGCCGAATCGCGGGACCTATATTATGTGTTCACCGGGGAACCGATGAGCCAGCAACATGGGTCGCCCGGCGGAATTTTCGTCGATCCGCAGCTGGGCGCATCGGACCGGCTGCTGGCGATGGACCTGAACCGGTCGCGTAACAGCCAGTGGAGTCAGGAGTTCCGCCTGCAATCCTCGTTCGACGGGCCGGTGAATTTCAACGTCGGCGCGAATTATCTGAATTTCAAATCGCAGGACGACTATTTCGTCTTCAACAACGCGTTCTCGTTCATCGCCTATAACCTGTACAATCGGGGCGTCGACACGGTGCCCAACTACCATCCGTGTCCGCCGGGAACCACCAACAGTGATTGCGTCTACGTCGACCCCAATCCGATCGGTTCGCTGGACGAGCAGGGACATAATTACTTTCTCAGCCGCAACATCGTCAAAACCGAATCCTGGGCGGCGTTTGGCGAACTCTACTGGAATGTCGCCGCAAACCTGAAGGTCACCGCCGGTTTGCGGTGGACCAAGGACATCAAGATCGCGACGCCCATTCCCAGTCAGTTGCTGCTGGGTGGCGGCGCGCCGTACGGGATCGGGACCAGCGGCGGCTATGTGAACTCGGGCTATCCGGCCGCACCGGATATCCGGCAGAGCTGGTCCGAGCCGACCGGGCGGTTGGTCATCGACTGGAAGCCCGATCTGTCCTTCACCGATCAGACGCTGGTCTATGCATCGGCGGCGCGCGGCTACAAGGGTGGCGGCGTCAATCCGCCTCGCCCCGATCTGCATCCCGCGATCGTGCAGTATCAGCCACTGCCCGAGCGATACGCGCCTGAATATGTGAATGCATTTGAGATCGGCACGAAGAACAGTTTCGCGAACGGACGGCTGACGTTGAACGCGACGGGCTTCTACTATGACTATGAGGGCTATCAGGTCTCGCAGATCGTGGATCGCATTTCGCTCAACGAGAATTTCGACGCAACGAGCTGGGGTTTCGAACTCGAGGCGGCCTGGCGGCCATCGCGCGCGTTCCGCCTCGACGCCAATTTCGGCTATCTACAGACGCGGCTGAAGAAGGGCGCCAAGTCGATCGACGTGATGAACCGCACACAGGGCAATGACGACTGGATCCTGGTGCGCCCCTGGCTGCAGATCCCATCCAACTGCATCGCGCCGAAGAGGCATGTCGAAACGGTCTTCAATTCCCCGCTCGGGCAGTTCCTTGGGCTGCAGGCCTTGTCGGCATTGTGCGGCGGGACGAAGGGGATGGGCACGTTCAACCCCGCCATTCCGGACGTGGTCCGGCTCGATCAGTTCTTCGGCTTTACCTATAACCCTCTGACCGACGCGCCCAATGGGGGCCGCGGCTTCTATGCCGATCTCGAAGGCAACGAGCTGCCCAATGCGCCGCGCACGACCATCAATGTCGGCGCGCAATACACGTTCTTCCTCGATGGCGGGGATTGGGAGCTGACGTTCCGCGGCGACTATTATCGCCAGTCGAGCAGCTTCGCGCGCGTCTACAATACCCAATATGACCGGCTGAAGGGCTGGGACAATGCGAATCTCGCTGTGACGCTTGAGCGTCCGAAGGATGATCTCGTATTCCAGTTCTATATGAAGAACGTCTTCAACAAGACTCCGATCACGGATTTCTTCACAAACAGCGACGACGCCGGGTTAAGCACCAATGTATTTACTACAGATCCAAGAATTTTCGGGTTCAGCGTATCGAAAAAATTCTGAAGCGGAAATAATATTAAAGTGGGCTAAATCATATCCATTTTAATGGGTATGATATGGAGCCGCTCATTGTGAATTCATTGTTACATTATGCTAAAGAAGTTTACATTGACATTGGTGTAAATTGACATAGTGTTGAATTGTACTGTCGAGTCGGCGGTACGTTCTGAATAGAATTCACTATGGAGAGGAGTTTGATCATGAAAAAGATGGTAACTCTTTTGGTGGCTAGTAGTGCGTTATTCGGGGCGCAGACGGTGAGCGCGCAGACATACAGCCCTCCTGGTACTTATGTTTACCAAGGGAGCGTCTCGGTCCAGAAGGATCTGGGCGTCTATAATTGTGTGCTGACCGTTACGGTCAACGTACCAAGCACCCCGCCGACGCCGCAGGTGGTGACGGCGACTGCCGCACTGACTCCGGGCGATGCGATCTGCTCGGCCATCGCCGTCAACGGGACCGGCACGGTCAGCTATACCGATCGTCCGGCGCCGCTCTCCAACCGCGTCACGATTACCGGCCTTCAGATCGTTCCGGCGATCAGCATCGGGCGGTGCACCGGATCGATCACGGCCGACTGGGGTGGGAATGGTACGCCCAGCCTGATCCTGAGCTCGCCCCTGTCCAACTCGGCGCCCACCGCTGGCGCGCCGTGCAAGATGATCGGTACGCTCAACCAGATCTCGGGCCCGGCTGGCGGCCTGGTGATCCTGCCGGACACCTGAGTTTCGATCACATCGAAAGGGGGAAGGGAGGGGCTCTTGCCTCTCCCTTTTTCGCCGATTGGAATCATGGAGCAGATTGACGGAGATTGTTTCGATGTCCCTGGATGTCGCGGTCTTCACCCGCGCCGCTCTTTATTTCCGTTGCGGTGATCCCATCGTCTGATGCCGCTGATCGTTTTTCTCGCCTGCCTGAACGGCCTGGACCTAAGCGAAGCCGCTATGCCGGCGCGAACCGATAATGGCCGAACGCCTGCCGCGGTCGAAGGGCAGGTCTCACATAAGCAGGATGGCGCCAATGCACCGAGCGAGGACGAGATCGTCATCATTGCCAGGCGCTGGGGCCAGGCTGATATCCCGTCCGAAACCGAACTCGACGAAGCCCAGATCGCTGCGCACGGCGCGCGCAGCATCGGCGAACTCCTCACCGATATCGCGCCGCTGATCGACGGTACCGGCAACCCGCCCGCCATCCTCGTGAACGGGAAGCGTATCGGGGAACCCGGGGAGATCACCAGCTATCCCGCAGAGGCGTTGAACCGAATCGCGATCCTCCCGCCCGAAGCGGCGGCACGATATGGCTACCCGGCTGGACAGCGCGTGGTGAATCTCGAACTCAAGCAGAAATATGCGAGCTGGGACGCCGATGCCGGGATCGGGGTTCCGACGGCCGGGGGACAGCGCAGTGCGCAGTTGGCGGGCCGGCGTACCGCGATCGACGGCAATACGCGATGGAGCGCGCAGGTCGCAGTATCGGACGATACCCTGTTGCTCAAAAGTGACCGCGAAATTCCGGTGCAGGACGATGTGCTGGCGCTGCTTCCGACGCTGCGGGAGCGCGGAGTAGTCGATCCGAACCGGTTCGAATCGGCGGCCAGCGCGACGCGGTCGCTGAGTACGAACATAAGCGCCACACGGCCTCTGGGCCGCTTCTCCGTCTCGCTCCGGACCAATGCGACGCTGAACAGCGGCAGGCAGCTGATCGGCATGCCGATCGGTTCTGTCATCCTGTCGCCGGGTAGCCCCTGGGTGCCCGCGGGCGGCAATGCCGTTATCGTCAGTCGGCTGCTCAA
Source organism: uncultured Stakelama sp. (assembly GCA_964407945.1). Lineage (GTDB taxonomy): Bacteria > Pseudomonadota > Alphaproteobacteria > Sphingomonadales > Sphingomonadaceae > Sphingomonas. The sequence goes on from CAYOXO010000036.1 coordinate 10,714, forward strand.
TGACGAAGCACTGCAGAGCCGGCAGCGCTCCGAAACGATTGGCGTCTCGGCTTCGCTTTCCGGGCCGATAGCGGGGTGGCAGACCAGCCTTTCGCTTTCCTACGCACGCAACCGCAACCGGATGATCCATGATCGCGGCTACGACATGCGAGCGGTGCAGCAACGGATCGATGCCGGCGATCCGAGCTTCGATCCCGATGGCCCGTGGCCCGCGACGCCACTACGATCCGATCGAGCCCGTTCCGGTACCGACATGCTGGGGGCGACCTTCAACGCGTCGAGATCGATGCTGAAGCTTCCCGCTGGGCAGGCGAGCACCAGCCTGACCGTCAGCGCGAACCGAAACCGGTCGCGTTCGACACGGGAAGCCGATGGCACGCTGCAGCATAGCCGTTCAGGCAGCGACCGGCTTGACGGTCGCTTGTCGTTCGTCCTTCCGCTGGCGAGCCGGGCGCTCGGCGTTCTCACGCCGCTGGGCGATCTCGGGCTCGATCTGTCCGTTGAGGCGGCAACGGCGACCGGAACCGCCATGCGCCGCAAATGGGACGCCGGCGTGCGCTGGACTCCCCTTCCGTTTCTCAATCTGCGCGCGAGCCTTGGCCAGGAGAATGCCGAGCCGACCTTCGACCACCTCCATGGTCCGCGGATCGAGGTCGTGACCCGCATGTTCGACTATGCGCGACAGGAATATGTCCAGCCGCTCAAGATCTTCGGCGGGAATCCCGACCTGGAGGGTGGACGCAACAACAGCTTGGCGCTCAACGCGATGGTGCGGCCTTTCGCGGGCGATCTGGCAACGCTCAATATCGGATATCGCAAGCAGATTTCGCGTGGCGGTATCCTGCCCTTTCCGGCACTGACGCCGGAGGTCGAAGCGGCGTTTCCGGAACGGATCAGGCGGGATTCGAGCGGTCGCCTCGTCTCCATCGATGCGCGTGCGATCAACATTTCGCACGACCGGAGCGAGTCCGTCTCATCCGGCCTGACGCTGCGCTACACCGAAAGCCCGAAAGCGTTGGATACGGCATCTCCGGTGGCCAACGGGTTTCAGCCGTGGACGATCAGCCTATCGATCAACCACAATTGGTATCTGCGCAGCGAGACCGTGATTCGGCCCGGCCTCCCTCTGCTGGACAGGCTCAGGAACAATGGCCAGCCGCGTCACGATGTCGGGCTCAGCCTGGTCGCCGGCCGGTCAGGCCTCGGCGCGACGCTGAATGGAAGCTGGAGCAGCGCAGCGCATGTCCGGTCGGGCGGCGATGTGGGGGGCGTCACCGAATTTCGCTACGCGTCTTCGGTACTGTTCAATCTCAACCTGTTTGCCGAACTTGATCAATGGGTGAAGGGCAAGGGGGGGGAGAAGAGCTGGGCATCGGGCCTGCGCGTTTCCCTCGACATCCAGAACCTGCTCAACGGGTATCGCAACATATCGGTGCGCAACGGCGGCATCGTGCGCAACTATGGACACGATGAGGTCGATCCGCTCGGCCGCACGGTCCGCCTGAGCCTCCAGAAGCAATTCTAGCGGGCGACGGGAGCGTCGCCACCGCTCAGGATATGGCCGGCGGGATGCCTGCGGGCAGCAGGAAGAGCGGAAGGATCCGTGCGATCAGGCTGCGCATCGCATCGTCTTCCTGATCCAGCATGTCGCGGACATAGGGGCCGATGACGGCATCGCCAAAGGCCGATACGGCCATCATCAGCACCGCCATCCGGATCCGTTCCGGCGCGCCTTCGTCGCTGGACTGACCCACGATCGCCTCGACCAGTGCGCGAACCGCCTTGCGGACGGGCTCGAGGTGCGCGACGTCGCCTGACAGGATGATCCACGCGGCGAGCGGTCCGGCGCCGCCCTTGTCAAAGGCATCGAACACGCGATCGGCCACTGCGCGGGGCGCGGCGGCATCGGTCTTCAGCATTTCCACGACATGATCGAGCGCAACGGTGAGGTCATTGATCATCGACCCCATCAGCGCCGATTGCAGGCTCGCCGCCGATCCGAAATGGTGGAGGACATTGGCATGCGACATGCCGATTTCGTCGCCGATATTCGCCAGGGTGACCGCGGCCGGCCCCCCGCTGAGCAACAGGCGGCGCGCTGCCGCCAACCCCTCTTCACGAACCTCGGGACCCAGCCTTTTGCGGCGCTTCACGCGCGGTGCCGCTTGCTTGTACATCTCAATTCCCTGTCCCGGTTCGACCCCCCGAACCTGTCTTACGGTGCTTTCCTAGCTCAAGGTGCCCGGATAGTCACAATTGATCTCTGCCGGCCGGGGTCCCGCCGCGGGATCGATCGAGCCGGCTCAATCAATCCATACTTGCATCCAAGGGGGGCATGCAATATTTACATTGATGTAAATGTTATATCTGTCGCCGATGGAGGCTCGTCTTGTCGCAACGCACGCCACAGGATCTCACGATCCATAAACGCGATCTGAAGTTCGGGCGCGACCTGCCGCCGCCGCGCTGGTGGCACAGCGGCGATGCCGGCCGCACCGCCTTCTTCAATGCGTTGTCCTCGACCTTCCCGGTTGGGGAAAAATTCTTCATGACCTCGGTCCGCCATTTTCGTGACGGAACGCCGCAGCCGCTGCGCAGCCAGATCGATGACTTCATCTATCAGGAGGCGATGCACTCGCGTGAGCATGTGGTGTTCAACCGCCAGGCACAGGATGTCGGATATGATATCGCGCCGCTCGAAGATCGCGCGCGGCGCACCATTGCCTGGGTCAAGCGACGTTCCCCGATCCAGCAGCTCGCGGCGACCTGTGCGCTCGAGCATTTCACGGCGACGCTGGCCCATGATGCACTTTCCAACCCCGAGCATCTCGCCGGGGCGACCGGTGAGACACGGCGGCTCTGGCAATGGCATGCGATCGAGGAGATCGAGCATAAGGCTGTCGCGTTCGACACCTATCTCCACGCCGCGCGGCATATGTCGCGCCCGCGGCGCTGGCTCAAGCGCAGTAGCGTCATGGTCTTCGCGACGGTGCGATTCCATTATGTGATCTTCCGCAACACGGCCGATCTGCTGCGGCAAGATGGTCGCAATGATTTCGCGACCTGGCGGCGGTTGATCGGCTATCTGTACGGTCGCTCCGGCCTGCTACGCGCGCTTCTGAAGGGCGTGCTGGTCTATATGCGCCCCGGTTTCCATCCATGGGATATCGACGACCGGCAGCTGCTGGTCGGAGCGCTCGCAGAGCTGGAGGAGGCGACTCCGCGAGGCCAGGCGGCGTGAAGCGGTACGGCGCGGTGATCTGAGCACCGTCGCCCACCTTGATTCAAGGCCACTCCCGGCCACCATGGCCGGCCTTCGGCTCGGCGCGATGCGCCGGGCCGCTTTGTGCTGCCCGGGCTTCCGCCATTCATTCTGGTGATTTGAGCCCTTCCGGGCTGAAATTGGTGCGGTCGAGAAGACTCGAACTTCCACGGGCTTTCGCCCACAACGACCTCAACGTTGCGCGTCTACCAGTTCCGCCACGACCGCACTGATTTCGTCCACCGGATGAACCCGGTGGCTGGTAAGGCAGCGGCCCCTAGCAAAGCGTTTCGGGGCATGCAACCTCCCTTTCTGCGATCTTTCTTCTGAAATGCAGCCGGGCTAAGTCCGCCGGCCCATGAAGCTGCCCGCAGACATCCGCGCCGAGACGCGCCGCATCCTCGCCCTGGCCTGGCCAGTGGTGATGACGGCGCTCACCTGGACGATCATGCACGTCACCGACGTCGTCGTGGTCGGGCTGGTCAGCACGCACGAAGTGGCGGCGCTCGGCGCCAGCCGCACGCTGACCTTTATCGGTATCGTCGTCGCATTGGGCTGGCTGACCGGCGTGCTGGTCTTCTCCTCGCGTGCCGACGGAGCGAAGGATCTGCCCGCGACCGGTGCGGTGCTGCGACAGGGATTGGTGCTGGGGTTCCTGCTTGGCCTCATCAGCGGCAGCACCTTGTTCGTGTTCGCGTTGCCGATGTTGCTCGGTGTCGGCGTCGATCCGGCGATCGCGCCTGATGCTGCACGTGTCGTGCGGATCATGGCGTTCGGCTATCCCTTTCAGCTGGTGCTCGTCGCGGCGACCTTTTTCCTAGAAGGCGTCAGCCGCCCCAAGCGGGTGATGGTCGTCGATGTGGCGATCCTGCCGATCAATGGCGTGCTCGCCTGGGTGCTTGCGACTGGCCAGTTCGGGTTGCCGGCGATGGGCGCGACCGGCGCCGCGACGGCGACAGTGATCGCGATCCTGATCGGCGCGGTGGCGATGGTCATCGCAGCGCTCACCTTGCCGCGTGCTCACGAGCGTGGGGTGCGTGACTGGCGCGACTTCGGATCGCCGGCGATGTGGCGCGGCGTGTGGGCACTGCTGGGCTTCGGATTTGTCCCGGCGATCGCTTCGGGATTGGAACTGGCGGGTTTCTCGATCCTGATCGCGCTCTCGACCCAATTGGGTGAGACGGTGACCCATGCCTTCCAGATCGTCTTCTCGGTCCATAACGTGACCTTCGCCTTCGCGCTCGGCCTCGGCTCCGCCGCGGGCGTGCGTGCGGGTAATGCCGTGGGCGAGGGCGATCCGGCGCAGGCGGGGCCGCGCACCGCGATCGCCGCGGGGCTCGCGACGATCGTCCTCGGCTTGCTCGCGCTGCCGCTGGTCTTCGCGCCGATGCTGATTGCCGGCAGCTTCCCGGCCAGCGCTGCGGTCGTCGCTGCGGCGGTGGTGATGCTGCCGCTTTGGGGGCCGTTCATCCTGTTCGACGGGCTGCAGGTCGTCTTCATGTACGCGTTGCGCTCGCTCGGTGACCAGGTGGTGGCCGGGTTCAACGGCATCGCCGCCTTTTTCCTGCTTACTGGCGGGATCGGGCTATGGACGGTCCATGCCGGCTGGGGCTCAAAGGGTCTGGTGGCGGCGTCGGCGTCTGGAATGGTCGCGGCGGCTCTGCTCAACGGCGGGCGTCTTTGGTGGATTACTCGGCGGCTTCGCCCGAAAAGCTGAGCTGGATCGTCTTGCCGGTCGCCGGCACATCGAGCTTGCCGCTGTTGAACTCCAGGCTCCCGCCCGGTGGTAGCGCGCGTGGCTCGGGGGTGATCGTCCAGTTGTAGACGACCGCGTTATTGGCATCGCGCAACTCGGCCAGGATATTGGGCACGCGTTGGCGTTCCTTGCTCGGATTGATCACCTGCCCGCTGACCACGAACAACTCGCCCCCGTTGAGCCGCGGCTTGCGATCGACCTGCTGGTTGGCGAACACCAGCGCCGTCTTCGCCTCGCCGACCGGCAGCCCGATCTGCGATGCGATACCGGGGGCACCCAGCCACAGGATCGCACCCGCGCCAGCGGATAGCGAGAGGCCGATGATCAGCGCTGCCGCGGTCCAGCGCCGTTCGGGGTTCTTGCGCGGCTTGAACGGCGGTTCGTGCGCGAAGGGGTCGAAATCGCGTTCCGTCTCGGCGGTCTTGGCCGGTGCCGGCGCCGCCGCCGGAGGCGGAGGCGGAGGCGGAGGTGGGGGAGGCGGCGGCGAATAGGCGTCGGCGCGGATGATGTCGGGCGCGGGCTTCGCCACCGGCGCGTTTGCGGGAAGCTGGTGCCAGCTATGCCGGCAGCTCGCGCAGCGCACGGTACGGCCTTCGGTCCCGATCGCACTGTCGGGAACCAGGTAGCGGGTGCGGCACTCGGGGCATTCCAGGATCATCGCGGCACGTCTTGCTCGGGTACTGGGCGCGGAGATCGCCAATCCCGAATCTAAACACCTCCCGACTCGGCTTGGCAAGCCCAAGAAGCGGGGGACGAGTGCCGCCGCTTGAGCCGGCTTCGCGCCTGTGCGATGGCTGGCGCCTTCGGGGCAGTCATTATTTCGGGAGCGGCCGGGCGCCGGCATGGCCAATATCGTCCAGTTCGAGAATGTCGGCCTGCGCTACGGGACCGGGGCAGAGACGCTGAGCGACATCAGCTTCACGCTCAGCGCCGGCTCCTTCTATTTCGTCACCGGCGCATCGGGGGCGGGCAAGACCTCGCTGCTCAGATTGCTCTACCTTGCCCAGCGGCCGACGCGCGGCATCGTGCGCCTGTTCGGAGAGGATGCAGGCGCGTTGCCGCGCAAGCGTCTTCCGGGTTTTCGCCGCCGCATCGGCGTGGTGTTCCAGGATTTCCGCCTGCTCCCGCACCTCTCCGCCTATGACAATGTCGCGCTGCCGCTGCGCGTCGCCGGGATTCCGGAAGCCGATGTCGATGGGCCGGTGCGTGAGATGATCGCCTGGGTCGGCCTCAAGGATCGCGACTCCGCCAAGCCCCCGACCCTGTCGGGCGGCGAGCAACAGCGTATCGCGATCGCCCGTGCCGTCATCACCCGGCCCGAAATCCTGATTGCCGACGAGCCTACGGGCAACGTCGATCCCGACATGGCCGAACGGCTGCTGCACCTGTTCGATTCGTTGAACCGGCTCGGCACCACCGTGGTGGTCGCAACGCATGATTTTCAGCTGATCAGCCGCATTCCCGATGCGCGGATGATGCGGATCGAGAAAGGGCGGCTCAACGATCCCACCGGGTCGCTGCGCTATCCGCCCGGAATGGCGCCGGCATGAGCCCGCTGCTGCGCGACAAGCCCGAACGCCGGTTGCTCGACGAGAGCCGGCGTACCCGCGGCATGCTGTGGGTGATGGCGATCATGCTGTTCCTGACGGTGCTCGCCGCCGCGCTCGGGCTCGGCATGGCGGGCGCGAGCCGTACGCTCGATCGCCAGCTTGCCGGGCGCCTTACCATCCAGCTGGTCGAAGGGGATGCGGCACGACGCGATGCCGCCGCCAAGGCGGTCATGCAACGCGTCCGCGCGCTCCCCGGCGTCACCCGCGTCGCCGAGGTGGATCGCGCGCAGCTCGCCCAATTGCTCGAGCCCTGGCTGGGTGAGGCCGGACTCGATGCCGACCTGCCGATGCCCGCGATGATCGATGTCGATCTCGCCTCGGGTGATCCGGCGGCGATCGAGCGTGTCCGCGGAGCTGCCCGCACGATCGCGCCGCAAGCGCAGATCGACCGGCACGCGCAATGGCTCTCGCCGGTCAGCGCGTTCCTCGACACGCTCACCTGGTTCGCGGTCGCGCTCGTCATCCTGATGGCGACCGCGACGGCGATCGTCGTGCTGCTCACCGCGCGCGGCGGACTCGATTCGCATCGCGATACCATCGCGGTGCTCCACATTCTCGGCTCGACCGATATGCAGGTTGCGCGGCTGTTCCAGCGGCGGATCGCGCTCGATACGCTGCTCGGCGGGCTGCTCGGCACCGTCGCGGCGCTCGGCATCGTGTGGCTGCTCGGTCAGCAGGCGGCCGGGCTGGGATCGGAGCTGCTGGGTGGGGTCGCGCTTGCCCCGCTCGACTGGCTCCTGTTGCTGCTGCTTCCCGTCATTTTCGCGCTGATGGCGCTGCTCGCCGCACGCATCGCGGTACTCGGTACGCTGGGGAAGACGCTGTGATGCGCGCCCTCTGGCGGGTCTTGGCGGTGCTCGCGCTGGCCTGGGCGCTGGGCTTTGCGCTGTTCATGCTCTCGCTCGGCAAGCCACTCGATCCCGGTATCAAGACCGACGCGGTGGTCGTGCCCACCGGCGGTGCCGGCCGCATCCCGCGTGGCATCGCATTGCTCCAGGCGGGGTCGGCGAAGCGGATGCTGATCACCGGCACCGATCCCACCGTCCGCCCGATCGAGCTGGCGGTCGCACATCGCGCGCCGCCATCGCTGTTCCGCTGCTGCATCGATCTCGGGCATGAGGCGGTCGATACCCGCTCCAATGCCGACGAGACTGCGGGCTGGGTGCGCAAGCACGGCTACAAGTCGGTGCGCCTCGTTACTGCCGACTGGCACGTGCCCCGCGCCAAGCTCGAGCTCGGCAATGCGCTGGGCGGCGAGGTCGAGATCGTCGGCGACGGCGTTCGCACCAATGCGCGTTTCGCCATGCTGCTGCGCGAGTACCATAAATACATCGTCCGCCGGATCGCGCTGCTGTTCGGAATCGGCAATGGCTGACCGGTTGCGCAGCATCGCCTTTGCGATCTTCTTCTACGGCCTGTCGGTACCGATCGTGCTGGCGACCCCCATCGCGGCGTTGTTCGGTGCACATGTGCTGCGCGCCGTTTGCATGAGCTGGGCACGACTTGGCGTCTGGTCCGCGCGACACATTCTGGGCATCCGCATCGCGGTCGAGGGGCAGGTCGCTGCAGAGCCGGCGCTCTATCCGGCCAAGCATCAGGCGATGTTCGAGACGATGGCCGTCGCGGTGATGCTCGGCGCGCCCGTCATCGTGATGAAGCGCGAACTGGCGCAGATTCCCGTCTGGGGCTGGGCCGCGCGCCGTTACGGCGTGATCGTGGTGGACCGCGCCGCCAACGCCAAGGCGCTGCGCCAGATGATGCGCGAGGCGAAAGCCGCGCTGGGCGAGGGCCGCTCGGTGCTGATCTTCCCCGAAGGGACGCGCGTCGCGCCGGGTGAGAAGCCGCCGATCCGCTCGGGCTTTGCGGGACTCTATCGTGCGCTCGGTCTTCCGGTCGTACCGGTCGCGCTCGACAGCGGCCGGCTATGGCCGCGGCGTGGCCCGAAGCGGTCCGGCACGGTGACCTTCCGCTTCGGGGAGCCGATCGCCCCCGGGCTGGAGCGGGCAGAGGTCGAGGCGCGGGTGCATCGGGGAATCAACGCGCTCGAGCCCTGATACAGGATGCAATCCAAGGGAGACGGATGATGACCGGTTTGCTCAAGCTTCCCGTGCTGATCGCCGCGATCGGCGCCTTTATCATCGGCGGAATCTTCTACGGCTTCTCGACCTTCATCATGCAGGCGCTCGGTCGTGTGCCGGCGCCCGAGGGAATCCGGGCGATGCAGACGATCAATATCGTCATCATCAATCCGCTCTTCCTCGGCATCTTTATCGGCACTGCGCTGCTGCTGATTGGCCTGGCGATCGTCGCCGGTCTCAACTTCGGGCAACCGGGCGCGGTGCACGTGCTGGCGGGCGCTGCGCTCTATGTGCTCGGCTGCTTTGCGGTGACGATGGTCTGCAACGTCCCGCTCAACAACGCACTGGCGGCCGTCGATCCGGCCAGCGCCGACGGCGCCGCGCTCTGGGCGCGCTATCTGCGCGATTGGGTGTTCTGGAACCATGTCCGCACCGCCGCGTCGCTCGTGGGAGCGGTCGTGCTGGTGCTTGGTTGGAGCCAGTCGCGCTAGCGGATTGGCACCGCGGCCAGCTCAGTCTGCTGCGCTGCGGTTCCCCGCCTTCAGGCTCTCCGCCAACAGGCCATTGGCCTCGGCGATGAACTGGCGGGTGATTTCCTCGGCATAGGGATTGAGGTTCTGGATCGCGAAGAACAGCTCCTTGCTGTCGTCGCGGATCAGCCCGCACAGCTCCAGCAGATGCTGGTAGCTGTTGGTCTTCAGTTCCTCGTCCGGGATGCGGATATTGACCAGCGCCCGCCCGATCAGGTGCGTCAGCGCCTGGACATAGGCCATCTCGCGGTCATGCTCCTCGGCGGTGGTGATCGAGACGGCAAGGCCCAGGCTGCGGCCGAATTCGGCGACCTTGTGATGCCGATCGCCACGCACCGAACAGACGACCAGCGGCTGCCCCTCCAGCCCGTTCCGCGCGCTCTGCGGGCCGAACAGCGGATGGGTCGCGACAATGTCGACGCTCTCGGGCAATGCCTCGAGCATCCAGCGTGCAGGCAGCATCTTGACCGACGCGACGTCGAGGACGAGCGCGCCCGGCCGCACCAGCGGCGCGATCGTGGCGATGGTCGCTGCCATCGCCTGGACCGGCACCGCGAGCATCACCACGTCGCAGTCGGCCGCGTCCGCAAGGCTGCCGGTCGCGACGCCGATCGCGGCCGCCGCTTCGCCGACATCCGCCGTATCGGTCACGACGACGCTGAAATGGTCGCGCAGATGCCTTGCGGCGAGCTGTCCGAACCGCCCGAAGCCGATGATACCGAACCGCTTCATCCCGCGGTTGCGGGCTGCTGCGTCTCCGCCACCAGCTTGTTCAGGATCGCCGCGACCGCGCGCGTCTCGTCCTCGGTGCCGATGGTGATGCGCAGGCCGTGGGGCAGGCCCTGGCCGGGCAGCCAGCGGACGATATAGCCCTCGTCCATCAACCCCTTATATGCCGCCTCGGCGGTCAGCGCGCCCTCGAACAGCACCAGCACGAAGTTCGCCTGGCTCGGCACCGCACGCAGGCCGGCATTGCCGAGCTTGGCGATCTCGTCCGCGAACCAGCGGCGCCACTGCGCATTATGGCTGCGCGTGCGCTCGACGAATTCATCGTCGTGCAGCGCCGCGATCGCCGCCGCGGTGCCCGCGATGGTGATGCTGAAGGGCAGGCGGATGCGGTGCATCGCCTCGATCACCTCGGGCGAGCCATAGCCCCAGCCGATCCGCTCGGCGGCAAGGCCATAGAGTTTGGAGAAGGTGCGCGTGACCAGCACATTGGGCTGGGTCTTCGCCAGCTCCATCCCGCCATCGTCGATCTCGCCCTCGATATATTCGGCATAGGCGTGGTCGAGCACCAGCAGGATGTCGGGGCGCAGGCCGGCGTGCAGGCGCGCGATCTCCTCGCGGCTGGCATAGGTGCCGGTCGGGTTGTTGGGGTTGGCGACGAACACGATCCGCGTCTTGTCGGTGACGCTGGCAAGGATCGCATCGACATCGGTCGCATAGTCGGCATCGGCGGCAACCACCGGCGTCGCGCCGACGCGCTTGGTCGCGATCGGATACACGGTGAAGCCGTAATTGACGTAGATGATCTCGTCGCCCGGCCCGGCGAACGCGCCCGCGGCGAGGTGAAGCACCTCGTCCGATCCGTTGCCATAGATGATCCGATCGGCCTCGAGCCCGTGCAGCGCCGCCAGCGCCTCGCGCAGCTCGACCGCGCTGGCATCGGGATAACGCTCGAGGCTGGTGGCCGCGGTCGCGAATGCCGCGCGCGCCTTGTCCGAAGTCCCGAGCGGATTCTCGTTGGACGAAAGCTTGATCGCCTTGCGGCCATCATCGGTCTTGGACTTGCCCGGCACATAGGGGGCGATGTCCATGATCCAGGGCTTGGGCTGCGGCTTGCTGTTGGTCTCGGTCATGGCGCGCGCGATGGCCGAACCGGGTAAGAATGGCAAGGTTTGCGAAATTGCTCTGTGTTAAGCCCCGCTTCGAACGGGGGAAGACGGATGCGGGGAAGCGAAACGCTGTGGCGGGCATTGCAGCTGGCACGGCGGCAGGATCTGGCGGCGCAGGGCAGGGCCGCACCACGCGCCGGCCATGGTGGAATCGGCCGCCGCGCGCTGCTTCAGGGCATGGCGGCGACCGGCGTCGCGGCGGGGCTTCCCGCGCCTGCGCTTGCGTTGCCCGCTTCCGGCCGGGTGGCGATCATCGGCGGCGGAATCGCCGGGCTTTCGGCGCTCCATCATCTAGCCAAGGCGGGCATCGACGCCCGGCTGTACGAGGCGCGCAACCGTCTGGGCGGGCGCATGTACACCCAACGCACCACAGACGGGCAGCTGTTCGAGGCGGGCGGCCAGCTCGTCAACACCGACCATGCCGACATGCATGCGCTGGCTCGGGAATTCGCGGTGCCGCTGGTCGATCGCAAGTCCGGCCCGCACCGCTCGGTGATCCTCGCGGACGGTGCGGTCGCGTCGCAGGCCGAGCTTGCCCGGCTTCTCGCCCCGCTCGCGGCGCGGATCGCGCGCGATTCGGAGGCGGTCGATGCCAGCCCGGCCACCGCCGCCGCCATCGACCGCCTCTCGGTCGCGCAGTATCTTGATCGTCACGCCGCGCTGATTCGCGATCCCCGCGTCCGCGCGCTCATCGAATCGAGCATCCGCACCGAATATGGCTCGGAGCCGGGCGACGCGTCGGCGCTCCAGCTCATCTTCAACCTGCCCACGGTCAGGGGCGAGCATGTCGAAGTGCTGGCGGGCAGCGACGAACGCTATGTCATCGCCGGCGGATCGGGCCGGCTCGCCGGTGCGATCACCGATACGCATCGCGACCGGATCGAAACCGGTCGGCGGCTGCAGGCGATCCGGGAGACCGGCAGCGGCATCCGCCTCGAATTCTTCGATGGAACCCATGTTGTCGCCGATACCGTGATCGTCGCTGTTCCCGCACCGATCCTGCGCCAGATCGATTTCGCCGTGCCGCTTCCGGCGCGCTGGCGCGACTTCATCGCGCAGGCGGACCTCGGCCGTAACGAGAAGCTCCAGGTTACGGCTTCAGCGACGCCATGGCTCGATGTGCTCGGTACGGGCGGCGAGCTGTGGGACACGGCACCGCCCTATGCCTTGGGCTGGGACGGCACCATTCAGGGCGGCGGCGACGGCAAGCCGGTATGGACCTGGTTCCTCGGCGGCGAGCAGGTCGATGCCGCGGCCGTCGCCCCGCCGCAACCGCTGGCGGAGGCGTTTGCCCGGCTCACCGAAGTGGGAATCCCGGGAATGGCCCGGGCTGTCGCGGGCGGCGTGGTCCGCCGCACCAGCTGGTGCCGTGAGGCGCTGACGCTGGGTGCCTATACCAACAGCGCGCCCGGCCAGCTCACCCGCTTCGGTCCGCTCTTCTGGGTCGAATCCGACGCGCCCGCCGAACGGCAGCAAGCAGTTGCGGGGCGAGTCATCTTCGCCGGCGAGCATGTCTCGGACGCCTGGGTCGGCTTCATGAATGGCGGCGCACAGACCGGCCGGCTCGCGGCACAAGCGGTGATTGCCGCACGCTCAAGCCGTGCCAGATAATTCGGGCGCGGCTTGAACCCACGCCGTCGCGTCCCTAGTCAGACGCGCATGTCCGACGATCAGCGTTTCGGCCTTTCGCGCCACATCACTTTGCCCGGGCCGCTCCGGCTCGACGGCGGCGTGCTGCTGTCGCCGGTCGAGATCGCGTACGAGACCTATGGAACGCTCGCGCCCGATGGCGGCAATGCGATCCTGCTCTGCCACGCGCTGACCGGCGACCAGCATGTCGCCTCGCCGCATCCGGTGACGGGCAAGCCCGGCTGGTGGACGCGGATGGTGGGGCCGGGCAAGCCGGTCGATCCCGAACGCCATTTCATCGTCTGCGCCAATGTGCTCGGCAGCTGCATGGGCAGTTCGGGGCCCGCCACGATCAACCCCGCGACGGGGAAGCCCTGGGGCATGGATTTCCCGGTCATCACCATCCGTGACATGGTGCGTGCGCAGGCGATGCTGCTCGACCATCTCGGTGTCGGGCGACTGAAGGCCGTGGTCGGCGGGTCGATGGGCGGGATGCAGGCATTGAGCTGGCCCGCAACCTTCCCCGATCGGGTCGAGGCGGCGGTGGTGATCGCCTCGACCGCGCGGCACTCGGCGCAGAACATCGCCTTCCACGAGGTCGGGCGCCAGGCGGTGATGGCCGATCCGCGCTGGAATGGCGGCGCCTATTATGACGGCGAACCGCCCGCGGCGGGCCTCGCCGTCGCGCGGATGGCGGCGCACATCACCTATCTCTCCGAAGCGGGCCTGACCGAGAAGTTCGGGCGGCGGCTTCAGGCGCGCGAGGCCAAGTCGTTCGGCTTCGACGCCGATTTCCAGATCGAGAGCTATCTGCGCCATCAGGGGCTGGCGTTCGTCGATCGGTTCGACGCCAACGCCTATCTCTACATCACCCGCGCCATGGACTATTTCGATCTCGCCGAGGAACATGGCGGCCTGCTCGCCAATGCCTTCCGCGAGACCAAGGCGCGTTTCTGCCTCGTCAGCTTCGATACCGACTGGCTCTATCCGACGCGCGATTCGCGTGCGATCGTCCATGCGCTCAACGCCGCGGGCGCGCCGGTCAGCTTCGTCGAGCTGTCCTCGCCCTTCGGCCACGACGCGTTCCTGCTCGAAGCGCCCGAACTGAACCGCGTCGTCGACGGTTTCCTGAGGGCGGGGCGATGACGCAGGGCTATGACATCAGCCTCGATCCGGCGCGGCTTCAGCTCGACGTGATCCACGGTTTCATCGCCGGAAGCTATTGGGCGAGCGGCATGCCGCGCGAGACGCTGGCGCGGGCGATCGCCAACTCACTCTGCGTCGGTGCCTATCGCGACGACGTGCAGGTCGGTTTCGCCCGCGTGGTGACCGATCGCGCGACCTTCGCCTATCTCGCCGACGTCTTCGTGCTGCCCGAGCATGGCGGCAAGGGGGTGGCGAAGAAGATGGTTCAGGCTCTCCACGATCACCCGGAACTCCAGGGCCTGCGCCGCTGGATGCTCGCGACCAGCGATGCGCACGGGGTCTATGCCGCGCTCGGATGGCAACCGATCGCCCAGCCGGAGCTCTTCATGCAGCGCCACGATCCCGACGTATATCGGCGGGGTGCGGCATGACCGCGCTGCGTCCCGATCTTGCGATCATCGCCGCCAATGTGCGTGCCAGCAGCCGCGTGCTCGACGTCGGTTGCGGCGACGGCGCGCTGATGGCGGCGCTGCGCGACGATCGCCAATGCGACGCGCGCGGGCTCGAGATTGATCCGGTCAACGTCGCGACCGCGGTGTCGCGCGGACTCTCCGTGATTCAGGGGGACGCGGACCGCGATCTGGCAGACTATCCGGATGCCAGCTTCGATTATGCGATCCTGAGCCAGACGCTCCAGACGACGATGCACCCCCATCACGTGCTCGATCATCTGCTGCGCATCGGTGAGCGCGCCTTCGTCTCCTTCCCCAATTTCGCACACTGGCGCGTGCGCGTGTCGTTGCTGTGGGGCGGGCGGATGCCGGTGACGCGGCTGCTGCCCGTCGCCTGGTACGAAACGCCCAACATCCACCATGTCACGGTCGACGATTTCCGTGCCTATGTTCGCGAGCGTGGGATCACGGTCGAGCAGGCCTGGTTCCTCTCGGGCGACAAGCGCACCAGCGCCGCCGCCGCCAATTTCCGCGCCGAACATGCGGTATTTCTGCTCCGTCGCTGATCCGGACTTTTCGACCAAGTGCAGATGACGCGGGCGGTTTCGCCCGTTACCACTCCCGTCCGACAACAGGGTCAGGGAGTTTTCGGATGCGTCATTCGGTCGCGGGCGTCCTCGCCGCGCTTTTCGTTCTTGGTCAGGCGCACGCGCAGGACAAGCCCGCCGAAAAGCCCAAATGGGACGTCAACGCGCCACAGGGCGCGACGCTGAAACAGGCCGCGATCGACACGGATGAGGGCACCTGGATCGATGTCGATGTCTCACCCGATGGCAGGACGATCGCCTTCACGCTGCTCGGCGACATCTACACCATGCCGATTGCAGGCGGCACGCCCACCCGCATCGCCGAGGGCCTCGCCTGGGAGGTCCATCCGCGCTTCTCGCCCGACGGCCGCCGCATCGCCTTCACCTCGGACCGTGGCGGCGGCGACAATATCTGGATCATGAACGCCGACGGCAGCGACAAGCGCCAGCTGACCAAGGAGGATTTTCGCCTCCTCAACCAACCGAGCTGGTCGCCCGATGGCCAGTATATCGTCGCGAAGAAGCACTTCACCACTGGCCGTTCGCTCGGCACGGGCGAAGTGTGGCTCTACCACGTCTCGGGCGGCAGCGGCGTCAAGTTGGTCAAGCGTGCCAATGAACGGTTGCAGAAGGAGCTGGGCGAACCGGTCTATGCCGCGGACGGCAAGTCGGTGTTCTTCACGCGCAACATCACGCCCGGCCCGATCTTCGAATATGCGCAGGATTCGAACACCAATTTGTTCAACATCGAGCGCTACGACCTTGAAAGCGGTGAGACTACGACTGCGGTCTCGGGCCTGGGCGGTTCGGTGCGCCCGACGCCATCGCCTGACGGCAAGAAGATTGCGTTTGTCCGGCGCGAAGCGACCAAGTCCAAACTCTATGTCCGGGATCTCGCTTCGGGCGAGGAGCGCAAGATCTACGACGCGCTCGATCAGGACGTGCAGGAGACCTGGGCCGTCACTGGTGTCTATCCCAACATGGACTGGACACCCGACAGCAAGTCGATCGTCTTCTGGGCACAGGGTAAGATCCGCCGCGTCGATGCCGATGGTGCGAATGCGGCGGTGATCCCGTTCCGCGTCGCCGACAGCCGCACTGTCGCCACCGCCTCGCATCCGCAGATCGAGGTCGCGCCGGCCAGCTTTACCACGAAGATGACACGCTTCGCATCGGTCTCGCCCGATGGCGGCAATGTTGTGTTCGAAAGCATGGGCAAGCTCTGGACGCGCCCGGTCTCCGGCGGTGCGCCCAGGCGGCTCACCAACCTCGCCGAGGATGCCGGGGTCGAACTCTACCCCAGCTGGTCGCGCGATGGCCGTTCGATCGTCTTCGTCGAATGGAGCGATGCGAAGCTTGGCCGCATTCGCACTGTCGCGGCTGGCGGTGGCGCGGCGAAGGACGTGACGACCCAGCCGGGCCTCTATGCGCGCCCGCATTTCTCGCCGGATGGCCGGACGATCGTGTTCGAGAAGGCGGCGGGTGGCAACCTCACCGCCCCCGGCTGGTCGAACGATCCCGGCGTCTATCGCGTCGCGGCGGCGGGCGGCGCACCTGAACTGGTCGCGCGTGGCATGTCACGGCCGCAGTTCGGCGCATCGAGCGATCGTATCTTCATGACCAGCCCGGGCGAAAACAAGCTTGAGCTGGTCTCGACCGACATCCATGGCGAGGGCAAGCGCGTCCATGCCAGCGGTGAGCTCGCCAACGACTATATCGTCGCGCCCGACGGCAAGAGCATCGCCTTCCGCCAGAATTATCAGGTGTTCGCGATGCCGCTGATGCCGGGCGGCCAGGAAGTCTCGGTCGGACCCAAGGCTGACGCGCTCCCGGTCGTCCGCGTCAGCACCGATGGTGCCGACTATATCCACTGGTCGGGCGACGGATCGCGCCTTCACTGGAGCATGGGGCCGACGCTCTACACTGCGGACCGCGCCAGCTTCTTCGCCACCGCGCCTGGTGCCAAACCGAACCTGACCCCGCGCAGCACCTCGCTCGCGATGGAGGTCAGGGCCGCCAAGCCAACGGGTCGCGTCGCGCTCACCGGCGCGCGCGTCGTCACCATGGCGGGCGCTGACGGTGGGATCATCGACAATGCGACGATCGTGATCGAGGGCGACCGCATCGTTCAGGTCGCACCCACTGCTGCGATTCAGCTGCCCGCAGGCATCAAGACGATCGATGTCACCGGCAAGACGATCATTCCCGGTCTGGTCGATGCGCACGCGCATGGCCCCTATGGCACCGACGATCTGGTGCCACAGCAGAACTGGTCGCTGATTCAGAACCTCGCGCTCGGCACCACGACGATCCACGATCCGTCGAGCCAGGCGAGCCTGGTCTTCGCCGCGCAACAGATGCAGCGCGCAGGCAAGATCGTCGGCCCGCGCATCTTCTCGACGGGCGAGATCGTCTATGGCGCCAAGAACGCCGACGTCTACGCCCAGATCGACAGCTATGAGGATGCGCTCGCGCATGTCCGCCGCCTCAAGGCGCAGGGCGGCCATTCGGTGAAGAACTACAACCAGCCGCGCCGCGAGCAGCGCCAGATGGTCGTGGCGGCCGCCCGCGCCGAGGGGATGCAGGTGGTGGCCGAGGGCGGTTCGCTGTTCGGCATGGACATGAACCTGATCGCCGACGGCAATTCGACGCTCGAACACAACATCCCTGCCGACATCTTCTACAAGGATGTGCTGCAGATGTTCGGCCAGTCGGACACCAATTACACGCCGACGCTGGTGGTCAGCTATGGCGGCCTGGCCGGCGATCCCTATTGGCGCCAGGCGACCGATGTGTGGAAGAACCCGCTGCTCGTGCACACCCCGCCCGCGCGGCTGCGTGCAGACACGATGCGCACCACCAAGGCGCCCGAGGACAATTTCGTCGATGACGATAATGCGCGTGAAGCGCACAAGATCGCCAAGACGGGCCGTCTGGTCGCGATCGGCGCCCATGGGCAACAGGCGGGCATCGGTTCGCACTGGGAGCTGTGGTCCTTCGTGCGTGGCGGAATGACTCCGGTCGAAGCGTTGCGGGCGGGCACGATCGATTCGGCTAAGTCCTTGGGATTCGGCAAAGACATCGGCTCGATCGAAGCAGGTAAGCTCGCAGATCTGGTTGTGCTCGATGCCGATCCTACCGCCGATATCCGCAATAGCGACAAGATCAGCCGAGTGATGCTGGGCGGGCGTCTCTATGACGCGAAGACGATGAACGAAGTCGAGACAGGAACGGCGAAGCGTCTACCCTATTGGTGGGAGTAGAGGCCGAGAACGGTCCGAATGCCGCGCATTCGGACCGGCCTACCCATTGTGGTCAGCCCCATCGACAAACGCAATTGACAACGTAGTCATTTGTCGCTTCTCTAGTCAGTGTCAGGAGATGTTAAAAGCTCCAACGGCACTGTAACCGGTTACATTATCGATCGAGCCGGTTGTTTAGGGGAGCAGATTGATGACGGATTTCCGTAGTGAGCGTTCACGCCTCTTTCGCGGCATTTCGGCAGGCGCCTTTGCCGCCGCGCTGATGGTCAGCACCTCCGCCCTGGCCCAGACCACTTCCGCCCTGCGCGGCCATGTCGAGGGGGCGTCGGCAGGCACGACAGTCACCATCACCGACAACAGCACCGGGCGGACGGTCACGGCGACGGTCGACGCCAACGGCAATTATTTCGTGCCGGGTCTGCGCCCGGGCACCTATCGTGTCGAGGCGCCCGGCGTCGAGGCGGAGGCCATCGTGGTTCCGGTCGGCCAGACCGTCGTCTACGATATCGCACCGCCAGCGGCGGCACCCGCGGGCGGCTCTGAGGTCGTAGTCACCGGCCGGCGCGGCCGGAACGAGGTGCGCACGGCGACGATCACCACCAACGTCTCGCCGCTGCAGATCGAGAATCTGCCGCAGAACGACCGCAACTTCCTGAACTTTGCGGCCTTGGCGCCGGGCGTGTCGGTGTCGCCTCCGGGCAGCAACCGGCAGGTGCAGGCGGGCGCGGTGAGCCCCGATCAGACCAATGTGTTCATCGACGGGCTCAGCATGAAGAACCCGATCAACCATGGCGGTCTGTCGGGACAGAATTTCTCCGAAGGCAACCCCTTCCCGCAACTCGCGATCCAGGAATTCGCGGTCAACACCCAGAACTTCAAGGCCGAATATGAGCAGGCCGGGTCTGCGATCATCACCGCGGTGACCAAGACCGGCGGTCAGGAGCTGCACGGCACGCTGTTCGGCGAATGGCAGCCTAAGGCATTCTTCGGCCGACCCTATTTCGACCGGCCGGGCAAGGCTAACAACCTTGCCGGCACAAACCCCAAGCCGGACTATGGCCGCTGGCAATATGGTGCCGATCTGGGTGGGCCGATCATCAAGGACGTGCTGCATTTCTACGGTGCGTTCGAAGCGACCGACAAGACCAAGCCTTCGGGCAACGTCGAGCTGAAATCGCCGGTGCCGGCAAACCTGATCTCGCAATATAATGGCAGCTATGGGCTCGATTTCAGCCAGAAGCTGTACTTCGGCAAGTTGACGCTGTTCGCTTCGGCGCAGGACACAATCAACCTCTCGGCGTTCATCCGCGACGAATCCAATACCGGCGGTGTGGGCGGCACCTCGGTTCCGAGCCATGGGGGGCCGATCAACAACAAGGTCAAGAACTTCCAGGTCGACTGGAGCCATCGCGGCGACAACTGGCTCAATGAGCTGTTCCTGTCGTACAGCGTGGTCGAGAACGGCGCGCGGCGCGGCAGCGCCGGGCCGGAAATCGTGCTCTCGGATGGCATCAATTTCGGCACCGTCGCGGCGCTCGGCGCCGCCAGCTTCGAGCAGAACGACTCCTTGAAGTCGTGGACGATCAAGGACAACGTGACCTTCTACGGCGGCGCGCATACGATCAAGGCGGGCGCCAAGGTGTCGTTCAACAAATATGCGCGGCTCGAGGATAATCGCAGCAACGGCGGCTATTTCTTCAATGCCGCGAACTATACCGGCTTCGATACCAGCACGCCCTATGGCGCGCGCATCAACGTCAAGACGTTCGAGCCGGCGCAGGCGAACAACACCCAGATCGGCTTGTTCGTTCAGGATGACTGGGCGCTCGACGATCACTGGACCTTCAATCTCGGCCTGCGCTGGGATTTCGAGACCAATGCCAAGAACGAGAAGTTCGTGACGCCGGCGGATATCGCCGCGGCGCTCCGCGCCTATCCGGGCTGGAAGGCGGCCGGGATCAACCCGGAAGACTATATCTCGACCGGCAAGAACCGCGATCCGTTCTGGGGAGCGTTCCAGCCGCGCATCGGCATCAGCTATGACGTGAACGGCGATCGCGACCTGGTCTTCTTCGCCGGCGCCGGTCGCTATTATGATCGCCCGCTGTTCATCACCTCGGGCATCGAGACGATCAAGGCCACCCGCGAACGCGTCCCCGAGGTCCGGTTCTGCACCGAAGCCACCACCGGCGGCGTCCCCAATTGCCAGGATCTGCGCAACACCAATCAGGCTAACCCAGGTACCCTGCCGCGCGGCACGATCCCGTGGAGTCCCGCCTATCGCGACGTCAATGCGCTGCGCACGGCGGCGGCCTCGATCGGCTCGGGCGGCGACATCTGGCTGCTCAACAACAAGACCAAGCTGCCCTATTCCGATCAGTTCAACATCGGTGTGCGCAAGCGCTTCGGTGAGATCCAGACCGCACTCACCTATTCGCACATCCGCAGCCACAACGTGTTCCGCTTCGTGCGCGGCAACCGTTACTCCAACGGCTGGTACACCCGCAGGCTGCAATACTCGCCGACCGACCTCAACGGCGACGGGCAGCTCAACGATGTGACCGGCTGCACCAATGGCGGCAACACCTGGATCCAGGACAGCTTTCCGAACATCGACTATGCGGCATGCCCGGCGACGCAGGGCGATCTCGCCGGTTTCGACGGCAAGCTCAATATCGGCGATAACAGCGGAAAGGCGGTCTACAACGCGATCTACCTGACTGCCGAGAAGCCGTTCACCGCCAATTCGCGCTGGGGCTTCACCGCGGCGCTTACCGTGCAGTTCGCCCGCACCAACGTGGCGCAGGAACTCGCTAACAATGACGAGTTCTACAATGGCGCTTCGGTCGACGCCTATGGCTGGGGCTGGGTGCAGGGGGTCGAGAAATACCGCTTCGTCGGTACTGGCATCTTCCGCGGCCCATTCGACACGGTGATCTCGGGCACGTTGACGATGAGTTCGGGCCCTGCCTTCGGCAATGTCATCTTCGGCCTGCCCAACCAGCCGCAGGAAGCGTGCTGCTACGGCAATATGGGCGGTGTGTTCTTCCCCGATACGATCCTCGGCTACGAGACGCTCGACCTGCGCATCGCGAAGAACTTCAAGATGCCCTGGGGTCATGATCTCGAAGCCAGCTTCGCAGCGTTCAACGTCTTCGACACCGTCAACCGCAACTATTCGGCCTGGGGCGCCGGCAGCGGCGCCAACCCGACCTTCAGGGAGAGCGGCACCGTCGGCAATGCGCGCAGCTTCCAGGCCGGCCTCAAGTACAAGTTCTGATCTTC
>CAYOXO010000037.1:0-31426 GCA_964407945.1 uncultured Stakelama sp.
GAAAACCAATATCGCATCGGCGTTGGTCGGCCGCCGCTTCAATCAGCGCGCCTGATGCGCCAACTTCAGGAGCGCATGATCGGCGATCGCGTCTCGATCGGGAGAGCGGGCGCCGTCGCGGATATTCGATTGCGCCGCCCGTTCAAGATGAATGCTCTGGATGGGCCGATGTTTGATGCTCTCATCGCGGCCGCGGAGTCGGTCGCAGTCGATCCGACGATCCGGGCAGTAGTTCTCTCTGGAGAAGGCAAGGCGTTCTGCGCAGGAATAGACTTGGAAAGCCTCCAGGCTTTGATGAGCGACGAGGGCAAACAGGCGATGCAGTCGCGCAGCCACGGACTCGCTAATCGCTACCAGCAAGCTGCCTTGGCATGGCGCGAAGTTCCGGTCCCGGTAATTGCCGCGCTGCATGGCGTCGCCTTTGGCGGCGGATTGCAGATCCCGCTCGGCGCCGACATTCGCATTAGCGCGCCGGACACTAAATTCTCGCTGATGGAGGTTCGCTGGGGAATCGTTCCCGACATGGCGGGCACCGTCCTGCTGCGTTCGATCGTTCGGGAGGATGTGCTGCGCGAGCTGATCTATACCGCGCGCGTGTTCACGGGGATCGAGGCGGCGTCGATGGGCATCGTTACCCAGCTGGCGACGAATCCTCACGTCGCGGCACTCGAACTGGCGAGTTCCATCGCGGAGCAGGGACCCCGCGCCGTTCGGGCGGCAAAGCAACTCCTGAACGAGACTCAATCGGTGTCGCCGCAGGTCGCCCTATTGTCTGAATCCGAAGCCCAAGTCGGTCTTCTGGCTGGCCCCGATCAAATTGAAGCGCTAAACGCGCATGCCGAACAGCGAAAGCCTTACTACACCGATCCTGAGGTCAGCTAGCCGTTCCCGGCGTTATCATTCGCTGATCGAGCAGCGAAGGATCGATGCGTGACCGCGAGAAATGCGCATTCTGGCGGCTCGCACGTTGCGCTTGCTCGACATCCCCAGCAACGATCGCCGAGAGCAGCCGCACTCTGGCTGTCCGACGAAATTGCATCAAATCTTCGCGCCCCTCGAAAATGGAGGGAAAGGCGGAAACGCCCAGCGAATACATCATTCGCAGCAACAGCTCGACAGCAGGGTTGCTCCCCATCTCACAAAGTAAGGTGATCAGCGTAATTTCGTCGTGCTGAAATCTTGCGAGGTCCTGCGGTGTATTCTCGGCCGCAGCCAACGTTTTCAGAAGCTCCCCAGCCCTCGCTCTGAGCGCTTCATCTTGGCATCCAGCCGCCAGCGCAGCGGCGTCACGTAACAGCGACGTAGTTGTCAGAAGCAGATCCCCCAAAGTCGTCCCGCGCGAGATCAGGAAAGTCGATGCCGAGGAAATCACTCCGCCAATGTCTGGCCGACGACTGAAGATGCCGCCCTTGACGCCGCGAACCACCGAAAGCAGCTGCTCGTGCTCGATCAAGTTGACCGCTTGCCGAAAAGTCGGGCGGCTAACACCAAGCGCGCCCATCAGATCCTTTTCTGACCCCAGGAATACACCCGGCGCTTCCGAAAGCGAGATACGGCGCAGTTCTTGGGCGACGCTTTGCGTAAGCGGTCGGTGCTTGGGTCGGGGCATATCCCTCTTTGGCGGTATGGCTGCCGCCACTGCAAGTCGCATCAGCGTGACCTGCGATATCGGCGCTCGAAGTGTCACGCCCGAAATCCGCAGCTATACGCTCGAGCACACGCTCTGAACGACCGCTCTCATCGGCGATGGCGCGTAGAGACGCCTAGTGGCGCGCCAAGGGCGTAATTTTCTCGAATCGCCAAGTCCTCAATTCTTCGAGGCCTGAACCGGGGCGGACTGTCGCCTGCGGGCGGAGCGCCTCATGACCCCCACCAAATTGCTGATCGGCCAGATCCTCGTCGTGTTCGCGATCGTCGTGGCGGGCGTCTGGGCCGCGACACAATGGTGCGCGGCCATGCTCGGCTACCAAGCGGAGCTCGGTACGGCTTGGTTCCAGATCGGCAACCTCCCGATCTATCGCCCCTGGGCGATTTTCTGGTGGTGGTATTCGTACGACGCCTATGCGCCGCATGTCTTCGACAAGGCTGGTACGCTTGCCGGGGCCAGCGGTTTCCTCGGCTGCGCCGCGGCGATCGCCGGATCGCTCTGGCGTGCGCGGCAATCGCGGCATGTAACGACCTATGGTTCGGCGCGCTGGGCGACGTCCGGCGAGCTTGTCCGGGCAGGCCTTCACAATGACGCGGGCGTCTTTCTGGGGCGGTTTCGCGGGCGCTATTTGCGTCACGACGGACCAGAGCATGTCATGGCGTTCGCGCCGACACGTTCGGGCAAAGGCGTCGGGCTCGTTGTCCCCACGCTCCTGAGCTGGACCGGCAGCACGGTCGTCCACGACATCAAGGGCGAGAACTGGCAGCTCACCGCCGGCTGGCGCTCGCGCTTCTCCCACGCGCTGTTGTTCAACCCGACCGATCCGGCATCGGCCAAGTATAATCCGCTACTGGAAGTCCGCAGGGGAACCGACGAAGTCCGCGACGTTCAGAACATCGCAGATATTTTGGTCGATCCCGAAGGGGCGCTCGAGCGGCGCAACCACTGGGAAAAAACCTCCCACTCGCTGCTGGTCGGCGCGATTCTACACATTCTTTATGCCGAGGAAGAGAAGACGCTCGCCCGCGTCGCGACCTTCCTCTCCGACCCGCAGCGCCCGTTCGTTGCCACGCTCAAGCGGATGATGGAGACCAACCATGTCGGTAGCACCGATGCGCCGAAGGTTCATCCCGTCGTGGCTTCCGCCGCGCGAGAAGTTCTGAACAAGAGCGAGAACGAGCGCAGCGGCGTGCTGTCGACCGCGATGTCGTTTCTCGGTCTCTATCGCGATCCGACCGTGGCGGCGGTGACCTCGCGATGCGACTGGCGCATTGCCGACCTGGTCGAGGCCGAACATCCGGTCTCGCTCTATCTCGTCATTCCGCCTTCGGACATCTCGCGGACCAAGCCGCTCGTTCGCCTCGTGCTCAACCAGATTGGCCGCCGCCTGACCGAGAAGCTCGATGCCGATCGGGCAGAGGGCCGCAAGCACAAGCTCCTGATGATGCTGGACGAGTTCCCGGCGCTCGGGCGGCTCGATTTCTTCGAGACCAGCCTGGCCTTCATGGCGGGCTATGGCGTGCGCGCATTCCTCATCGCCCAGTCATTGAATCAGATCGAAAAGGCATACGGCGAGCACAACTCCATCCTCGACAACTGCCATGTGCGCGTCGCCTTTGCCACGAATGACGAGCGCACGGCGCGTCGGATCTCCGATGCACTCGGCGTCGCCACCGAGCAGCGCGCGATGCGCAACTATGCCGGACACCGGCTCGCGCCCTGGCTCGCGCACGTCATGGTCAGCCGGCAGGAGACCGCACGTCCGCTGCTAACGCAGGGCGAGGTGATGCAGCTGCCGCCCGCCGACGAGCTGGTGCTGATCTCCGGCATGGCGCCGATCCGCGCCAGGAAGCTTCGCTACTATGAGGATCGCAACTTCCGAACCCGGCTCGCGACCCCGCCAGCGCTGGAGGCGGAAGGCTATAGCGACCGGCCGCGTCCGCGCACTGACGATTGGAGCGATTGCGTCAGCGCGGTCGATACGCGCCTCAATGTGGAACAGGTCGATGCCGTCGAGAGCGAAGGCGGCCTCGAACAGCAACGGCATCCCGGGATCGAGGTGAAGCCCGCCAAGGCCGAACCCGCAAAGCAGCTCGAGCTCCTCGATGCTGATCGCGACGACCCCGATGCCGCCGCCGACAAGCGGGTGATGGATCGCGTGCGTGCCTCGCTCGTGCGCGGCCACGCGATGAACCAGTCCCAGACTCCAGATCTGATGCCGGGGATCTGAGCGATGAAAGTCCGCCAAAATCTCTACATCGATCTTGACCTCAGCAATGCGCTCGACGCGCTGGTGATCCGGCGCGGCGGCAACAAGTCGCGCATCGTCAACGAGGCTCTCAAGACCTGGCTGGCGCGGGGCGCGAGCAAGGAGGTCGATGATCTCCTGAAGGTCCGGCTCGATCGCATCTCGCGTGAGGTCGGTGCAAGCCGACGCGACATCGAGGTGGTGCTGGAAGCGCTGGCCCTTTTCGTTCGCTACCAGCTGACCGTCACGGCGCCGTTGCCCGAGGCCGATGCTGCTGCGCTGGCGGTCGGTAATCAGCGTTTCGAGCGCTTCATTGCCCAGCTTGGTCGCCAGATCGCCGGTGGCAAGCGCACACTCGATACCAGCGACATGGCGGAGGCGCGGTCATGAGCGAACTGCTCTCGGCCGAGCGCCGCCGTGCCATGCTCCGCACCGCGATGGGACCGGCGATCACCGGCGCGCTCGCGGATCCCGCGGTCATCGAGATCATGGTCAATCCCGACGGGCTGCTCCGGCTCGACCGGCTCGGCGAGGGCCGCGTCGATACCGGTATCCGCTATGACCCCGCCCAGATCGAACGGATCATCCGGTTGGTCGCGAGCCATGCCCGCACCGAGGCTAATGCGGTATCGCCGATCATATCGGCCGAATTGCCGCCGCATGGCGACGGAGCAGGAGAGCGGTTCGAGGGGGTGTTGCCCCCCGTCAGTCTCGCGCCCTGTTTCTCGATCCGGAAGCCCGCGGCACGCATCTACACGCTGCTCGACTATGTGACTGACGGCATCATGCCCGCTGAAACCGCGCGGTTGCTGTCGCTGGCCGTGGTCGAACGCCGGAACATCCTGGTCGCCGGCGGCACAAGCTCGGGCAAGACGACGCTCGCCAATGCCTTGCTTGCCGAGATGGCGCATCTCGATGAGCGCGTGCTGATCATTGAAGACACGCGCGAGCTGCAATGCGCCGCGCCCGATGTCGTTGCGCTGAGGACCCGATCCGGCAGCGTCAGCATGGCCGATCTCGTGCGCTCGACGCTGCGCCTCCGCCCCGATCGCATCGTCGTCGGCGAAGTCCGGTGCAGTGAAGCCCTCGACATGCTCAAGGCCTGGAACACCGGCCACCCCGGCGGCATCGCCACGGTTCACGCGAACAGCGCCGTCTCCGCGCTCTATCGGCTCGAGCAGCTGGTGCAGGAAAGCGTGATCACTGTGCCGCGTCGGCTGATCGCCGAAGCGATCGACATGGTCGTGTTCATCTCAGGGCGAGGGCTCGCCCGCCGCGTCGACACCGTCGCGCGCGTCGCGGGCCTCGACCCGGACGGAAACTACGCGGTCCTCGACCTCACCCCCGATCCCACCAGTCATTGCGAAGGAGAATAGCCATGCGTCTGTCCCGCATCTCTCAAACCAGCAACATCGTCACCGTCGCGGCCGTCGCCGCGCTCGGTCTCGCTATCGCAACAACCGCGCAGGCGGCGGGCTCGGGTATGCCCTGGGAAGAACCGCTCCAGCAGGTGCTGGAGTCGGTGCAGGGACCGGTCGCCAAGATCGTCGCGGTGATCATCATCATCGTAACCGGTCTGACCCTGGCGTTCGGCGAGACCGCGGGCGGGTTCCGCCGGTTGATCCAGATCGTCTTCGGTCTCTCGATCGCCTTTGCCGCGTCGAGCTTCTTCCTGAGCTTCTTCAGCTTCGGTGGCGGGGCGCTGATCTCGTGATCGGCACCGGGCAGCATATCGACGGCTTCGAGGCGCCGATGCACCGGGCGCTGGCCCAGCCGATCCTGCTTGGCGGAGCGCCGCGCGCGATCGCGATCGTCAATGGTACGCTCGCGGCGGCGCTCGGGCTCGGCCTCCAGCAATGGATCGCGGGCCTCATCATCTGGGCGTTCGGGCACACGCTCGCTGTGTTCGCGGCGAAGCGCGATCCCGATTTCGCGCCGGTACTCGCCCGCCACCTTCGTCAGAAGGGGCGGTTGTCATGCTGAACCTTCGCGAATATCGCAGCCGCGCCGACCGGCTTGCCGATCATCTACCCTGGGCAGCGCTGGTGGCGCGCGGCGTCGTCCTCAACAAGGACGGCAGCTTCATGCGCGTGCTCGCTTTCCGCGGGCCAGACCTCGAATCCGCGACCGAGGCCGAACTGGTCGGGGCGTGCGCGCGCGCGAACAATGCCCTCAAGCGCTTCGGCTCGGGCTGGGTGCTGCATTTCGAAGCCGAGCGACGCGAAGCGCTGGGTTATCCGGCCAGTCATTTCCCCGAAGCGGCTTCCTGGCTTGTCGAGGAAGAACGCCGCGCCGCGTTCGAGAGTGCGGGAGCGCATTTCGAGAGCTGCTATCATCTGACACTGAGTTTCCTGCCTTCGCCCGATCAAGCGGACATGGCGGGCCGCGCGCTGGTCGAGCGCAGCGACGAGGTGAAAGGGCGCGACTGGCGCCAGGCCTTGGCGGCCTTCATCGCGGAAACCGATCGCGCTCTTGATCTGTTCAGCGGCTTCATGCCCGAGGTCCGCGCGCTCGACGATGCCGAGACGCTGACCTTCCTGCACGGCACGATCTCGACGCGGCGCCATCCGGTCACCGTCCCCGAAACCCCGATGTATCTGGATGGCGTGCTCACGGACACGCCGCTGACCGGCGGTCTCGAGCCCATGCTTGGCGCCGAGCATCTGCGCACCCTCACCATCCTGGGTTTCCCGAACCTCAGCCGTCCCGGTATTCTCGACGCGCTCAACCATGAGGGCTTCAGCTATCGCTGGGTCACCCGCTTCATCGCGCTCGACAAGACCGACGCGATCCGGACGCTGACGAAGCTGCGTCGGCAATGGTTCAACAAGCGCAAGTCGATCACGGCGCTCCTGCGCGAGGTCATCTACAACCAGCCCGTCCAGCTCCTCGACAGTGATGCCGACAACAAGGTGGTCGACGCCGACCTCGCCCTGCAGGCACTCGGCGCCGACCATGTCGCGTTTGGATATCTGACAACGACGATCACCGTCGCCGACGACGATCGTGCTCGCGTCGAGGAGAAGGTTCGTGCGGTCGAGCGGATCGTCAATGGGCTCGGCTTCGCCTGCATCCGTGAGAGCATCAATGCGGTCGAAGCCTGGCTGTCGAGCCTGCCGGGCCATGCCTATGCCAATGTCCGCCAGCCGCTCGTCCATACGCTGAACCTTGCCCATCTCATGCCGCTGTCGTCGGTCTGGGCCGGGCCGGCGCGAAACACGCATTTGGGCGGTCCGTCGCTGCTCTATGCCGAGACCAGTGGTTCGACACCGTTCCGGCTTTCGACCCATGTCGGCGACGTCGGCCATATGCTGATCGTTGGCCCGACAGGGGCGGGGAAGTCGGTGCTACTCGCACTGCTTGCGCTCCAGTTCCGGCGCTATCCCGACAGTCAGGTCTATATCTTCGACAAGGGATTCTCGGCGCGTGCCGCCGTTCTCGCGATGGGCGGCGCACACCATGCGCTCGGCCTTGGCAGCGAGGATGGCGAAGGGGGCAGGGCCATCGCCTTTCAGCCCTTGCGGCATATCGACAGGGCCGACGAGCGTGCCTGGGCGGCGGAATGGATCGGCGCGTTGCTCGCCCACGAAAAAGTGCTCGTCACGCCCGAGATCAAGGAAACAATCTGGTCGGCCCTGACGAACCTCGCGACCGCGCCGGTCGAGGAACGCACACTCACCGGCCTGTCGCTGCTGCTCCAGTCGGCACCACTACGCTCCGCGCTGGCGCCCTATACCTTGGAAGGGCCGTTCGGCCGCCTGCTCGACGCGGCGGAAGACGACCTCGCCATCGCCGATGTCCAGTGTTTCGAGACCGAAGCGCTGATGGGGCAGGCGGGCGTGGTCGCGCCGGTCCTGACCTATCTGTTCCATCGGCTCGAGGCGCGCTTCACGGGGCGGCCGACGCTGCTCATCCTCGATGAAGCCTGGGTGTTTCTTGATCACCCGTTGTTCGCGGCACGCATCCGCGAATGGCTGAAGGTGCTGCGCAAACGCAATGTCGCCGTGGTGTTCGCGACGCAAAGCCTTGCCGACATTGCCGATTCGACGATCGCGCCCGCGATCATCGAGAGCTGCCCGCAGCGGATATTGCTCCCGAACGACCGTGCGATCGAGCCGCAGAGCCAGGCCGCCTATGTCCGGTTCGGACTGAACGCGCGGCAGATCGAACTGGTCAGCCGGGCGACGCCCAAGCGGCATTATTATCTCCAGTCGACCCGCGGCAATCGCCTGTTCGAGCTGGGCCTCGGCCCGATCGCCCTGGCGCTGTGCGGCGCGTCCGATCCTGAAACCCAGAAAACCATCGATGCGCTGCTTGCCGAGCATGGCGCCGCGAATTTCGCCGCGCGCTTCCTCACGAATGCCGGCCACGCTTGGGCCGCATCGCTGCTCGCCGATTTTCCCGATCCCTCAGTCCCCGAAGGAGAAGCCCAATGAAGAAATATGTGATCGCCGCCCTGCTTGGAACGGGAGCAGTCGGTTCGCTGACCGCAGGCGTCATGACGAGTATGCCGGCGTCCGCGCAGCTCAGTGTCTTCGACCCGTCGAACTACTCGCAGAACCTGCTCACCGCCGCGCGAACGCTCCAGCAGATCAATAACCAGATCCAAAGCCTCCAGAACGAAGCGCGGATGCTCATCAACCAGGGCAAGAACCTGACCCGCATCGACTTCCCGCAGCTCGACCAGCTCCGCCAGAAGCTCGCCGAGATCGATCGGCTGATGGGGCAGGCGCAGGGGATCGACTTCAGCGTCGACCAGCTCGACGAGCGGTTCCGCCAACTCTTTCCCGACAGTTTCGATCAGGTCTTGGGCCGCGTCGCCTCCGCCAAGGAGCGACTCGACACTGAAATGGCCGCGTTCCGGCAGACGATGACCGTTCAGAGCGGCATCGTCGAAAATGTTCGCGATGACGCCCAGACCCTGAAGGCGATCGTCGACAGGAGCCAGGGCGCCGAGGGATCCTTGCAGGTCAGCCAGGCGACCAACCAGCTTCTCGCGCTGACCGCCAAGCAGCAGTTCCAGATCCAGACGCTGATGGCCGCGCAGTTCCGCAGCGAGTCGCTCGAGGCCGCCAAGCGTGGTCAGGCCGAGCGCGAGGCGCGGGAGCGGACCAACCGCTTCCTTGGCGACGGCAAGGCTTACACGCCGCGGCAATGAGTTGGGCGGCGCTGGTCTTCGCCCCCAGCCAGCGCCGTTCCGTCGCGGGGGCCAGGTGGCTCGCCCCCTCGTCTCTGGTCCCCGCGACACCTTTCGAGGCTTCACGCAGGAATCCACGCATATGGACGACCTCAACGTCATCGATCAGTTCATGGATGCGTTCGTTCGCTACATCGCCAGCGGCTTCGGGCTGCTGGGTGGCGATGTCGGCTTCCTGACCACGATCCTGATCGGCATCGACATTACGCTTGCCGGCCTGTTCTGGGCGTTGGGCGGCGAAGACGACGTGATTGCCAAGTTCCTCAAGAAGATCCTCTATGTCGGCGTCTTCGCGCTCATACTGAACAGCTTCTCGACGCTTTCCGACATCATCTTCCGCAGCTTCGCCGGCCTTGGACTGACCGCTGGCGGAAGCGCGATCAGCGCCGAGGACCTGCTGATGCCGGGCCGACTTGCGGGAACCGGGTTCGAAGCGGCCTGGCCGCTGCTCGAACAGGCCAAGGAACTGGTCGGGCCGGTCGGCTTCTTCGAGAATTTCATCGAGATCGCGGTGCTGGTGATCGCCTGGATTGTCGTCATCGCGGCCTTCTTCATCCTCGCGATCCAGCTCTTCATCACCATCCTCGAGTTCAAGCTGACGAGCCTCGCCGGCTTCGTGCTGGTCCCGTTCGCACTATGGAACCGCACCGCTTTCCTCGCCGAACGCGTGCTCGGCAATGTCGTGAGCTCCGGCATCAAGGTCATGGTGCTCGCCGTCATCGTCGGCATCGGCTCGAACTATTTCGCTGACTTCACCAACGCGATCACGGGTGACACGGTGTCGATCGAGCAGGCGGTCTCGCTGATGCTCGCGAGCCTCGCGATCTTCGGGTTGGCGATCTTCGGCCCCAGCATCGCCTCCGGCCTGGTTGCTGGCGCGCCGCAATTGGGCGCGGGATCGGCGATCGCCACGACTGCGCTGGCTGCGGGCGGCATCGCAATGGGCGGCGCTGGCGCCGTTGGCGCGGCGCGCGGCATTGCCGGTGCGGGCCTTGGCGCGATCCGGGCCGGCACGACGATGGGGAGCGCCGCATCGACCGCCTACAAGCTCGGGCAGGAAACATCCGGCCAGTCGAGTGTCGGCGCTGGCCTTGGCGGCATGGCGAGCGCCGCCAAGGGAGCCGCCGGCGACAGGCTTCGAAACGCCTTTGGCCTCCGTGCCGCCGCCGAACGTGGCCAGCAGGCTGCCTGGACGGCCGGAAGCGGCGCTGCCGCCAGCGGTGGCGGCGCCGACACTGCCGGATCCATGCCGGCTTGGGCGCAGAAGCTCCAGTCCACGCAAGCCTCCCGTCACCGTCGTCAGATGGCGGTCCACACCATTCAGGGCGGCGATCGCGGCGGCGGGGGCATCACTCCAGACATCCGGGAAAGGGATTAGATCATGCGATTCAAGCGTACCGTCGAGCGATATGGGCGAACGCCCGAACCGGAAACACCCTATCAGCGTGCCGGGCAGCTTTGGGACGAGCGGATCGGCTCTGCCCGCGTGCAGGCCAGGAACTGGCGCCTGATGGCGTTCGGCGGGCTGTTCCTCACCACTGGCCTCTCGGCCGCATTGGTCTGGCAGTCGATGCAGAGCCGTGTCGTGCCCTATGTGGTCGAGGTCGATCGCCTGGGTGAAGCGCGCAGTGTCGCGCCCGCCGCGGTCGACTATCGGCCGACAGATCCCCAGATCGCCTGGCACCTTGGGCGGTTCGTCACCAATCTCCGGTCCCGCTCGCTCGATCCGGTGCTGATGCGCGAGAATTGGCTTTCGGCCTATGATTTCGCGACCGAGCGCGGGGCGCTTTTCCTCGGCGAATATGCCCGGACCGCCAATCCATTCGCGGAGGTCGGCCGTAAGACCGTGTCGGTGCAGGTCACGAGCGTAGTGCGCGCGTCGGACACCAGCTTTCAGGTCAAATGGACCGAGAGCGCCTATGAGCGCGGCAGCCTCGCTGGCACGTCCCGCTGGACCGCGATGCTGACCGTGAAGGTGCAGTCGCCGCGCTCCGCCGACGTCCTGCGCAAGAACCCGCTTGGCCTCTATGTCGATGCGATCGACTGGAGCCGCGAGCTGGAAGCGCCCGCCGAGCGTGCGCCTTTCTCACAGCCAATCCCATCGCCGGCGGAAACCCCAGCTACGGCACCGCCCGCCGGCCTCCCTCTCGGCTCGCCTCTCGATCCGAACCTCTCGCAGCCAGCAGCCGCGCCGTCCCCTGAAAGGAACGCCCGATGATCCGTGCCATCCTCCTGTCGGCGAGCATGACCGTGCTCGCCACGCCCACCGCCGTGCACGCGCGTGAGACCGTATCGTCGGTCGGTCGTGTGACAGCTGCGAACCGGGCTGCGTTGCGTGAGCCGTCGCGCGACGGCTACATCAATGCCGTTCAGGTCTATCCCTATTCGGAAGGAGCGCTCTACCGGCTCTATGCCGCGCCTGAGCGCGTGACAGACATCATGTTGCAGGCCGGCGAGACGATCGTCTCGGTGGCGGCCGGCGATACGGTACGCTGGACAGTCGGCGACACGACCAGCGGAAGCGGCGAGGGCAAGCGTGCCCATATCCTGGTGAAGCCGTTCGCGGCCGGATTGAGCACGAATCTGGTCATCACCACCGACCGGCGAGCCTATCACCTTCATCTTCAGAGCACCGCCGCGAGCGCGATGGCAGCATTGTCCTGGAGCTATCCGCAAGATGAACTCATCGCGATCCGCCGGCGCGAGGCTGAGGCCAGGGCGGCGGCGCCCATTGCGTCGGGCGTGACGGTTGAAAGCCTCAACTTCAGCTATTCGATCGGGGGAGACAGCCCCGCCTGGCGGCCGATCCGTGCGTTCGATGATGGGCGGCAAACCTATATCGAATTCAGCCCGGGTATCGCGGTTGGCGAGGCGCCGCCGCTGTTCGTCATCGGCGACGATGGCGAAGCCCAGCTCGTCAACTATCGCGTCGCCGGACGCTATTATGTCGTTGATCGCCTGTTTGGCGCGGCCGAGCTACGCCTCGGTGGCAAGAAGCAGAAGGTCGTCCGGATCGAGCGCACGTCCGAGCGCCGGGCGCGTCGTGAGGCGGGGAGGGTGTCGTGACCGATGCGCTCGCTCCACCAGATACCAGGATGCCGAAGGCCGATCCTGAAACGCTGGTCCTGCGGGCATCGCCCGGACGGGTGACCCGTTTTCGGCGTGGCGCGATCGTCGCCATCGCAGCGGCGGGTTCGACCGCCATTGCCGGTGTCGCATGGCTTGCCCTGAAGCCGGCGACACTGAGCCTGATCGCGCCGGGTGAGGACAAGCAGATAGGCACGAAAGCGCCACCTGACGCGCTCGCTGGCGCGCCGGCGGGTTATGGTGACGTACCGAAGCTCGGCCCGCCGCTTCCCGGCGATCTCGGGCGGCCGATTCTCGAGCGCCAGAGGCAGCTCGGCGGACCGCTCCCGGCCGATCCCAACGCGGACGGGCCCTCCAAGGCGGCGCAAGACGCCGAGGCCGAGCGTCAGCGCGTGGCTGCCGAGCGCCGCACGGCGCGTGAATCCGGCGTCATGCTGCAGCTCGCTGGTGGCCGCGCTACGCCGGCACCTGCAACGAGCGTTGCTGCCGACACACCGTCGGCGCCCGATGCGGCCAAGCCGTTCCTCGATCCCGATCGCGATCCCAATGCCCAGGCGCGCAAGAATGAGCTGGTCGGACGCGCGAACCGTGACGACGACACCAATCCCCATGCGCTGACCGCCGCGCCTTCGCCATACACCCTCAGTGCCGGCAGCCTGATCGCGGCAAGCCTCATCACCGGGCTGAATTCCGATCTTCCCGGGATCGTGACCGCGCAGGTGACCGAGAACGTCTATGACAGCGTGACCGGCAAGATCCTGCTTATCCCGCAAGGCTCGCGGCTGATCGGCAGCTACGATAGCGTCGTCGCATTCGGGCAGAGCCGCGCCTTGCTTGTCTGGCAGCGGATCATCCTGCCGGACGGCTCCTCGATCCGCATCGACAATGTGCCCGCGGCGGATACCCAGGGCTATGCGGGGCTATCCGACCGGATCGACCGCCACACCTGGCAGCTGCTGAAAGGCGTCGTGCTGTCGACGCTGCTGGGGCTCGGTACCGAACTCAGCTTCGGCAGTACCGAAAGCGACCTGGTCCGGGCCATTCGCGAATCAGCGCAGCAGAGTGGCGCAAGGGCAGGAGATCAGCTCGTCACGCGCAATCTCAACATCCAGCCGACTCTGCGTGTGCGGCCCGGCTGGCCGCTTCGGGTGGTCGTACACAAGGACATTGTGCTGCGACCTTGGCGGGGAGGGAAATAGATGCCTGAGATCAAGCTTGCCAGGCTGCCCGATCGCACACCGGTGAAGATCTCGATATGCCTTCCACCTACCCTGATGACGGCACTGAGCGATTATGCGGCCTTCTATGCGGATACCTATGGGGTGGCGGAACCCGTCGCCGAGTTGGTTCCAGCAATGCTCCAGGCCTTCCTGGAGGGCGACAGGACGTTCATGCGCGGTCAGGCCGCCAGGGAGCGAGGCAAGTGAGGAAGCTCCAGCGCAAACCCTCGGTGACTTTGGAACCTGTAGCTGGCGCCTTGCGGCCGCTTTGCGTGACCATCGAAGAGGCGGCGGGCCTGCTTTCGATCGGACGGACTCGAGTCTATCAGCTGATTACATCCGGTGAGATCGAGATGATCAAGATTGGCAAGAGCAGCCGTGTGACCACAGAGAGCCTAAGCTCATTTCTTGCGCGCGCGGCTGTTCGAAGCGCGAACTGAAGCTTTGGCCGAGCTCTGGCCGTGGAGATAATTCGCCCACGCGCTCATCAGCTTTCCGCGCTTCTCGAAGAAGTCAGTACGCCGATAGGCGGCCTCGACTTGATCAGGAATCCGGTGTGCGAGTGCTTTGTCTGCCACTTCTTTTGGAAAGCGTGTCCGCTCCGCCGCCCAATCGGTGAAGCTGCTTCGGAAGCCATGCACAGTGTAACTGCCGACGTTCAGCGCCTTGAGAAGCTTGGACAGTGTCATGTCGGAAAGAGGCTTCTTACCGCCGATCGAGAATACCAGCGCGTCATCGCCTCGTCGCGCGCGCCAGTATGTCTTGAGGAGGGCGACCGCGGGCGGGGACAATGGAACAGTATGTGCCACACGGGCCTTCATGCGTTCCGCTGGTATCGACCACACGCCCGCATCGAGATCGAACTCCGGCCACGTCGCGTTACGGATCTCGTTTGAACGGGCAGCCGTATAGATCAGGAGACGCAGCGCATCGCGGCTGACCGTGGGCTCACTGACCAGGCGATCGATCAGGCTGGGCGCCTCCGCATATGGCATCGCCTCGAAATGCTTGCCGCGATCCGTCTGTCTGGG
Organism: uncultured Stakelama sp.; assembly: GCA_964407945.1. GTDB lineage: Bacteria > Pseudomonadota > Alphaproteobacteria > Sphingomonadales > Sphingomonadaceae > Sphingomonas. Next base: position 14,432 of record CAYOXO010000037.1, read on the forward strand.
CAGACCTTTGATCACTGTCCGAAGTGAGGTTTCCTCGCGACGCCATCCCTCGATATGGGCGAAATCAAGGACGGAGGAGATACGCTGAAGAATTCGGCGAGCTGTCTCCGGAATCTTCAGCCATATCGGTTCCAGCGCTCCACGGACCATCGCGCTGTCCACCGTGTCGATCGGCTTCCTCCCGATGAGCGGAAATATGTGGTTCTCAAGACTCGAAATCCAGTTTTTCTTTCGTCGATCATCCCAGCCTTCGGACAGGGTTTCATAGCACTTTCTTGCTGCTTGATCGAATGTTGGAATGGGCTGTGTTTTGGAAGTTGTATTGCGCTTCGTCTCGCGCCCGATCGACTCAATACCTTTCTTGATATCGGCACGAAGAGCGGCGGCAGCGGCTCGCGCTTCGGCAAGCGTAACCCAGTCCGTGGACCCAAGTCCGAAGTCTCGTCGGCGCCCATTGTGCTGGATACGGAGCATCCAGCTTTTCGCCCCAGTCGGCGTGACGCGAAGCAGCAAGCCCTTGCCGTCACAATAAGTTCCTGGCTTCGCCTTGGCGATGCGGAGTGCAGTCAGTGCCATTGTCGGCTCGTGCGCTGGTCAAATTCCGATCCCGATCCTGCCCAATGTTCGACCCCACGAAATGAGGCGAATTTGCGCGTTCGGTTGCGAACGCAGGCAACCACGCACGATACGTAACGTCAATAAAAAATTATAGAAATGGACAATGATGAACAGTAATGAACAAGTATCGTATAGTCCTCAGCTCCACCAATTCCATGCGCCGGGCATCACCGGAATGTTCATCTGCATATTGAATCGCTGATTTTGCGGTCCGGCTGGCGCGGCTTTGGCTTGCACCCGCGATTGCCAGCGAATGATCTCCGCTGGAGCGGAGAAGTGCGGTTGCCCGCTCCATTGCTTGCCTCTGAAGGAACCTTTGCGGGATAGAGAGGCTCTAGATGATTGCGGCGCCGCAATCACGAGGGCGTTTGCTGGCTGGAGCGTACGTGGGTCGTAGCGAAGAAGAGGCGAGCGTCGGAAACGAGCCGGCAACCGCTCCGGGCGCAGCATGGCGTTGGCGCCGTACGGTCGTAGGCCTGCTGGTGCTGACGGTCGTGGTCGCTGGCGCCGCATGGCTGCAACGGCGTACGATCGCGCGCGGCTTCGTCGATAGTGAACTGGCGAGACGCGGCGTGCTCGCACGGTACGAGATCGAGCAACTGACGCCCTGGCGCCAACGATTGATCAACGTGTCGATCGGCGATCCGCACGACCCGGACCTTGTCGCGGACTGGATCGAGCTTCGTACTTCGCTCACTCCATGGCGCGCGGAGGTGCTGGTGGCGAAGGCGGGCAAGGTCCGGGCAAAGGGCCGGATCGTGGACGGCGCGCTCTCGCTGGGTACGCTGGACCGGTTGCTGCCGCCGCCGTCCGGCAAGCCCTTCTCGCTGCCCAGCATGATCGTGGATGTCACGGACGCGCAACTCCGGCTGGACAGTGGCGCCGGCCTGCTCGTGCTTGGCCTCAGCGGCAAGGGGATGCTGACCGACGGCTTCGCCGGCACATTGCGCGCCCACTCCGCCCGCCTCGGTATCGCCGGCTGCACGGTGGACGACATCGCCGCGACGATGCGAGTCCGGATCAAGGATGGCGCGCCGAGCTTCGACGGTCCGGCCCAGGCTATGCGCATCGCCTGTGCGGATATACGTGCAGCGCAGGCGCGTATCGATCTCAGGGCGGCGCTCGACGCGTCGCTGACGCGCTGGAAGGGCAATGCCGGCTTCGGCGTCGCGGCCATGGCCTCGCCTCTCGGTCGCCTGAACCGGCTGAGCGGCACGATCGGTTTCGACGGGGACCGCCGCCGTACCGCCGGCGACATTGCGCTCCGCTCCGGCGGAGTGTCCACACCGGAGATCAACGCCGGTTCCACGGCGATATCCGGCCGCTATGCCATCGGGGAAACCATCGCATTCCAGGGCGAGGCGACGGTACAGGGTGCGGCGTTGCCCGCTCCCTTGCTCGGTCAAGTCACGACCTATGCCGATACCGGGCGGGGTACGCCCGCGGCGCCCTTGATCCGCCAGCTCGCGCTCGCCTTGCGTGAGGCAGGACGCAGCTTCGGCGGCTCTGCGGCGCTCGAGTTCGCTGCACGCGGTGATCGGAGCGCGCTTCACCTGCGGCGGCTGGATCTGACTGCACGTTCGGGCGCGCGATTGCGCTTCGATCAGGGCTCCGGTCTCGGGCTGAGCGACGGCGAGGTTGATCTCGCCGGGCAGCTTTCGCTCGGCGGCGGCGGACTGCCCGATGCGGCCATACACCTGACGCGGCGGCCGGGAAGTGGCGAACTGCGCGGCATTGGCATCGTTCGTCCCTATCGGGCGGGTGACGCCCGGCTGGAACTCTCTTCCCTCGATTTTCGCCTGCGCGGCAAGGCTGGCGAGACCCGGGCGGCGATGACCCTGTCCGGCCCGCTCGGCGAGGGTCGCATCGATGGGCTGTCGATGCCGCTGTTGCTGCGCTGGAATGCGCAGATGGTCGAAGTGAACCCCGCATGCGCCACGATCGGCTTCGCGCGGGTCGCGGTTGGCGGCGCGGTGCTGGATGGCGACCGCCTCCAGCTCTGCCCGGTCGGCCCAGCCATGGTCCGATGGAGCCCGCAGGGGCTTGCCGGTGGTATTCGAAGCTTGAAACCGGATCTTAGGGGCAGGGTCGGGGACAGTCCCCTGAATCTTGCGGCGGACGCAGCGCAAGTCGATCTCGCCGCCAGCCGCTTTGCGATCGCCAACGCTGCGGTGCGCCTGGGCGCCGATCAGGCGACGCGCCTCGACATCGGCCAGTTCGGCGGCGATTTCCGCGCCGGCCTTGGCGGGGACTTCGATGCGCTTGGTGGTCGTATCGGCGCCGTGCCGTTGGCACTTTCGAGCGGCAAGGGGCGCTGGCAGGTCGAGAAGGGCGACCTCGCGCTACGGGGCGCCTTTGTCCTGTCCGACACCGAGGCACAGCCCCGCTTCGAACCCCTGCAGGCCCCGAATGCGGCCCTGCGGCTGAGCGACGGAAAGATCACCGCCCAGGCCGCGCTCATCGGGCCCAAGCGTCAGGTTTCGGTAGGAAATGTGACGGTTTCGCATGATCTGGCGCAGGGAACGGGGCACGCCCTGCTCGACATACCCGGCATCCGTTTCCATACCGAAGGCCTTCAGCCCAACGAGCTCACCGCACTCACCTTTGGCGTGATCGCCGATGTGGACGGACTGGTCGCCGGCACGGGCCGGTTCGACTGGTCGGGCGATACGGTGACGAGCACCGGCCGCTTTACCGCGACCAATGTCAGCCTGGCGGCTGTCTTCGGGCAGGTTCAGGGGCTGACGACTCAGCTCGACTTCATCGACCTGCTCAACATGCAAACCGCATCGGGGCAGGCGGCCAATGTAGCGGAGATCAATCCCGGCGTTCCGGTGCGTGACGGCGCGTTGCGCTATCGCCTGCTCGATGCGCGCCGCGTTGAGGTAGAGGGCGGGCGCTGGCCCTTTGCGGGGGGAGAGCTGATCCTTGATCCCACCATCCTCGACTTTGACGAGAAGCAGGAGCGGCGGATGACCTTCCATGTAAAGGGTGTCGATGCGGCGCTGTTCCTCAAGGAAATGGCGTTCGACAATCTCGATGCCACCGGTACGTTCGACGGCACGCTTCCGATGATCTTCGACGCCAAGGGCGGCCGGATCGAGGGGGGCGAACTGCGCGCGCGGGCCGGCGGGCGCATCGCCTATGTCGGCGAGGTATCGCGGCAGGATGTCGGCCTCTGGGGGAATATGGCGTTCCAGGCGCTGAAGTCGCTGAACTACAAGAACCTGACCATCCGGATGAGCGGTCCGCTGGCGGGTGAGATGATCACCGATGTCAGCTTCTCAGGGGTCAGCCAGGGCGAAGGCACCAAGTCCAACTTCCTGATCCGCAGGCTGGCGAAACTGCCCTTTGTGTTCAACGTCCGCATCAGCGCGCCTTTCCGCCAGCTGCTGGACTCGGTTCAGTCATGGTACGATCCCAGCCGCCTGATCGAGCGCAACCTGCCTTCGTTGATCGAGGAGCAGAAACGTGCACAGGAAGCCGCCAAACCCGCCGTTCAGCCTCGTGAAAGCGGCCCTGTCCCATGAAAGGCAAGTATATGCAGCTACGAAGCAAGACACAGGCATTGCCGCGATGGCTTGGGTATCTCGGGTTTGCCCCCGCGATGGTCGCAGGCGGCTGCGTCAATGTGACGGCGCCCGACAAACCGATCGTCATCAACCTCAATATTTCGATCACCCAGGAAGTGGTCTATCGTCTCGACAACAAGGCGAAGGCCATCATTCAGGACAATCCGGGAATCTTCTGATGCGCAAGATGCTATCCACCTTCGGCTTCGCGGCGGCACTCACCGCCACGCTGGTCGTTCCCGCCTCCGCTCAGCGCGACCCCGCCTATCAGTCGGCCCGTCAGGGCGGTCTCGTCGGCGAGCAGCCCGACGGCTATCTCGGCATCGTCGGTGCCGCAACGCCGGAGCTTCAGGCGATCGTGAACAACATCAACATCCAGCGGAAGCGCCAATACACTCAGCAGGCGGCGGCGAGCTCGACGGTGGAGCAGATGGCGTTCGTCACCGGCTGCAACCTCATCGCCCGCACCGCGCCGGGCGAGAAGTATCGCGCGCCCGACGGCCGCTGGCTGACACGCGGCAGCGACGCGCCGGTCAGGGATCCGCGCTGCCTCTGATCGGGCGTCCGGCTTGAACTCGGCGGGCCTCAATTCATGCGGCCGCCTCGACGCCGGTTGAAGGCATGCAAGCCTTCAACCGGTCGCCATAGCTCTCAGTTCGGTCAGCCGCCCCAGGTCGCGGTCAGTAGCCGCTGGAAATTGCCGCCAAGCACCGCACGGATATTGGCGTCCGAGTAATTGCGGCGGATCAGCTCTTCGGTCAGGTCGAACATCTTGAGCGGGTGGTCGAACCCGTCGATGTCGATCTTCTCGCGAAAGGCATAGCTGTCCTTATAGGCGCCGCGCAGCATCTTGTTCAGCTCCGGCGGGGTGTCGTCATAGCCATAGAGGTCGGAATCGGTGCCGATGCCGACATGGTCGATGCCGACGAGCTTGACGACATGGTCGATATGGTCGGCATAGTTCGCAATCGTGGTCGGGTCGGTCTTGCTCACGAAGTTGCGCACGCCGGTGATGCCCATCACCCCGCCCTTCGCGGCCATCGCCTTGATCGCCTCGTCGGTCTTGACGCGCGGATGATCGATCAGGGCGCGGCAGTTGCTGTGGGTGATCGAGATCGGCTTCTTCGAAATCGCGATCCCGTCGAGCGTGGTGCGGTCGCCGCAATGTGACACGTCGACCAGCATGCCGACCTTGTTCATTGCTTCGATGATCGATGCGCCGAAATCGCTGACCCCGCCATCGACACGCTCGGTCGATCCCGATCCGATGAGATTCTGCGAATTATAGGTCAGCTGGGCACAGCGCTGGCCGAGCTGATAGAAGGTCTTGACGTCCGCCGGGCTCTGGAAATGGTCGGCATTCTGCAGGCCCATGATCACCGCGACCTTGCCGTCCTTCTTGGCGCGCAGGATGTCGGCGAAGGTATCGACACCGGTCAGGACATGGCTGTTGCGTGCGACGTAATTGCCATAGATCGCGAAGAAGCTGAGTGCCTGCTCCTTCGCCGTCGGGCCGCCGATGCCGATCGCGTGGTGGATCGCGTTGATGCCGCTCGCGCGGAAATCGGCGGCCATCTTCTCGCTCATCGCCTTGGCGTAGAAGGCCGGGTCGAACTCGATCTTGATCGGGGCGAGCATGTCGACGACGACCGACTGGCGGACCAGTTCGATCGCGCGTTTCGAATAGGCCTTGTTGCTGAACGGGCTGATCTGGAAGCTCGCTCGCGCGACATGGGGGGCAGCGATGACCGCTGTTCCCACGGCGCAGATCGCCTGACGACGCGTGACACGCATAACAGTACCTCTCCTGAATTTTCTGATCAGGATGGTATATGCCAATATAGAAACGTCAACGCTCGATTGTGGAAGGGAGCTGCCCGCCTATCTCGATCGACCCAGATGCCGGTCGAAGAAGCGGGCGATGACGCGATAGGCTTCCATCGATTCCGACATATCGGGCCAGACGAAGAAGGCGTGTGGCAATCCATCGAACAGGAACAGTTCGCTCGGCACTCCGGCCCGCGCCAATCGGCGATGCGCCAGCGTCAATGCGCTTGCTGCGAAATCGCGGCTTCCCGCCAGCAGCAGAGTCGGCGGAAACGCCTTGATCTCGGCGTCGGAGAGCAAAGGATAGGCCGCTGCATCGTCGCCCGCGATCCCCGCCATATAGGCCGTGGGCAGCAGCTTCGGCAGCGGCCCGGCGGGCGGCGCGGTACCTTCGGCGATCGGCCCGGCCAGATAGGGGCTGTCGCCGCTGAACCCCGCCGCGGTTCCGCAGAAAGTGCCGATCGCACCCGGGCGCGGTAGCCCCTGTTTGCGGATCCACGCCACCGACTGCGCGGTGATCACACCACCCGCCGAGCAGCCATAGATGCCGATATGCTCCGGCCGGTATTGTTTCAGCAGCGCGCGATAGACCGCGGTCACGTCCTCCGACGCCGCGGGATAGCGATGCTCCGGGGTCAGCCGATAATCGACCGTGACGACCTTGATGCCCATCGTCGCGGCGATCGGGATCGCCTCGACCAGCGCGCCGCTGCCCGATCCCCACATGAACGCGCCGCCATGCGCGTTGATCAGCACGCGGTGCTTGTTGCGCGGGTCGATACCCGCGTCCGGGGTGACGATATCGACCGCCACGTCGCCCAGCTTCACGCGCTCTTCGCGCGTCCGGAAATGCCGCCGCATCTCCGCTAGCCGATTGTCATTATAGGTCTGGTAGAAGGCGCGCTGCTTCGCGATGTCGCCTTTGAGGTCGGGCGCGCGCGCCGCGCGCATCCGCAGCAGCACCGCCTTCGCCTCGTCGCTGAGCTGGTCCGACGGCGGCAGCGTGAAGGCCGGGATCTCGACCGCGGCCGAGTCCTGCTGCGCGAGCGCCGGAGTCGTCGCCATCAGCGCGAGCAGGGCACCGAAAACCTTCATCATATCTTCGCCCTCATGTCTGTTTCAGGTGCGCATAGGGATCGGTTTGCCCCGCCAGCCACGGGTCGCGCGTTGCAGTGCGCATCTTGAGCAGCCGTTGACGCAGATCGGCCAGCACGCCTGCATAGGCGCGATTGCCCACGACATTCACCACCTCGTCGGGATCGCGCGTCAGGTCGTACAGCTCCTCGGCCGGCCGCTTGAGATAGGCGGCCTGCGCCCGCTTGCCGATGCGGATGGATCGGTTCGCCGCGATCGCCTTCCAGCTCGGCGATCCCGCGACATCGCCCGCGATGGGATAGTCGAGCGGATGGGCGAGGTTGACGATATAGCCGTGCGTCCGGGTGCGGACGGCACGCATCGGGTAATATTGATTGATCTCGTGGAACTCGTGGCTCGCGAACACCGCGTCGCGCGCCGGATCGCCCGGTTTGCCCAGGATCGGCATCAGCGAACTGCCCGACAGCGCATAGTCCGGCGGCGCCACGCCCGCCCAGTCGAGGATCGTCGGCGCGATGTCGGTCCAGCTCACCATCGCATCGTTCACCGACGCCCCGCTCCCGGGCGCACGCACGATCAGCGGCAGGTGCAGGCCCGGCGCATAGAGGTTGGTCTTGGCGCCCGGAAACGGCCGGCCATTGTCGCTGAGGAACACCACCAGCGTATCCTCGGCCCGCCCGCTCTCCGCGAGCAGGTCGAGCAGCATCCCCACTCCCGTATCGAGCCGGCTCAGCGATTCATAATATTCGGCAAGGTCGCGCCGTACCTCGGGCAGGTCGGGCAGATGCGAAGGGATATGCACCTTTGCCGGATCGTAGCTGACCGGCGTCACGCCCGGCCATGGCCGGTCATTGCCATAGTCGGTCGCGGCGCGGTGCGGGTCGCTATAGGCGACGGTGACGAAGAACGGACGGTCACTGGTCGAGCGGATGAAGCTCGCCGTAGCAACCGCCATCTCGCGCACGTCGCGGATGCCCGACCGCTCGGGCACCAGCTCCGCCTCGAACGGGAAGGCCTTGTCCGGCCCGATATGCTTCTTGCCCACCAAAGCCGTCGCATAGCCCGCCCGGCGCAGCAGCGACGGCAGCGTTTCGACCCCGTCGAGCAGCGACTGGTGATGAACATCGTGCTGCAGCCCGTACATGCCGTTCTGGTGGCCATAGAGCCCGGTATGGATCACTGCCCGGCTCGGGCTGCACGAGGAAACGGCAGCGAAGGCATGGCTGAACCGCGTCCCTTCCCCCGCGAACCGGTCGAGCCGCGGGGTCGTGACCGGCGTGCCGTAGCAGCCAAGATCCAGCCCTTGGTCGTCGGAAATCAGCAGCAATATATTGCGCTGACGTCCCGCCGCGCGCGCTGCGGCGGTGGCGGTCGCCGAAACCGCCACCGCCCCCGCTATTCCCTTGAGCAAACTGCGGCGGCGCATGGGCAGGTCTCCGGTTACGCTACGGACAACGGCTCAGGATAGAAAATCCCCGGACCAAAGAAGGGGGAGAGGGTTTGGCCCGGGGAGGAAGGTGGCCGTCAGAACTTCAGCGCGGCGCTGAAGCGGAACGAACGGCCGAGGATGGGGCGTGCCAGGATCGTGCCCGAGCCCTGTCCGCCGATGATGCGCGGGTTGCCCTCGGTCAGGCCGATCTCGTTGGTCAGATTGTTGCCGGTCACCGCCAGCGTCACCCGCTCCGCCACCTCGACCGACACGCCGGCATCGAGCTGGTAGAAATTGGGCAGCACCTGCAGATTCTCGGGGTCGGAGAAGCGGTCGCCGGTATATTGCAGCGTTGCGAACAGCGCCGGCTTCACCGTGCCCAGATCGACCTCGTACGCCGGGGTCACGCGCCACGCCCATTTCGGCTGGCGCTGCACCTGATTGCCCGTGTTGTTGATCGTGCCGCCGCCCGAGAAGAAGTCGACATAGCTGGCGTCGAGCCAGGTGCCCGCCGCGGTGATGCTGAAGCCCTTGAACGGCCGGATCGCGCCTTCCAGCTCGACGCCGGTCGCCTTGGCACCGCCGACCGCGCTGAGCGGCACATTGTTGATGAGCGCCGTTGTCGCCAGCCCGTCGAACTTGTTGTGGAACAGCGTGGCGTAGAGGCTGACCATCGGGGTCGAGATCTTGAGGCCGCCCTCATAGGTGTCGACTTCCGCGATCTGCGTCAGCCCCTCGCGCAGATTGTCGAACATCGGGAAGCTGTTGCCCCGGCTGTAGCGGGCGAACACGCCGATCTGGCTGGTGATGTCGTAGTTGATCCCCGCGGTCCACGACCATGCCGAGTCGGCATAGCGAAGCTGGCGCGGACCACCGAGCACGTTGACGCCATTGTCGTAGAGCGTGTTCGGGTTGCCATCGAGATCGACCGTCGCCGCTTGCGGCGTGCGCAGCGTCGCGTCGACGACATGGCGCTGCCAGCGAATGCCGCCGTCGATCCGCAACTCCGGCGTGATCTGGAACTCATCGACCGCGTAGAAGGAATAGTCGCTGCCCTTGTAGAAGGCGTCGACCTGGAAGCCGGGGCCGCTGGTGAAGCCGTTGCGCGTCGCGGTGCGGCCGCCGTTCAGTGTCATGTTGAGCAGCCGCGCATTGGGCTCGGCGGTCAGCAGCACCTGGTTGCCCAGCACCCATTTGTCGCGCGAGGTGTAGTCGGCATAGTAGAATCCGCCGGTCAGCTTGTTGCTGCCTGCGGTCCATTCGAACGCGGTATCCGACACGAAGGATGAGATCTTCTTGCGCACTTCCCACAGGCCGGCGCGCATCACCTGCGCATTGGCGCCGCCGGTCACCGCCTGCCCGCCATTGGCATAGGTCAGGGTCGACACGGTCGATCCCGCGCCGCCCAGCGTCGTCGCCATCGCCGACGCCGCGACCGGGGGACCCGCAGGGACCATGCCGACGGTATCGGCATTGCCGCCCAGATAGCTCAGTCGCTCGCGCAGCCGCAGCCCGTCGGCGACCTCATATTCGAAGGACAGGCCGGTGTTGATCACATCGGCGCCACGGCCCTGCGCGAGGTCGAGCGTGCGGCCGACGATGTTGGTCGTCACCCGCGTCTCGCGCCCGGGCAGCGTGCCGGTGCCCGCGTCGAAGCCGGGATAGGCGCTGATCTCGCCATTGTTCGAGTTGATCGGGATCGGCAGCAGCCACTGGCCCCGGTCGTTGAGGTAGCGGGCATAGATCTCGACCGATCCGCGATTGTCGAACTCGTGGCGGATGTTCGCTGTGATCTGGCCGCCCTTTTCGGTGCGGAACTGCGGATCGCGCACGCCGTTGCCCTGCGCGTAATAGCCGCCGATCATGAATCCGGTATTTTCGCCGAGCGGCCCGGAGACCCATGCATCGCCGCGGATCTCGCCATAATCGGTATAGCTGACCTTGCCGAACGCCTCGAACCGGCTGCCGCCCGTGCGCGGCACGACGTTGACGGTCAGGCCCGGCTGGCCGCTCGAGAAGAGCGAGCCGGTGCCGCCGCGCACGGCTTCGATGCGCTTCACCGTCTCGTCGAGACGGATGAGCTGCGAATTTTCGAGGAAGGAGAGGGTTGCGGGCGGATAAATCGGCACGCCGCCCATCTGGAAGGTCACGAATTGCGCGTCGCCGCCCGAGGGGTAGCCGCGCACGAAGATGTTGGCGCCGTTCTGGCCGCCCGAGCTTTCGGCCATCACGCCCGGCACCGCGCGCAGGATGTCGGCAGTGCTGGTCGGGGCGGCGCGGTCGATCAGATCCTCGCTCAGCGTGGTGACGGCGAAGGCCGCATCCTGACGGCGCGTGCCGCCGCCCGCAGTGCCGACGACGACGATCTCTTCCTCGGGTGCGGGCTCTGCTGCGGCCTGCGAATCGGTTGCGGTCTGCGCATGCGCTGGGGTGGCGATCAGCGCCAGCGGCGCGGTGCCCAGCATGAGAATTGCACTTCGAAGCATGTTTCCTCCCCTTCGAATATGACCGGGCACATTTGCCCTTCGGGGGTGATGCTATGCATTTATGAAATGCTTTTCAAGATAGTTTGCAAAACGCGCTTGCGGCGCTTGATGCACACCCGTTGCCCGCCTACGGTCTGCGCAGATGAGCGACGGCCCCCCAGAATCAACGAAGTCGCGCGGTCGCCCGACGATGCGCGACATTGCGCGTCTCGCGAACGTGTCGATGCCCACCGTCTCGCGCGTGCTGAACGACAGTCCGCTGGTGACCGGGGAGACGCGGGCCCGCGTGCTCGAGGTTGCGCAGGCGAACGGCTATGCCGTCAACCGCAATGCCAAGAAGCTGCGTCAGTCGCGCACCGGTACGATCGCGGTGATGCTCGACTTCGCCTCGCACCGTCATGGCGCGATCGGCGATCCTTTCATCTTCGAGCTGCTGGCCGGCGTGTCGGAGGCGCTGTCGATCCGCAATCAGGAGCTGCTGCTCTCGCCGCCCGGCCTCGACGATGCCCGCGCGTTCGAGGATTTCCACCGCGCCCGCGCCGCCGACGGTTTCATCATCCTGGGGCAGGGGACGCGCGACGCGATGCTGCGCGGCCTTGCCCGGCGCGGCATTCCGATGGCGGTGTGGGGGGCGGTGTCCAAGGACGCAGGCTATTGCGCGGTGGGCAGCGACAATTTGCTCGGCGGGCGGCTGGCAGGCGAATATTTCCATGCACGCGGTCGGACCAAATGGCTGTTCGTCGGCGATATCCGGCATGAAGAATTGCGGCTGCGCTATGAAGGGCTGTGCCAGGAGGCGGCACGCCATCCCGAGGTGACGGTCGACTATCTCCCCATCGTCTCGATGGCCTTCGCCGCCACGGCGGAAACGGTGGCTTCCTATCTCGCCGGCGGTGCGCGGCCCGATGCGGTCTTTGCCTTCTCCGACACCGCGGCGATGGCGGCGATCGGCGCGTTCCGCGACCGCGGCCTGACCGCGCCGCAGGATTATGCGCTGGTCGGTTACAACAACATCCCGCCCGCCGGGCATTTCAATCCCAGCATCACCACGATCGACCAGAAGACCGATGTCGCCGGCGCGCTGCTGGTGGAAAAGTTGATGCAGCAGATCGACGGCGCCCGTGCCCGCTCGACCCTGTTGCCCACCCAGATGGTGATCCGCGAGACCTGAGCGCGACTGCGCCACTCGGGCGGCATCAGCGCGCCTTGGATCACCGCACCGGTAGCCGATCCCACTGGGCTGACCGCCACTCCCCAACCGTCACCAAACCCCACCGTCACCCCGGCCTTGTGCCGGGGTCCACCGGGCGGCGAACAATGTCCTGTCCGCTCCATTCCATCGCGTGCGGCACCTTGGACCCCGGCACAAGGCCGGGGTGACGGTGGATTCTTGTATCCGCAGCTTGAGGCAATCACCCCATGCCAAGCAATGCTCTTGAAATGCATTTCATAACTTTATAGGCCTAGGCATCGAAACGACGGGCCACCAGGCCTGCGCCACGGGGAGGTGCGTGATGACCGAAGGCCTGACGAGCGATCCTCCCGGCGATGCAGCGATGAATCGTGTTCGTGTCATCATCGCGCTCGCGCTCACCTACGCTGTGCTCGGCATATTGATGAACAGCGTCGGTGTGGTGATTCTTCAGTCGATCCGCCATTTCGACGCCACCAAGCCGATGGGTTCGACGCTGGAGGCGTGCAAGGACCTGTCGGTGGTCGCGGCCTCGTTCCTGCTCGCGACCCGCGTCCCCGCCTTTGGGTATCGCCGCGCGCTGATCGGCGTGATGACGCTGATCGGCATCGCCTGTCTGCTCGCCTCCTTCGCCACCGGCTTCGTCGCGATGCAGGCGCTGTTCGTCGCCACCGGCCTCAGCTTCGGTATCGCCAAGGTCGCGACCTATTCCTCGATCGGCCTGCTCGCGCGCGATCCTGCCGATCATGCCAGCATCACCGGCCTGGTCGAGGGTGTGTTCATGATCGGGCTGCTGGTCGGCGTCTGGCTGTTCGGCTGGTTCGTCGGTGCGGATACGACCGGCAGCGCCTGGCTCCACGTCTATTGGGTGCTCGGTGGCGCCTGCCTCGCGCTGGCGCTATTGTGGTTCGTCACCCCGCTCGACGAGCGCGCTGCAGTCGCGGCCGACGATGCCGAAACCGCGCATTGGGGGGAGATGCTCCGCCTTGCCGCCTTGCCCGCCAGCGTCGCGGTGCTCGCCGGCCTGTTCCTCTATGTGCTGGTTGAACAGAGCGTCGGCACCTGGCTGCCGACCTTCAACAATGAAGTGCTGCACCTGCCCGCCGCAATGAGCGTTCAGATGACCAGCATCTTCGTCGGCGCGCTCGCTGTCGGGCGGCTCGCCTCGGGCGTGGTGCTGCGCCGGGTGGCGTGGCTGCCTGCCTTGCTCGGCTGCCTCGGCTGTATCGCGGTGCTGATCGTCGTGTCGCTTCCGCTCGCCAGCGGCGTCACCCCGCGCCCCGACACCGGCTGGTTCGATGCGCCGATTGCCGCCTATCTCTTCCCGCTGCTCGGCGTCTTCCTGGCGCCGATCTATCCCACGCTCTGCTCGGTCGCCCTCAGCGCGCTCCCGCGCCACCGCCACGCGGCGATGATGGGGCTGATCGTCATCTTCTCGGCACTTGGAGGTACCTTGGGTTCGTTCATTACCGGCTTGCTGTTCCAGCGCCTTCCCGGCGCGCTCGCCTTCTATTTCACCCTGGTTCCGATCGCGCTGATCGCCCTTGCCCTGCCCGTGATCCGCAAACGCCAGGCGGTTGCCGCGGCATGACGGGTGCCCCTCAGCCTTCCGACCTGTTCGGTGATCTGTTCGCGACGGTTCAGGAGCGCGGCCTGTTCACCGATTCCAAGACCTTTGCAGACGCGGTTCCCCGCCGCCTACCGGACGCGATCATGGAGGACTGGAAGGGGCAGGCCCCCGCTGACGATGCGGCGCTGCGCGCATTCGTCGAAGCGAACTTCATCCTTCCCACGGAAGCGGATTGTGACGCGCCTGACGGACGTCCGCTGCGCGAGCATATCACTCACCTCTGGCCGGTGCTGACGCGCGAGGCCGAGACGCCGGCGCCCGGCGCCTCGCTCCTTGCGCTGCCGCGCCGTCATGTCGTGCCCGGCGGGCGCTTCCGCGAACTCTATTACTGGGACAGCTATTTCACGATGCTGGGGCTGGTCCGGTCGGACCGGCAGGATCTGGTCGAGGACATGATCGCCGTCTTTGGCAGCCTGATCGACCGCTATGGTCACATCCCCAACGGCACACGCAGCTATTATCTCAGTCGCTCGCATCCGCCGGTCTTCTATCTGATGGCGGCACTGTCGCGCGATGCGTCCGCCGATGCGCGGGCGCAGCGGCTGCGCTGGATGCGCGCCGAGCATGACTTCTGGATGGCGGGCGAGGAAGACCTCGCGCCCGATGGCGAGCATCGTCGCGTCGTCCGGCTCGCGGACGGCGCGCTGCTCAACCGTTATTGGGACGACCGCGCCGCGCCGCGCGATGAGAGCTGGCGTGAGGATATCGAGCTGGGACAGCGCGCGCCGGATCGCGACGCGCCCGGATTGTGGCGCGATATCCGTGCCGCTGCGGAAAGCGGCTGGGACTTCAGCTCGCGCTGGCTGGGCGACGGCAAGTCGCTCGAGACGATCCGCACGACCCGGTTGCTCCCGATCGATCTCAACGCGCTTCTGTTCGGGCTCGAGCGGGTGATTGCAGAGGAGGCGAAGGCGCTCGGCGACGACGTGGTGGCCGCGGAATTTGCCCGGCGTGCAGACGCGCGGCGCGATGCGATCGACAGGCATCTGTGGAACCCGGATGCCGGATTCTATGCCGATTATGACATCGACCTGGGGCGGGCTCGCGATCAACTGACGGCTGCACTTGGTTTCGCATTGTTCACCGGGGTCGCTTCGGCAGAACGCGTGCCGGCTGTGGCGAATGCGATGGCCGGGCTGCTGCGCGCTGGCGGGTTGCTCACCACCGGTGACACGACCGATCAGCAATGGGATGCGCCCAACGGCTGGGCGCCGCTGCACTGGGTCGCGATCGAGGGACTGCGCGCCTATGGCCAGACCGAGCTGGCCGATACGATCGCGCAGCGCTGGCTGGCGATGGTCGCGAGCCATTACGACGCCACCGGCCAGCTGCTTGAGAAATACGATGTCGAGCAACGTCGGGCCGGCGGCGGTGGCGAATATGGGACCGAGATCGGCTTCGGTTGGACCAACGGGGTGACCCTTGCCCTGATGCCCGATCAAGCCTGAGGCATCTGTTCGGGCGCCTGTGCCTCAGGGAAAGGGTGAGCGCGAAACCGTGCGAAGCTCCCATTGGCCAATCGCAAGCAAAGCTTTTTGCACAATTCCCACTCAATCGATATGTATTGAGTCGTCGGTATTGGTCAGGCCGGCGCGGCGATTCGTCGCCGACATCGACCCGCGGTTTTTGACGGAATGCAGATTGCGCCGCGTCACCAATTGCTAAAGCGCACGGTGTTGCCGATGGAGCCCGGCGGCCTCGTGTTTCCGAGTTGATAAGGAACGACGATGAGCCAGTGTATCTCCTCCGCAACGCCGCCGCTGCCCTTGGGGCGGTCCTGTCCAGCCACGCGCTGATCCCAACCGACATCTGCAACTGACCGCCGCGGGCTGACGCTCGCGGTCGATGCTCTGCGCGCCACGAGCGCGACGGACGGTGGCGCTTCGAGGGCTTCCGGACGCGGCGGTCGCTTGCGCTTCAACGTCAGGAACCCTCCATGACCGACGCAATCAACGACCTTTGGTACACGCGCTGCCCGGTGCCGACCGGGCTTGGCATCGCCGTCCAGCTCGGCTGGCTGGCCGATGAATTCCGCAGCGACGGGATCGGCCTCAAGTCGATTCAGGAAACCGCGGACCTCAATGCCCGCGAAAGCCATTTCGACCATAACCTGCCCAGCTCGTTCCGTCAGGGCGGCAACATCCCCGCGATCTGGGCGCGCGCCAACGGCCGCGACACGCGGGTGATCGGCCTGTCCTGGACCGACGAGTTCCAGGCGATCCTGGCGCTGCCCGCCTCGGGTATCCGCACCGCGCGCGATCTTGCCGGGCGACGCATCGGGCTGCCGGTCAACCCGATCTCGATCGACTTCAACCGCGCCACCGCGCTCAAGGGTTTCGCCAGCGCGCTCGAACTGGCGGGCTTCACCCTCGCCGATGTCGAGCGCGTGGACACGGTCAGCGCCGATCCTGCGGGCAGCGGCACCGAGGGCATCGCCACCGGCGAACGCCAGCGCGCCCGTACCCGCCACGGTTATCGCGCCGAAGTGCTGGCGCTGGTGCGCGGCGAGGTCAACGCGATCTACGTCAAGGGCGCGCTGGGGCTCGAGACCGCGCGGCTCGCGGGGGCGCATATCGTCGCCTCGCTCGGGGATCATCCCGATGCGTGGGTGCGCGCCAATAACGGCACGCCGCGCACGCTCACCGTCGATGCCGCGCTGATCGAGGCGCGTCCCGATCTGGTCGAGCGTTTCCTCGCGCGAGTGATCGCCGCGGGCGACTGGGCGCGGGCGCATCCCGACGAGACCATCGCCTATATCGCGCGCGAAACCGGTTCGACTCCCGACTGGGTGCGGCGGGCCTATGGCGCCAATGCACCCGCCAGCCTCGGCACCTTCCTCAACGACGAGGCAGCCGGTGCGCTCGGCCGGTACAAGGACTTTCTGTTCGAGCACGGCTTCCTCGCCGCCGATTTCGACATCGCCGCGTGGATCGATCCCGCGCCTTTCGCCGCGGTCGCCGGCCGCGCCCGTCAGGCCGCCTGAACCCAACATCATCACCGCACGCAGGCCCGAAGGGCCGCGCAGGGGGAATTAGCGTGAACTTGAATTTGAAGCATCGTACCCGGAACAAGACTGTCTGGCTGGTCGCGGCATCGCTCGCGGCGCTGGTGCCCGCGGCCGCACACGCAAATGAAACGGACGGCAA
>CAYOXO010000038.1:0-30895 GCA_964407945.1 uncultured Stakelama sp.
TCGGCCCTCACGAGTCCAGCGCCGCCAACCGCTCGGCCTCGTCCTCGGCGACCAGCGCGCCGATCATCTCGTCCATCTCGCCCTCAAGGATCTCGGGCAGGCGGTGGAGGGTCAGGTTGATGCGGTGATCGGTCACCCGGCCCTGCGGGAAGTTGTAGGTGCGGATGCGCTCCGAGCGGTCGCCCGATCCGACCATCGATTTGCGCGCGCCCGAGCGCTCGTTCGCCAGCCGCTCGCGCTCCAGCTCGTAGAGCCGCGTACGCAGCACCTGCATCGCCTTGTCGCGATTCTTGTGCTGCGAACGCTGGTCCTGCTGGATCACGACCAATCCTGTCGGGATATGCGTCAGCCGGATCGCCGAATCGGTGGTGTTGACGTGCTGCCCGCCCGCGCCCGACGAGCGATAGATGTCCACCCGCAGATCCTCGTTGCGGATCTCGATATCGACCTCTTCCGCTTCCGGCAGCACCGCCACCGTCGCCGCCGAGGTATGGATGCGCCCGCCGCTCTCGGTCACCGGCACGCGCTGGACGCGGTGCACGCCGCTCTCGAACTTCAATTTGGCGAACACGCCCTTGCCCGCGACGCTCGCGACGACTTCCTTGTAGCCCCCGGCCTCGGAGGTGCTGGCGGAGATCATCTCGACCTTCCAGCCCTGGCGCTCGGCATAACGGGTGTACATGCGCAACAGGTCGCCTGCGAACAGCCCAGCCTCGTCGCCGCCGGTGCCGGCGCGGATTTCGAGCATCGCCGCACGCTCGTCGGCGGCATCGCGCGGGAGCAGCGCGAGGGCCAGCGCATGCTCGGCCTTCTCGAGCGCAGTCTCATTCTCGCGCAATTCCTCGCTCGCCATCGCGCGCAGCTCGGGGTCGCCGTCGCGGCTCATCTCGGTCAGGCTTGCCGCTTCCTCGCGCAGCCGCCGCACCTCGCCAGCCGCCGCCGCGACCGGCTCCAGCTCGGCATATTCCTTGGACACCGCGACGAAGCGGTCCGACGGTAGGTCGCCGGTCGCCATCATCGCCTGCAGCTCGTCGCGCCGCGCCTCGATCGCGGCGATCTTGTCGGGCGAGATTCGGGTCATACCGTAGCGAGCATCGCAATGACGGTGGCCATCGTCGTATCGTCGAGTTCGTCCTGCTTGAGCGTCCGGCGGTTCACCACCGGCACATCGTCACGCACGTCGATCGAGATGATCTCGGCCGGGTTCGACTTGACCGCCTTGTCGTAGCGCTTCTTGGGGCTGCCGGTCGCGAACAGCTCGGCGACCACGCCCGCACGGCGCAGCGTCGCGACCAGTTCGATGCCCTTCGCCTCATAGCCCGCACGCTCGACGACCACGGCAACCTGCGCCTGTTCCGCCGCCGGGACTTCAGTCAGCATCCCCAGCCGCTCGATCCCCGCAGCCCAGCCGACGCCCGGCGTCTCGGGTCCACCAAGATTGCCGATCAGTCCGTCATAGCGCCCGCCGGCCAGCACCGTGCCCTGCGCACCGAGCCGGTCGGTGACGAACTCGAACGCGGTGTGGCGATAATAGTCCAGCCCGCGCACCAGCCGCGCGTTGCGGGTCCAGGCGACCCCCGCCGCGTCGAGCCCGCCGGTGACGGCGTCGAAAAAGTCCCTGGCCTCGGCGGTCAGGAACGCGTCGATATCCGGCGCCGAATCCGCCGCCGGGCGATCGCGCGGGTCCTTGGAATCGAGGATGCGCAGCGGATTCTTCTCCAGCCGCGTCAGGCTGTCCTCGGACAGGTCGGCGCGATGGCTCTGGAAATGCTCGATCAGCGCGGCGCGCCAGGCGTCGCGTGTCTCGGCGTCACCCAGCGTGTTGAGCTGAAGCGTCACCCCGTCGGCGATGCCCAGCTCGCGCAGCAGCTGGTCGGCCAGCGTCAGCAGCTCGACATCGGCCGAGGGTTCGGCGGCGCCGATGATCTCGGCGTCGATCTGGTGGAACTGGCGGTAGCGTCCTTTTTGCGGCCGCTCGTAGCGGAACACAGGGCCGTGCGTCGCCAGCTTGAGCGGCGCGTACTGCTGCCAGCCCTCGGTGATGTACGCGCGGCAAATGCCGGCGGTGAATTCCGGTCGCAGCGTCAGCAGATCGTCGCCACGGTCGGGGAAGGTGTACATTTCCTTCGACACCACGTCCGACGTCTCGCCCATCGAACGCGCGAACACTCCGGTGGATTCGAACACCGGTACCTGGACCTGCTGGAAGCAATAGAGCCGCCGCACATGCTCGAACGCCTCGACGACGCGTGCGAACCGGCGCTGTTCCTCGCCGAAGATGTCCTGCGTGCCGCGCACGCGCTTGGGGGTCTCGATCCGTGCCATTTGGGGCGGCTATCTATTGGCAGCGCGAGCGGAACGCCAGAGGCGGTTTCGCCGCCCCCTCCATTCCACTATAGGCGCCGGGATGACCGCCACCCCCAAGACCCAGCCGAAGACCTTCCACGTCAAGTCGTTCGGCTGCCAGATGAACGTCTATGACGGCGACCGTATGGCCGAACTGATGGCCGCACAGGGCATGGTCGCGACCGACGACGCCAATGCCGCCGACCTCGTCGTGCTCAACACCTGCCACATCCGCGAAAAGGCGACCGAGAAGGTATTCTCGGACATCGGCCGGCTGCGCAAGCATGGGCAGGACCCGATGATTGCCGTCGCGGGCTGCGTCGCGCAGGCCGAGGGGGAAGAGATCATCCGCCGCGCCAAGGTCGATGTGGTGGTCGGCCCGCAGGCCTATCACAACCTGCCAGACCTGGTGGCGAAGGCAGCGGCCGGCGCCAGTGCTGTCGATACCGACATGCCGGTCGCCAGCAAGTTCGGCGCGCTCCCCGCCCGCCGCCGCGTGCCGCCCTCGGCCTTTTTGACGGTGCAGGAAGGGTGCGACAAATTCTGCACCTATTGCGTCGTCCCCTATACCCGCGGCGCCGAGGTCAGCCGGCCGTTCGCCGCGATCGTCGACGAGGCGAAGTCGCTGGTCGATGCCGGCGCGCGCGAGATCACGCTGCTCGGCCAGAACGTCAATGCGTGGGACGATGATGCGGGCACCGGCCTGCACGGCCTGATCCGCGCGCTCGACCGGATCGATGGGCTGCACCGCATCCGCTACACCACCAGCCACCCCAACGACATGAAGGACGGCCTGATCCGCGCCCATGCCGAGGTGGAGAAGCTGATGCCCTTCCTCCATCTCCCGGTGCAGGCAGGCAATGATCGCATCCTGAAAGCGATGAACCGCTCGCACAGCCGCGATTCGTACCTGCGCATCCTCGACCGCGTGCGTGAGGCCCGGCCCGATATCGCGCTGTCGGGCGACTTCATCGTCGGCTTTCCCGGTGAGACCGAGGACGAGTTCCGCGACACGCTGAGCCTGGTCGACGCGGTCGGCTATGCCCAGTGCTTCAGCTTCAAATACTCCCCGCGCCCTGGTACCCCTGCCGCCGAGATGGACGGCACGGTCCCCGACGCGGTGATGGCCGACCGCCTCCAGCGCCTGCAGGACGCTTTGAACCGCGATCAGGCCGCGTTCAACGCCGGGACCCTGGGCAAGAGCTGCACCGTCCTGATCGAGCGAAAGGGCAAGCTGCCCGGTCAGATGCTCGGCAAATCGCCCTGGCTGCAATCCGTCCATCTGACGACCGACGCGCAGATCGGCGACCTGGTCGAGGTCGAGATCGTCCGCGCCGACCCCAATTCGCTGGCCGGTGTCGAGAAGGTGAAGGCGGCGGCCTAGCCTGCCCCATCTGCCGCCCCGGCATGAGGCCGGGGTTCTAGTCGGCGATCACCAGGTGATCGAGTACTCGCGGCAGCAACCGCTCGGTCGCGGCTTCCAGCTCCTCCGGACCGTTCCCGAACGCGCCGCTCAGTGCCAGCTCGACGAAGCCATGAACCATCGACCAGCCGGCGATCGAAGGCGCCATCGCCGCTAGATCCGGCCCCTCGCCCGCACCTTCGCCGCGCGCGATGCGGTCGAGAATGTCGAACGCGCGGTCGCCGGCCTCGCAGAACGCCGCATCCTCGCGGTCGAGCATCGACTTGCGCCACATCAGTTCGAACCGCGCACGGTTGGCGAGAGCGAAGCGGACATAGGCCATGCCGATCCCGCGCAGCCGCTCCATCCGACGCGTGCCGACGTCCCCCGCCTCCAGCGCGTCGCCGAAATCGCGAAAGGCGCGCGTCGCCACGGCGGTCAGCAATCCGCGCGCATCGCCGAAATGATGACCCGGCGCCGCAGGTGAAACCCCGGCTCGCCGCGCCGCCTCTCGCAGCGAAAACCCCTCTACGCCGCGCTCGTCCAGGATTGCTTCGGCGGCGTCGATCAGCGCCTCGCGCAACGCGCCATGGTGATAGGCACGATTTCCTTCGTCAGTTGCAATCTTGACACTGTTTACATCACGTTTCATATCCAATCTGTACAGTGTTCAAATTGGAGTCGCAACATGCTCGATCCGTCCTTGATCTTCTCGCTCGCCGGCAAGCTCGCGATGCTCGGCTGGCTGTCGCTGATCGTCGCTCTGTTCTTCAAACCGGCGCGCCAATATGCCTTCCCGGCCGCCCAGTTCGTCATCCCCGCAATCCTCGCGGTCGGCTACATCCTGATGATCTGGCAGGGCCGCGCCGGGTTCGAAACCGGCGGCTTCGGTTCGATCGAGGCAGTCCGTGCGCTGTTCGCCAACGACGCCGCGCTGACGGCCGGCTGGCTCCACTATCTGGCGTTCGACCTGTTCGTCGGCGCCTGGATCAGCCGCGACGCCGCGGGCAGGGGCATCTTCCCGCTGATCGTCCTGCCCAGCCTACCCCTGACCTTCCTGTTCGGCCCGGTCGGGCTGCTCCTCTACCTCGCCGCGCGCACCGCGCTGCCATCGAAGGAAGCCGTGCAATGACAGCGCTTGCCCTCACTCCGCCGCGCCCCGGCGCCCTGTTTGCCGAGTTCGACCGGCGCCATCCTTTGCTCACTCGCTACGGTTTCGCCCTGCTCGCGCTCGGCGCCGTCGCGATGGTGCTTCAGATCGTCGATCCGCGCACACTGGCGAGCGGGGTCAATATCTGGGTGAAGCCCGCCAAGTTCTTCGTCTCGGTCGGCGTGTTCGCGCTCACCGCGGCGTGGTTCATGGGCTATGTCCGCCCCGAACGGCGGAATGGCTGGCTGATGCGGATCACCGCCTGGACGCTGATCGTCAGCGGCAGCTTCGAACTGCTCTACATCACCTTCCAGGCCGCACAGGGCCTCGAATCGCACTTCAACCTCACCACGCCCTTCTACATCACCATGTACGCGCTGATGGGCCTCGGCGCGGTGATCCTCACCGCCACCACCCTGCCGCTGGCGTGGGAAATCGTCCGTCGTCCGGCGCCCGGCCTTCAGCGCAGCTTCGTCGCGGCGGTGGCGATCGGGCTCGTCCTCACCTTCGTCCTCGGCGGCTGGATGGGCGGCTATATGAGCTCTCAGCCAGGCCATGCGGTGGGGCAAGTCGGCGGCAGCGTGCCGCTGTTCGGCTGGAACCGGATGGGCGGCGACCTGCGCATCGCCCACTTCTTCGGTATCCACGCCGAACAGGCGATCCCGCTGATCGCAGTTGCCGCCGCCAGTCTCCCCACAGCAGCACGCTGGGCGGCCGTGCTCGGCGGCAGCGCGATCTACGCCGCGCTCACGATCGGTGTGTTCCTTCAGGCGGTCGCCGCGCGCGCGCTGATCCCGGCCTGACCCGACTGTTGCGCACATGCGTCACCCGCGAGCCAAAGCGCTCGCGGGTGATTTTGCCCTGTCCTACATCGCCGCGCTCTGCCATCCTCCCGCACACGACATGCGTAACGGAACTTCCGCACTGCACCCCGGTTTGGCTCCCGACAGCCGCGTGTCGATTTCGCGCGAAAACCCCGCGAATATGTCAGCTTCGTCAACCGGTCGTCATGCTCGCGCGCGATGGGGGCATGACCTTTGTGACTTTCCACCGCCTGAAGGGACCGCATGAGCCGCAAACCGATCCCCGCCCAGCATGGCGAACGCTCGCGCGTCGAGGTGACGTTCGACCGGCCCCAACTGCTTCCGCAGCTGTTCGGCGAGTATGACAGCAACATTCTGGCGCTTGAGGAGCGGCTGGGCGTCTATATCCATGCCCGCGGCCAGCGCGTGGTGATCGAAGGCAGTGCCGAAGCGGTCGCCCATGCCCGCGAAGTGCTGACCGAACTGCACAGCCGCGTGATCCGCGGCGAGGATATCGACACCGGCCTGATCGACGCCGTGATCGCCATGTCGAGCGAGCCGGTCTTCACCGGCATCATCCGTGCGGAAAATGACGAGGGTGCCGCGCCGCCCATCATGATCCGCACGCGCAACAAGACGATCGTCCCGCGCTCGCTGACCCAGACCGCCTATATGCGGGCGCTGGTCTCGAACGACATCATCTTCGCGCTCGGGCCGGCAGGCACCGGCAAGACCTATCTCGCGGTGGCGCAGGCGGTGGCGCAGCTCATCACCGGATCGGTCAAGCGCCTGATCCTCTCGCGACCGGCGGTCGAGGCGGGCGAGCGGCTCGGCTTCCTGCCCGGCGACATGAAGGACAAGGTCGATCCCTATCTGCGCCCGCTCTACGACGCGCTTTACGACTGCCTGCCCGCCGAACAGGTCGAGCGGCGCATCGCCAGTGGCGAAATCGAGATCGCGCCGATCGCCTTCATGCGCGGCCGTACGCTGGCCGATGCGTTCGTGATCCTCGACGAGGCGCAGAACACCACGCCGATGCAGATGAAGATGTTCCTCACCCGCTTCGGCCAGAACAGCCGGATGGTGGTGTGCGGCGATCCCAAGCAGACCGACCTGCCCGGCGGCCCCTCGGCGAGCGGCCTCAACGACGCGGTCAACAAGCTCGAGGGGATCGAAGGGTTGGCGATGATCCGCTTCGGCATCGGCGACGTGGTGCGCCACCCGATCGTCGGCCGCATCGTCGATGCCTATGAGGGCGGCGATGCTTGACGTTGCCGTCCAGCGCGAAAGCGACTGGCCCGAACTCGACTGGGACATGATCGGCACAAATGCGGCGGCAGCAGCCGTCGCGCAGACGCCGTTCGGCAATCTTACCGATGCCGATGCGGTGATCGAGATCGCCGTGCGCCTCACCGACAATGCCGAAGTGCATCAGCTCAACGCCCAGTATCGCGGCAAGGACAAGCCGACCAACGTCCTGTCCTTTCCGATGATCGAACCGGACCTGATCGACGCGCTGACCCAGAACAGCGACGATGGCGAGGTGATCCTGGGCGATATCGTCCTGGCGCACGGCGTCTGCGCGGCGGAAGCCGAGGAAAAGGGCTTCACCGTAGAGCAACATGCCACGCACCTCATTGTCCATGGGGTGCTGCATTTGCTAGGCTATGACCATCAGGGGGATTCCGAAGCCGAAGCGATGGAATCGATGGAGCGCGCCGCGCTCGAAACTCTGGGGATCCCCGACCCCTATCTGGTACGCGAGGATTGACCCGGGAAATGGCGGACGGTTCCAGTAGCAACGGGAACGGAGACAGTAGCAGCGAGGGCGGAATATGGCGCGGCCTGCGCACCCTGCTGTTCGGCGAAGAGAATAACGAGACGCTGCGCGAGCGCATCGAGGATGCGATCGACGAAGTCGAGGAAGACGGCGAGGGCAAGCCCGCGAAGAAGGGCGACCTCTCTCCGCTCGAGCGCAAGATGCTGCGCAACCTGCTCCATTTCGGCGAGCGCGACGCGGGCGACGTCGGCGTCCCGCGCGCTGACATCATCGCTGTCGAGGAGAAGACGAGCTTCGCCGAACTGGTCCAGCTCTTTGCAGAGGCCGGCCACAGCCGCCTGCCGGTGTATCGCGAGAAGCTCGACCGGGTGATCGGCATGATCCACATCAAGGACGTGTTCGGCGTGGTTGCCGCGGGTGCCGGTCCGCCCGCCAAGATCAGCGCCCTGATGCGCCAGCCGCTTTATGTGCCGCAGTCGATGGGCACGCTCGACCTACTTGCGCAGATGCAAGCCAGCCGCACGCACCTTGCCATCGTGCTCGACGAATATTCGGGGACCGAGGGCCTGATCACGATCGAGGATCTGGTCGAGGAAATCGTCGGCGAGATCGACGACGAGCATGACGACGCGCCCGAGGCATTGTTCGTCCCGCTCGACGATGGCGGCTGGGACGCCGATGCCCGGGCCGAACTGGAGGATGTCGCCGCGGCGATCGATCCGCGGCTGGGCGAGGTCGAGGAAGATATCGAAACGCTCGGCGGCCTTGCCTTCGTGCTGGCCGGACATGTGCCGCAGGCCGGCGAGTGCCTGAACCATCCCAGCGGCTGGACGCTGGAGGTGCTGGAGGCCGACGCGACGCGCGTCCGCCGAGTCCGCCTCCATCCGCCGGCGGCCCGTGAGGAGCCCGAAGAATGACCCGCCCCAGACTCAGCCTGCTCCGCAAGATCCTGATCATCATCGGCGGGCTTATTCTCGTCTTTGGCGGGCTCTTCTGGTGGTTCAGCCGGCCCGACGTGTCGAAGCTCGACGCGAATGCGGTGACGGGAGCACGCCCCACGCTCAGCGCGCCGCGCAACCAGACGTTCCCGACCGTCAAGATCGCCGACGCGGTGGGCTGGCCACAGGGCGCCAAGCCAACCGCCGCCGCCGGACTTCAGGTCAACGCCTTCGCTACCGGCCTCGACCATCCGCGCTGGATGTACCGCCTGGCCAATGGCGACGTGCTGGTTGCCGAGAGCAACTCGCCGCCGCGCGACGGCGGCGGGATCACCAACACGGTAATGCGCTGGCTGATGGGCCGCGCAGGCGCCGGGGTCCCCTCGGCGAACCGGATCACCCTGCTGCGCGACGCCGATGGCGACGGGATCGCCGAAGTTCGTTCGACGCTGCTCAGCGCCGGCAACGGGCTCGAATCGCCCTTCGGCATGGTGGTGGTCGGCGAGACCCTTTATGTCGGCAACCATAACGCGCTGATCCGCTTCCCCTTCAAGGTCGGCGAGACCAAGATCACCGCCAAGGGCGAGAAGGTCGTCGATCTGCCCGGCGGCGGCCACTGGACCCGCAGCGTCATCGCCAGCGAAGACGGCAACACGCTCTATGTCGGCGTCGGTTCTGAAACCAACATCGCCGACAAGGGCATCGAGGCCGAGAAGAACCGTGCAGCGATCCTCGCGGTCGATCCGAAGACGAAACGCGCGACCATCTTCGCCTCGGGCCTGCGCAACCCGGTCGGGATGGCGTTCAACCCCGACACCAAGCGGCTTTGGACCGTCGTGAACGAGCGCGACATGATGGGTTCGGACATGCCGCCCGACTATCTGACCCAAGTCGATTTCGGCAGCTTCTATGGCTGGCCCTGGCATTATTGGGGCGGGTATGAGGACAAGCGCGTCAGCCCGGGCCGGCCGGATCTGCGCGAATATACCGCGCGGCCGGACTTTGCGCTGGGCGCTCATACCGCGCCGCTCGGCCTGACCTTTGCGCAGGACCTCCAGCTCGGCCCCAACTACATCAACGGTGCGTTCATTGGCTTGCACGGCTCGTGGAACCGTGTGCCGGCGAGCGGCTACAAGGTCGTCTATGTCCCCTTCGGGGCACGCGGACTGCCCGTGCCAGGCGCAAAGCCGGTCGATGTCCTCACGGGCTTCCTCAATGCCGAGGGCAAGGCGATGGGACGCCCCGTCGGCGTGACCGCGGACAAGACCGGCGCGTTGCTGGTCGCGGACGATGTCGGCAACGTGATCTGGCGGGTCAGCGCCCCGGGCGCCGCACCAAAGCCTGTTCCGTCGCCTAGCGCTCAGCCTGCGGCAAAGCGATAAGCTCAGCCCGGCTGGTCGCGGCGCGCAGGTTCCAGTCGTCGCCATCCGCGACCGCGGTGAGGCGGCTGAGCGGCAGACGGACGAAGCGATCGGGATCGGTATCGGCGATCTCGACGATCACCGCGTCGATATTGCCCGAGGCATCAGTCTCAACGCGGTGGATATCGCCCAGATCCTTGCCGGTCACATCGACAAGATCGGCATCCTCGATCTGCTTCGTCGTGAGGCCAAAGGCGGTGCCCGGCCCGCTGGCCGAGGGCAGGTTGCTGGCGGTCACCGTCGGCGCCGGAGCCGAAATCGCGCCGTTCGCGGTCACCTCGGTCCCGGCAGGGGCCTTGGGCGGATCGTCCGAACAGGCGGCGATCAGCATCAGCGGCAGCGGGACCAGCAATCGGATCATCGGACGTCTCCTCATCGCCGTCATTCGAGCAGCTTGGGCGCTTCCTTTAGTAGCTTCTCGCGGATCTTGCCGGCGAACAGCGACAGCATCGGCGGCAGGTCGACCTCGGCATGGACGCGGTCTTCGAACACCTCGAGCCGGCTTGCCACCGTCTGACCCATCGCGCTGACGGTGAAATGGAGCGTATCGCCGTCCCAGCGCTCATCCACCGTGCCGCCGCCCGGGAACATGCTCCCGATCTTTCCTACCCCGCCGGCAAGCCGGGCACGAGCGCCGTCACGGCCAAGCTTGTGTGGGATATCGACGGTAACGGGTTGCGCCATGCTGGTTCCTCAACTGTAGTGGGCCACTAATACGCCGCGCGCTTGTATCTGTCACGGTCTGGCCCGATAGCATGGCCCCATGCTGCCCCGCCCCCGCCTGATCGCGCTCGTTGCCGGCGCCGTTTCCGCTACCGCCTTTGCCCCGCTCGACTGGTGGGTCGCGGGTCTGATCTGCTTCGCGATCCTGTTGCGGCTGGTGCATGAGGCGCCGACGCTGAGGCAGGCGCTGCTGCGTGGGTGGTTGTTCGGGCTTGGCCATTTCACCGTGGGCAACAACTGGATCCAGCACGCCTTCACCTATCAGGACAAGATGCCCCCGGCGCTCGGCTATGCCGCGGTCGTGCTGCTCTCGCTCTACCTCGCCATCTACCCGGCGATCGCGATGGGACTGGCGTGGCGGTTCGGGCGGAGCGGTGTAGCCCTGTTGCGCAAGCCCGACCTGCCCTTTGTGCTGGTCGCCGGCGCGGCCTGGACCGTCACCGAATATCTCCGCGGGGTGATGTTCACCGGCTATCCGTGGAACCCGCTCGGCGTGATCTGGCTGCCCGTCCCCGGCATCGCACAACTTGCGGCGTGGACCGGGACCTATGCGCTGTCAGGCCTGACCGTGGCGGTCGCGGGCAGCCTCTATCTGGCGTCGCGGCGGGAGCTTCGGCCGATCGCCGGTGTGGCCGTAGCAGGCGGCGCGGCGGCGCTGCTGCTCAACCCCGCCATTGTTCCACCGCGCCCGGGTACGCTGCTGGTCCGTGTGCTCCAGCCCAATATCGGACAGGAGACCACGCTCGACGGCACCCGTGCCGAGAAGTCGATGGCCGCGCTGACCGCGCTCTCCAATGACGGCCCGACGTTCCCGCGCGGCGGCCCCGTCCCCCGGCTGATCGTCTGGCCCGAGGGCGCGGTCGATTACTGGATCGAGGACGGCTATCCACCCGAATGGTACAGCCGCAACGACCCGCGCACCGTCCGGCAGATGATCGCGCTGACGCTGGGCCCCAAGGACATGGCGCTGGTCGGCGGCACCGGCCTGTCGTTCGGCGGCGACAAGCAGCTCGACGCCGCGACCAATTCGGTGTTCGCGATCGATCCTGCAGGCACCATTCGCGGGCGCTACGACAAGGCGCATCTGGTGCCCTATGGCGAGTATCTGCCGATGCGCTCGCTGCTCCAGCCGCTCGGTCTGTCCCGACTGGTGATGGGCGATGTCGACTATGCTTCGGGACCGGGACCGGGAACGGTCGATGTGCCCGGATTCGGCAAGGTCGGCATGCAAATCTGCTACGAGATCATCTTCTCCGGCCAGACGGTCGATCCGAACAACCGGCCCGCGATCCTGTTCAATCCGTCCAACGACGCCTGGTTCGGCGCCTGGGGTCCGCCCCAGCATCTGGCACAGGCCCGGATGCGGGCGATCGAGGAAGGGCTGCCGATCCTGCGCTCCACCCCGACCGGCATCTCGGCGATCATCGACGCGCATGGCCGGATCGTCGCGGCGGCGGGGATGGGCGAAGCCAAGGCGATCGAAGCGCCGATGCCCGAAGCGCGTCCCGTCACCTTGTTCGCCCGGGCCGGCAACTGGCTGGTGTGGCTGAGCGCAATGCTGCTGGTGGCTATCGCAATTGCCATTCGCCGCTTCGCCCGCTAGTGGGCCGCATATAACAAAAGCTTTATATCATCCACTTTCCAAATCGGGCATGGCAACGGCCTGAGCATCACGAGGAAAAACATGCGTTCCAGCTATCTCTTCACGTCCGAATCGGTTTCCGAGGGTCATCCCGACAAGGTCGCCGACCAGATTTCCGACGCGATCGTCGATCTGTTCCTGTCCAAGGATCCCGAGGCGCGCATCGCCTGCGAGACGCTGACCACCACCCAGCTCGTCGTGCTGGCCGGTGAGATCCGCGGCAAGGGCATCATGGACGAGGCCGGCAACTGGGCTCCGGGCGTTCGCGACGAGGTCGAGAAGACCGTCCGCGATACCGTGAAGAAGATCGGCTACGAACAGTCGGGCTTCCACTGGGAGACGCTGCGCTTCGAGAACAACCTGCACCCGCAGTCGGCGCACATCGCGCAAGGCGTGGACGCCAGCGGCAACAAGGACGAGGGCGCAGGCGACCAGGGCATCATGTTCGGCTATGCCGCCGACGACACGCCCGACCTGATGCCGGCGACGCTGTACTACAGCCACAAGATCCTCGAGCAGATGGCGGCCGACCGTCATTCGAAGAAGGCGCCGTTCCTCGAGCCCGACGCCAAGAGCCAGGTCACGCTGCGCTACGAGGGCAGCAAGCCCGTCGCCGCGACCGCGATCGTCGTTTCGACCCAGCACGCGCCAGGCTATGACGAAGGCGCCAAGGAAGCCGAGCTGCACGCCTATGTGAAGGCGGTGGTCGCCGACGTGATCCCGGCCGCGCTGCTCAGCGACGAGACCGTCTATCACATCAACCCGACCGGCAGCTTCGAAATCGGCGGCCCTGACGGCGACGCCGGCCTGACCGGTCGCAAGATCATCGTCGACACCTATGGCGGCGCATCGCCCCATGGCGGCGGCGCGTTCAGCGGCAAGGACCCGACCAAGGTCGACCGTTCGGCGGCATACATCACCCGCTACCTCGCCAAGAACATCGTCGCTGCGGGCCTTGCCCAGCGCTGCACGATCCAGCTGGCCTATGCCATCGGCGTCAGCAAGCCGCTGTCGCTCTATGTCGACACGCACGGCACCGGCACCGTCGGCGACGACAAGATCGAGGAAGCGATCCAGGGCATCGCCAAGCTGGGCGGCCTGACCCCGCGCGGCATCCGCACGCACCTGGGCCTCAACAAGCCGATCTACCAGAAGACCGCGGCGTACGGCCATTTCGGCCGCAAGGCCGAGGGCGACTTCTTCCCGTGGGAGAAGACCGACCTGGTCGAGGATCTGAAGGCCGCGCTGGCCTGATCCTCCGGCAACGGACACGGAAGGCGGCGGTCCCCAGGGATCGCCGCCTTTTTCGTTTCCGGGCCCCGGAAAGTCCCAAAAGTCACGGTCCTACACGCGCGCGAGTCCGACAGCGGATGCCGCCAACCCGCGAAAAGTCACGAACGTCACGCCGCCACGCGTGCGCGAGAGGTCGCGACCGTCTGTACCTGTCAAAGAGCGGTACCGAGCGGAGCAGACGAAATCCTACATTTCAAGGTAGTTGCTTCCGGCCCGTACGCCGCTAGCCTGATCTGCGGGGGAGGACATGATGCCGAGATATCTGACCGCCGCAATTGCCCTGTTCGCCGCCGCGCCGGCGCTGGCGCAGGTCTCGGCCGCCGACCAGACCGCACTCGACCGTGCCCGCACGCGCGGCGAGCTGATCTACTGGTACGATCAGGCCGCCTGGCACGGCAGCGACGACATGATGGCTAAGGCACGCGAGGTATCGCGGACGGCGGGCGGATGGATCGTCGACGGCCCGGCGAATGCCGCGGAGCTGATCTTCTATAGCCGGGATGCAGACCCCAAGCCGCTCTACTGGGCGCGGTTCAAGGACGGCAAGCTGGCGGAAAGCCGCAAGCTGGGCGATGCCGACGCCGCCATGATGACTCCGCAGCGCCGCCGCATGATCGCGGCGCTGGCGAGCGCGCGCGACGCGCTGATCGAGGCGAAAGCGCAGCTATGCGTCGATAAGCCGTTCAACACCGTGGTGTTGCCGCCCACAACCCCGGACGGCCCGATACCGGTCTATTTCCTGACCCCGCAGACCCAGCATGGCGTGCTGCCGTTCGGCGGCCATTATCTGTTCGAGGTCGATTCGGCAGGCAAACCAGGACCGATGCGCCGCTTCACCAAAGGCTGCATTGCGCTTCCAACGACGGATAAGAGCCTACCGAAGGACGGGGAAACCGCTGCCCTGTTCATCACCCACGTGCTCGACCAGACGCCGACCGAGATTCACTTCTTTTCGGCGATGGCTGCACGCAAGCAGATCTATGTCGGGATCGGAAAGAACATCTGGGCGGTCACGCCAGCCGCGAGCGGACCGACCGCGCGGCTGGTCAAGTCCGACTGACGCGACGAGCCACGCTCAGCGCGTCCCCTCGATCCCCGCGCCCGCATCCACGGTGGTACGATAGCCCGGCGCCACCCGCGCACGCGATGCCTGCTCATAGGCAAGGCCGAGCTCGAGCAGGCGGCCGTCGCTCCACTTCGCGCCGATGAAGGACAGGCCGGCGGGCAGGCCGTTCAGCAGGCCCATCGGCACGGTGAGATGGGGATAGCCCGCCACCGCCGGCAGCTGGCTGGCGCTGGGGCCGCTCCACTGGTCGCCGTGCACCGGATCGGACAGCCAGGCGGTGCCGGTGGTGGGGGCGACCAGCGCCGCCAGCTTGTTCTGCGTCAGGAGCGTGTCGAGCGTTTCGGCGGCGAGGCGCCGGGCGTCGTCGCGGGTCCTGGCATAGGCAGGGTCGGACGTACCGCCGGTCTTCTCCGCCATTTCGAAGATGCTCTGCCCGAAATAGGCGAGCTCGGCTGGTGACCCCTTGTTGAAGGCGATGGCGTCGGCGAGCGTGCGGACCTTCACATTCGGCGGCGTGGTGGCGAGATAGGCGGCGAGGTCGCTCTTCAACTCCATCTGGAGCAGCTTGAATTCGAGACCGCGCAGTTCGGACGGCGCGGCGAGCTTCACATCGACCAGTTCGGCCCCCGCCTTCCGCAACACGGCGAGTTGCGCGTCGTAGAGTGCGGCAAGGCCGGCGCGCATCTCGGGGCGGACCACACCGATGCGGGTGCCCTTGAGGCTCGCCTTGCTCCAGTCGGGAGTCAGCGCCGCGCGATGCGCATCGGCCTGCGCCGTCGCGGCATCGGCCTTGTCGCTGCCGATCATGCCTGCGAACAGCGCCGCCGCATCCTTGACGCTGCGCGCCATCGGGCCGGCCGTATCCTGGCTGGAGCTGATCGGCACGACATGGGTGCGGCTGACCGCGCCGACCGTGGGCTTGAGGCCGACCAGCCCGGTCATCGATGCCGGGCAGACGATCGATCCGTCGGTCTCGGTCCCCACCCCGACGGCGGCGAGGCTGGCGGCGATCGCAGCGCCGGTACCGCTCGACGAACCGCAGGCGCTGCGGTCGAGTGCATAGGGGTTGCGGACAAGGCCGCCGACCGCGCTCCACCCGCTCATCGAATCGCCGTCGCGGATATTGGCCCATTCGGACAAATTGGTCTTGCCCAGGATGATCGCGCCGGCCGCGCGCAGCCTGGCCACCAGCGGAGCATCGCGCCTGGTGAAATTGTCCTTGAGCGCGAGGCTGCCGGCGGTGGTCGCATTCTCGGCGGTGTCGATATTGTCCTTCACCAGCACCGGGATGCCGGCCAGCGAGCCGCGCGCGATGTTGAGCCGCAGCTCGCGGTCGGCCTTGCGCGCCTGTTCGATCGCCTGCGGGTTGATCGCGATCACGCTGCGCAATTTCGGGCCGGCGCGGTCGAGGGCATGAATGCGGTCGAGATAGGCCCGGGTGAGCTGTTCGCTGGTCAGTTCGCCGCGCGTCATCATCGCCTGAAGCTCGTCGACGCTCTTCTCAGCAACCTTGACCGCCAGCGGGGTCAGCGCGGTATCGCCGGGATGCGCCGCTACAGGCGCGGCCAATGCCATTGCGATTGCCGCCAGTCCGTTCCGCATTCGATTGCCCCCTTTGATCGGCCCGGCCGCACGATATCGCGGCGTTCGCGCTGTGCAACGGCGGATGCCGCCGCTAGCCTTGCCGAATGAAGACGATCCGCGATCCCGCCCATGCGCTCGCCACCGAGCTTTCCGCGATCCGCACCGAGTTTCAGGTGCCCGGTGCGTTCCCGGCGGAGGTGCTGGCGGCGGCCGATGCGGCGGCGAAGCGCGCACCGTCCGACCATGAAGACTGGACCGAACGCGCCTTTGTGACGCTCGACCCGGCGAGCGCCACCGATCTCGATCAGGCGTTCAGCATCGAGACGGCGGGAAGCGATCTGATCCTCCATTATGCCATCGCCGACGTCGCCTGGTTCGTCGACGAAGGCGGGCCGATCGATCGCGAAGCCTGGACGCGCGGCGAGACGCTGTATTTGCCCGAGGGCAAGGCGGGCCTCTATCCACCTGTGCTGGCAGAGGGTGCGGCGAGCCTCCTCCCCGATGGGCCGCGGCCGGCAGTGGTGTTCAGCGTGCGGGTGGCGCCGGACGGCGCGGTCAGGCTCGACGCGGCGACGCGCGCGGTGATCCGCAGCCGCGCCAAGCTCGCCTATGCGACGGTGCGCGATGACGAATTGCCAGCGGGCTTCGCCGAACTGTCGGGACGGATCATCGCGGCCGAGGCCGAGCGCGGCGCGGCGCGCGTCGATCCGCCCGAGCAGGAGGTGAGCGAGGGGCCGGACGGCAAGCTGACCTTGTCCTTCCGCGACCGGCATCCGTCGGAGGACCAGAATGCCGCGCTCTCGCTGGCGTGCAACATGGCGGTGGCGGATGCGCTGATCGCGCAGAAGACCGGGCTGTTCCGGGTGATGGCCGAGCCGAACGAGCATGCGGTGCGGCGGCTGCGGCACACGGCGCGCGCGTTCGGCATCGAATGGCCGGATCGGGCAACGCTGACTCAGTTCGAGCGCACGCTCGACCCGTGCGACCCCAAGGCCGCCGCGCTGATGCTGGCGATCCGACGGGCGGGCAATGGCGCGGGCTATCAGGCGTTCCGGCCGGGCGAGACGCCGTGGCATTCGGCGGTTGCCGCGCCCTATGCCCATGCCACCGCGCCGTTGCGGCGGCTGGCCGACCGCTATGTCGTGCAGGCAACGCTGGCCGTGGCGAACGGCAAGCCGGTTCCGGAGCATGTCACCGACGCCTTTGCGAAGCTGCCCAAGGTGATGGCGCGCGCCGACGCCCGCGCCAACCAGATCGACCGCGCGGTGATCGACATGGCGGAGGCGGTGATGCTGGCCGGCAAGGAGGGCGAAAAGTTCGGCGCGATCGTCACCGATATCGGCGAGCGCGGGGCGTCGATCCAGTTGCGCGACCTGCCGGTGACGGCGCGGGTCGACGCATCCGGCCTGACGCCCGGCGACGCGATCGAGGTGCGGCTGACCCGCGCCGATCCGCGCGCGCGGCAGATCGCGTTCGAGCGGTTGAGCTGAGTTTCGAAAGGCGCTTGTTCCGGGGAAAGCCTGCGGTCAGGCTTGGCGTTTCGATGGGGAGGGAAACCGTGATCGTTCGTATGTTCGCTTGCGCGGCACTGATCGCCTGCACCGCGCCTGCACTGGCGCAGCGGAACCCGCCACCGCTCGAGACCCCGGCCGGCAAGGCATTTGTCCATGCGAACAGCGGCATCACCCTTCCCGCCCGGCTGGCCGGCCTGGAGCGTACCGGCGCGCGCGAATATGCGGCACCGCAGCTCGACGTGCTATTCACCTATACAGACCCGTCCGAAGAGGAAGAATTGTCGGTCTATGTCTATCGCATGGCGACGGGCGCCCCGGCGGTCTGGTTCGAGGAGGCGATCCGGTCGATGGGCGATCGTCCGGCGTTTCGGCGCATGACCGATATCGAGCTGCCAGTCGCATTCGTACCGCCGCGACAGACGACGGCGAGCGGGATGCGGGCCGCGTGGAAGATAGCGGACAGTCGCATGCTGGGCACCGCACTCGCAATCGTGCCGGTCGGCGAATGGCTGGTGAAGTTCCGCTACTCCTCCCGCAAGCACGAGGTCGCGGCGCTGGTCCAGCGGCTCGACACGATGATCGCCGGGCTCGGCTGGCCGGCTGCAATGCCCGTGAAACCGGCCGCCACGCGAATCGGCGATTGCCCAACGCCGCTCAAGCTCGACGGTGCCTCGAAACCGTTGGACGACGATGCGGTGACCGTCCAGCTCGACGCCCGCACGGTTGCCGGCATGGCGCACGAGCCGGAACTCGCACAATGGTGCCGCGACCGCCAGGCGACCGCGACCGGCCCCATCTACCGCCCGACAGGCAGCGACGACAGCTATCTGCTTCCGCTTAGCGACTCGGGTCAGGCTGTGTGGGTACGCCCTCCGCTCTGGGAACCGCTCGACGACGGCAAGGGACGATGGGCCGTGAGTATCGTCCGCGCGGGCGAGATGCTCAGCTACAACAGCCGCGACCGTTTGCCGCCGCCCGCACAGATCGACGAGATCGTCCAGGACGCACCCGTCTCGCACCTCGTCACCTGGGGGCAGATTCGCGAACTCAAGCCGCCCCTTCCGTCCGCAAAGTAGCGACCGGCAGCTTCGGCGTTCCCTTTCGGCGCGAGCACGGCTAGGGCCGCACGCCATGAACGATCCTGCGAAGATCCGCCGCCTTTATGGTCGGGCGAAGGGCCACAAGCTGCGCGTCGGGCAGGCGTCGCTGGTCGAGGAGATGCTGCCGCAGGTCGCGGTGCCCGAAACCGGGCCGCTCGATGCGACATCGCTGTTCGGCGACGCGCGCCCGCTGGAGCTGGAGATCGGCTTCGGTGCGGGCGAGCATCTGGCCGGGCAGGCGGTGATGCGGCCCGATCACGGCTTTATCGGCTGCGAGCCGTTCCTCAACGGCGTGGTCGGCGCGCTGGGGCATATTCGCGACGGCGAGCTTGCCAATGTGCGGCTGCACATGGGCGACGCGCTGGAGGTGATCGAGCGGCTGCCAGACGCGAGCCTCGAGCGCGTCTACCTGCTCCATCCCGATCCCTGGCGGAAGGCACGTCACGCCAAGCGGCGGATGGTCAATCACGGGCCGCTCGACCTGATCGCGGCGAAGCTCAAGCCGGGCTGCGAATTCCGGCTGGGCACCGACGACCCCACCTATTGCCGCTGGGCGATGATGGTGATGAACCAGCGCCGCGACTTCATCTGGCAGGCGAAGGAGGCCAAGGACTTCCTCACCCGCCCCGATGACTGGCCCGAGACCCGCTATGAGCGCAAGGCGCGGCGGCAGGGCCATGAGGTCTGGTACTTCCGCTATCTGCGGGTCTGATCGACCCAGAGCAAAGGCTGGCGGACGGGGAAGTTGCGGATCACCTCACCGATCGCAGGATCGGGGTTGAGATTGCTCCAGATCTCTAACCATTCCGGACGGTCGAACGCGCGGGCGCCGAACAACAACGCGGGGTGGCGCACCGGGAAGCCGTCGAAATATTCGATGTCCTTCGCGAACGGCCATTTGGCCTTGTCGGCGATATACGGGGCCATGAAGGCGATGGCCTGGCCGATCGAGCGCCCATCCGGGGTGCGCCAGGCGATCAGATCGCCCTTCCCCTTCGACAGCAGCCACGCCGAGGCGGCGATGACGTCGAGGTTGAACAGGCAATAGGCATAGGGTTTGGTCCGTGCGAGCTCGAGCGGCTGACGGCCGTCGG
Source organism: uncultured Stakelama sp. (assembly GCA_964407945.1). Lineage (GTDB taxonomy): Bacteria > Pseudomonadota > Alphaproteobacteria > Sphingomonadales > Sphingomonadaceae > Sphingomonas. The sequence continues at coordinate 19,857 of CAYOXO010000038.1, forward strand.
GCGCGATCTGGGCGGGGATGATGACGGACTTGAGCCGTTCGCGCGCCGCATCCAGCACATCGACACGGCCGACGACGCTGGCGAAGGCGGCGGCCTGAAGCAGCCAGCAGGTGCCGTGGTTATTGGCCTGATCGCGTTCCTCGATCCCGAAGGGCGACGTGGTCAGCCAGTCGAGATAGCGCGCGAACCACGCCTCCACACCGATGCGGATCGCGGCATAGCCCGGCGCGTTGCGGCGCGCGAACAGGCTGGCGGCCCGCGCAACCTCGACGATCTGGAGCGTGTCGATCACCCCGATCGCGCGGCCGGTATTGACCCCGATGATCGCCTGCGCGTGCTGGAGATCGGGGTTCATCGCGGTCGCCGGATCGACGAACCATGCCTTCAGATGCCGGATCGCGGCGGCGGCATAGCGCACCTCGCCGGTCAGATCCCATGCCGCCGCGAGCATCGGTACGATCCGCCCGAAGCGGATCAGCGCGTCGCGATGGCCATCGAACTTGTCGGGGTTGGAGCGCCCATCGCGGCGGATATAGGGCCCGCCGGGATTGGCAGGGTCGGGCCACCAATAGTCGCCCTCCGAATAATAGTCGTGCAGCCCCGCCGGGCTGCGCGGTGCGGGGATCGCGGCGATGGTGCGCGGCAGCTCGGCAAGCATCGCCTGCGCCTGCGGGATCGCACGGCGGCGCTCGATCGTGCGGAGGTCGAAAGCAGGAGGCCGCGCCGTCGCGGGGAACGCCAGCAGCGGCGCGGCAAGCAGGGTGCGGCGAAGGATCATCGCGCGCGACGGTAGCGCAACACCATGTCTCCGCCAGCCTCACGCGGCCAGGCGCCCGGCCCCCATGCCGCGTCGGCGCGGGTGAGGAGATCGTCGAGACCGCCGGCGGGCCATTTCATCTCCTTGTACGGCCATTCGCTCTGCCGCCCGCGATAGGCCGCGACATAGGCGGTCGCCTTGCGCAGCGACCGGCCGTCGACGTCCGCGCCGTAGAGATCGGTGCCGAGACACGCAGCGCTGTCGGCGACGTGATAGGCGGCGTCGAGCGTGTAGATCGAATAGTGGAAGCTGCGGGTGCGGGTCAGTTCGTGCGGGAGCGCACCGGACACATCGACCTGCTTCGCGATCCGCGCCTTGGCGAAGTCGCCGACGGTCTTGCGGGCAATGTCATTGCGGCGGGCGAACAGCGCGAAGCGAGCGATCTGGGCATCGTACCAGATGCCGTGATTGTTGCGTGCAGCGGCCTCCGCCTTGCCGTTGGGGCTGGTACGCATCCAATCGACATAGCGCGAGAACCAGGTTTCGAGCGCCTTGACCTCATCCGGCGACAAGGCACCCGAAGGGCCGATCAGCCCCACCGCATCGATCACGCCGATGAAGCCGCTGGTGTCGAGCACACCTTCCGCCCGGCCATTCTCACGCCCCGGCACCGCCTGGGCAAAGTTCATATTGGGGTTCATGCCCGTTGCAGGATCGAGGAACCAGGCGCGGACGAGCGCAGCCGCCTTCTCCGCATAGTTGCGGTCGCCGCTGTAGAAATAGGCGAGCCCCAGCGTGTCGGTATCGCTCACCAGCCGGCCGAGTGCCACACGGTCGAAGCGGTTGGTCTCCCGCTCCGGGTTCACCTGTCCGTCGCGGCGGACATAGGGGGCCTTCGGATTGGCGGGATCGGGCCACCAATAGGGTGCGAGGCTGACATAGTCGCGCCGGTCACCCGACAGCGGGATGGTCCGCTTGTCGAGTACCGATCCGGGCTTGCGGGTGAGCGCCTGATCGGCGCGGGCGATCAACGCGCGATAGGCTTCGGCGGCCACAGGATCGCTGGCAAGGGAAGCCTTGATGGCTTCCAGCTCAGCAGGGCGCAGCGTGAAGGTGCGGCGGCCGCCGAACGCGGCGGCATAGCCTTCGCTCCCGTGACAGACCGCAGCCTGCCCGGCGGGCGAAAAAGCCGCCGCCGCGGATGGAACACCCGCAGCGGCGGTGACGGCAAGGACCGAGAGAGGGATGGTCCGGCCAAGGTTGCGAAGGATCACAGGCGCACTCGCACGCCGAAGAAATACTGGGTACCGCTGTTCGAGACCTCGGCGATGCTGTCATAGCCGCCCTTGTACATGATGTCGGGCGTGCCGGTGACATTGAGCGCCTGCAGCTTGAGCTGGACGCGCTTCGAGATGTCGTATTGTGCCGAAAGGTTCAGATAGGTGCCGTCGCGGATCTCGCGGTTGGTACCGCCGTTCGGCTTGTAATAGTCGGAACGGTAGCGAAGGTTCGCACGCAGCGAGAGGCCCCATTTCTCGAACCATACCGATCCGCTCGCCGTCCATTTCGACAGGCCGATCAGGTTGGCCGGATCGAGATAGGCGGCAACCGGCGAGGTATCGGGGAATTCGAAGTTCGCGAAGGCGCGGTTGACCGAACCCTGGATCCCGAACCCGTCGAGCGGATCGGGCAGCCAGGTCAGCACATGACTGAACGTCGCCTCGACACCGTAGAGATGGCGCGTGTCCAGATCATTGGCAGGAGCGACCGGATTGATCGTCATGGTCTGAGTGGTCGGCGCGCCGCCATCGCGGATCGTCGTCACCGTGATGTCCGTGGGCTTGGGTTCGGACCGGCCGATCACTGCTCCGGTGACCCATTTATAATAGCCGGCGATCGACAGCATCGTGTCCTTCGACGCGTAGAGCTCGATGCTGGCATCTGCATTCCACGAGCGTAGCGGCTTCAAGTTCGGATTGCCGGTGGTGGCGTTGAAGATGATGTTGTTGATGCCGACCGCCCCGACCGACGGCGTCAGACCGATGCCCGCGCCGAAGCTCTCGATGCCCGATCGGGCGATTGCGCGATAGCCGGCGAAACGCAGCTTGAGCTGTTGCGACAGGTCGAACGCGATGTTCGCGCTGGGCAGCAGGTAATTGTAGCTGCCCTTGGCGTTGAGCACCGTCAGCGGCTGGCTCGGATCGACCGCGATGTCATAGGTGTCGGCGCCCGAATTGATCGTCAGACGATAGCCCTGGCGATAGCCCACCGATGCGATGTCGGTCTTGATCCAACGCAAACCGATATTGCCGCTGAACGGCACCGACCCCGCGTCCGAACGGAAATTGGCCATCGCATAGGCCGCCCAGATCTTTTCGCGCACGTCGATATCGCTGGGGTCACGCCCATCCGCGGGATAGGGAAGCGCATCATCGCTGCCGGTGAAGGTCCGGAACAGGCAGTCATTGTCGAACGTCGCCCAGCGGGTAACGTTGGTACCCATCCCCTTCATGTACGAGCTGGTGGTGAACGGCACCCGACATTGCTGGTTCGCCTGGGTGATCAGCCCGGTGACCTGCTGCGTGGTACCCGGGATCGTGTTGAGATCGGCGTTGCGGGCATTGTCGTTGGTGCGGTGATGATCGGAATAGCGCGCGCCGAACTTCACGGAGTTGATGAACCCGTCGAGCTCGCGGGTGATGTCGAGCTTGCCCGCCCAGATCACGTCCTCGCGATCGGTGACGAAGCGGTTGCGCGCATAGACCGCAGTGTTGCCCACCGCGAGGAAGTTGGCGTGGTTGGTGATGTCGTAGCTGCCGAAATCGACCGTCGGCACGACATCGTTGCCCCGATAGGTCAGCGTATAGGGCACACGCGTGGTCGAGCGCATGCGCGTCTGCTTCTGCGTCTCGGTGCGGTGGCTGCGCGAATAGGAGCCGTCGAACGCGATGTTCCAGCGATCGGGCGACCAGATCAGGTTGATGCCGCCGCCCAGATACTCTTCGTTGCGCTGGCGCCTTTCGAGCTGGTTCTCAAGATTCGAATTGCCGCGATAGCTCATCAGCGCGTGGTCGCTGTACCCGTTCGTACCGTTGCCGACGACCAGCGGCTGAACCCCGCGCAGCCCCTCGGTGATCTGCAGGACGTTGCGATCTTCCAGGCTGGCGCGGTTCGAATATTGCCCGTCGAACGCGATCTCGAAATCGGGATGCGGGCGCCACTGGAGCGCGCCGATGATGCCGTCGCGCACCTCAGCCGTCTTTTGCGTGCGGAAGCTGCGCGAGGAATTGGCGAAATAGACCGGACCGAGCGTCTCGTTTACGCGAGCGGTGGTGCCGAGGGTGCAGTTCGCGGTGTTGGTCAGGCCATTGGTCGCATAGGTGTTGCACGCCTGAAAGGTCGAGTTGGCGTTGTAGTAATCCTCAGGCGTCGTCGTGTCCTGACGCTGGTAGCCGATCGAGATGCCGATATCGCCGATGCCGGTCTTGAAGCTGTCGGTGAAGGAGAAATTGGCGCGGTAGCCAAGGCCGCTATGCTGATAGACATCGTCGTCCTTGGGCTGGAAATCGCCGCGGACCTCAAGCTGGATGCGACGCTTGCCATAGTCGAGCGGCTTCATTGCGCGCAGTTCGATCACGCCGCCGACGCCGCCCTCAAGGAAGTCGGCGCGTTGCGACTTGTAGACCAGCACGCCGTTGACCAGCTCAGACGGGAATTGCTGGAAGGCGACCGAACGGTCCGGTCCGGCGGTCGAGACCTCCCGCCCGTTGAAGGTCGAGAAGCTGAGCGTCGGACCAAGGCCGCGCACCGACAGTTCGTTGGCATTGCCCTTGAACCGATCGGCCGAGACGCCGGTGATCCGTTCGAGCGTGTCGCCGACGCTATTGTCCGGGGTTGCGCCGATCTCGTCGCTGACCAGCCCGTCGACGACGACGTCGGCGGTGCGCTTGAACTCGATCGAGGTCCGCTGCGTCGCGCGCGAGCCGGTGACGATGACCTCCTCCTCGGCGGCCTGCGGCCCCGAAACAGGGGCGTCCTGCGCGAACGCCGGGGCCACCGCCAGCGCAGCCGATGCCAGCAGCACCGCGCGAACCATCGATCGAGACTTCATTGCAATCCTCCCCTGCATGCCCCGATTTGATACCGGTGTCATTAAAGGTGTCGTACAACTTTGCCGCGAGGAGTCAACTGCGAGATTCGTCAGTTGTAGGACAACTGCCATGTTAGCGCTATGACACCACCCGGTCCGGATGGCGCGGATCGCGTGCAGAGAATGCGGGTCGCGAAGGCGCCGGTCGGCGCGCGATATTCGGGCTTTTCGGCCTTTTCGGCAGTGCAGCCGTCATAGCCCCTCGCCGCGAACCCGCGCACCTCGCCGGCGCCGAAGCGCACCTGCCCGCCCCGCGCCGATGCGGCGCCGGAGAAGCTGGCGAACTCCAGCTCGACCCTCGCCGCACGCACGCCGGGCGCAAGGCGAAGCCGGTCGCTGCGGGTGATCCGGCCGGGCGCGAGCGTGTAGTGCGTCTCGATGCTCGCACGCCGATCGGGCCGGGCATCGTCCTTGCCCATCAGATCGAGCGCATCCTGGCGCCAGCTGACCTGCGTCACCGCGCCGCGCCGGGTGACGCGGATATCCTTGAAGTAGGCGAGCGGCATCAACACGGTGCCATCCGCAAGCGTGATGCGTGGAACCAGATGCGGATAGGTCGCGTCGGCGGAGCCGGACAGCATCCCGGGCGAGAAGGGCACAGGGAAATAAGGGTTGTGCATATGCTGCCCCTCGGCCCCGTTGATGATGGGAAGGCCGATCAGCCTGCCGCGATCGCGTACCGTCACCAGTGCGCGGTCATGTTCGCCGCGCGCGAACCAGGTGACGGTCGAGCGCGGCAGCGTGCCCAGCCACTTCGCATAGCCGGGATCGGGCGCGCGGTCGGCATAGCCGAGCCGGTTCCAGATCGCGTTGGTGTAGATATGCTGGCGCGCGAGGCTCAAATTCTCGCCGAAGATACGGTGGATACCGCGATAGGCATCGGTCCGCCGCCCCTGCCCCCACAGATCGACCGAGCCGGATGCAGGGTTCACCCAGAAATCCATGTATCGCGAGCTGATCCGGCTGGAGAAGGCATAGGCCATGCGTTCCTCCTGCGGGGTCAGCACCTTGAGCAGCGCGGCGGCGGTCAGCACCTCGATAAAGGCGGTTTCGCCATAGGCGCCGATGCTGCGGCCGTACTCGAACCCCTCACCCGTCAGGTTGAAGCGCGGGAGCAGCAGATCCACCGACTTGCGCAGCCAGCCCTTGACCTCGGGCGTCGGGGTCATGCCGGTTTCGATCAGCCGGTGTGCGATCTCACCGATCAGCAGGACCGAATAGCGATCGAACCGGCCCTTGCCCTCGGTCTCGTCGGCGAAACCGAACTCACCCGAATATTTGCGGTAGTGATCAAGCGTACGGGCGAGCAGCTGATCGCCGCCGCCGGCGTCCTCCCAGCCCATCAGGTGGCGCAGGCGCGCGATCGAGAAGGCGACGCCGTAATAGTTGTTGGGCAGATCGATCAGCGTCAGGTCAGGCCGTACGAAGCGGCGCCAGTCGAGCTGCTGCTTGAGCTTCGCCAGCGTCGCCGGGCGTACCGCGCGGTCCAGCAGCCCGCGTTCGTTGAGATCGTGCAGCGCCGAGACATAATAATAGATGCCCCAGCTGTCGTTGGGATCGGCGAGGGTCAGATCGGCGATGTCGGCGAAGTCGCTGAGCCGCTGGTTCAGCCGCGGATCATTCGGGTCGAGCGCAGTGATGCGATAGGCCATCGCTGCGGCGATCTTGCCGGGCAGGAACTTGTCGCCACTCTCGAACACCGCGACGCCGCCGAGCTTCATGCTGCGCTTCTCGCGGAGCAGCTGCTCGATCAGCGCCTCGACCTGCGGCATCAGCCGGGTGCGGACGGTGCGGTCCATCGGCGCGACATCGGCGGCGTAGACGGGGCCGTGCGGCTTACCCGCCCAACGATCGGCGGGTGCCGCATTCGCGGTGAGCAACGCCGCGAGGACGGGGACGCAAACAAGCCGATTCATCAGCGCTTCGCTTTGCGCGCGAGGTCGTACATCGCGGTACCGGCGAGGATGAAGGCGCCCGAGCCGTAGAATTGCGTCTCCTTGGCCGAGACGCTGTCGGGCCGGTCACCGACCTGTTGCACCCAGCCGAGCATGCCGTCGGGCTGCACCGCGCGGACCACTGCGTTCCAGCCCTTGATCGCCGCAGGCTGATAGGCGCCGCGATCGAGCAGGCCGGCATCGACGCCCCAGGCAAAGGCATAGGTGAAGAAGGCCGTGCCACTGGTTTCGGGCGGGGTGCCGGGATCATTGTCGAGCAGGGAGGCGGGCCAATAGCCGTCAGCCTTTTGCAGCATCAGTAGCCGTGCCGACATGTCGCGGAACAGCTTCTCGTAATAGGGCCGCTTGGGATCCTCGCGATCCATCACCTGGAGCATCCGGACCAGGCCGCCCATCACCCAACCATTTCCGCGGCTCCAGAACTGCTTGCGCCCCTTGGCGTCGCGCACGTCGAAGAAGCGGCTGTCGCGGAAATAGAGCTTCTCGCCGGCGTCATAGAGATAATCGGTGGTCGCCTTGAACTCCGCATGTGCGAAGTCGGCATAGCGTTTGTCGCCCGTGACCTTTGTCAGCTGGAGCAGGGTCGGCGGCGCCATGAACAGCGCGTCGCACCAGCACCAGCGATCAGTGCAGTCCGACGAATTGCGTCCCGGCGCGACCGGAATGAATTCGAGGCTGCCGGTGCGGCGATTGGTCAGGACATTGTCGAAATAGGCGGTGGTCGGCGCGATCGCCGCCTTGCCCGCGCCGTTGCGCGCCGCCCAGATCCACGCCTGCGCGATGAGCTGGTCGTCGGCATGGAAGGGCTTGTCGCCAAGCTTCCAGCCGAGTTCGCGACCGAGATCGAACAGCGGCTTGCCGTACTTCCGGTCGCGCTGCGCCAGATCGGTGAGGGTGATCCAGAACGCCGCCTGTTGCCAGTCGCGCGGATTGCGCACGCTGGGCCGTGCGGCGGGCATCGTCGCCCAGTTGGTGCGGTTGGCGAGCTGCCAGTCGGCGACGCGCCGCGTCTCGGCGAGGATCGCAGCGGGCTGCGGCATCGCCGGTTGCGTCTCGACGATCGCGGCAGGGGCGCCCGCGAGCGCGAACAGGGTCAACGGCACCATGCGAGGCTCTCCACTGCGATGACGGCATTGGCCCGCTTCATAACACCCCTCCAGATCATTGCCGCGCTCATGCGCTTGACACCGGTGACACCCCTCTTTCCTTTTGCCGCGAGTGTCAATAAGGTTGTCAGACAACTAGCCGCTACTGGCAGAAGGGGATGGAATGCCGAAGATCGTGTCTGCCCGCGTAATCGTGACGTGTCCCGGGCGCAATTTCGTGACGCTGAAGATCGAGTGCGATGACGGCACGACCGGAATCGGCGACGCGACGCTCAACGGGCGCGAGCTGGCGGTGGCAGCCTATCTGACCGAACATGTCATTCCCTGCCTGATCGGGCGCGATGCGCACCGGATCGAGGATATCTGGCAGTATCTCTACAAGGGCGCCTACTGGCGCCGCGGGCCAGTGACGATGAGCGCGATCGCGGCGGTCGATATGGCGCTGTGGGACATCAAGGGGAAGCTGGCGGGACTGCCGGTCTATCAGTTGCTCGGCGGGGCGAGCCGCGAAGGGTGCATGGTCTATGGTCATGCCAACGGCACCACGATCGAGGACACGATCAAGGCCGCGCTCGACTATCAGCAGCAGGGATACAAGGCGATCCGACTGCAATGCGGGGTGCCGGGCATGGCATCGACCTATGGCGTGTCGAAGGACAAATATTTCTACGAACCCGCCGACGCCGCGCTGCCGAGCGAGAATGTCTGGTCGACGTCGAAATACCTTCGCGTGGTGCCAGAGCTGTTCGCCACGGCGCGCGAGGCACTGGGCTGGGACGTCCATCTGCTCCACGACGTGCACCACCGACTGACCCCGATCGAGGCCGCACGGCTGGGCAAGGATCTGGAGCCCTACCGCCCCTTCTGGATCGAGGACGCGACGCCGGCCGAGGATCAGGACTCGTTCCGGCTGATCCGCCAGCACACCACCACCCCGCTGGCAGTGGGCGAGATCTTCAACTCGATCTGGGACTGCAAAGCGCTGATCGAGAACCGGCTGATCGATTATATCCGCGCGACCGTGCTGCATGCCGGCGGGATCACCCATATGCGCCAGATCGCGGCGCTGGCGGACCTGCATCAGGTGCGCACCGGCTGCCACGGCGCCACCGACCTGTCGCCGGTGACGATGGCGGCGGCGCTGCATCTGGGGCTCGCCATCCCCAATTTCGGCATCCAGGAATATATGCGGCACACGGCGGAGACCGACGCGGTCTTCCCGCACGCCTACAGCTTCGCCGACGGGATGCTGCATCCGGGCGACGCGCCGGGGCTGGGCATCGAGATCGACGAGACGCTTGCCGAGACCTTTCCCTATGATCGCGCCTATCTGCCGGTGAACCGGCTGGAGGACGGCACGATGTGGAGCTGGTGATGCGACGGTCGGCGCTTCTTCTCACACTTATTGCCGGCAATGCGCTGGCACAGGATCACAAGCCGCTGCGACCGGCGACCGACACGGAAAAGCAGGCCCGCGCGGCAGTGAGCATCGCCGATTACCGCTATGGCGATCTGCTTTGGGAAAATGACCGGATCGCCTTCCGCATCTACGCGCGCGCGCTGGAGCAGGCCGAACCGCCATCGTCATCGGGAATCGATGCGTGGGGCAAGCGGGTGCGCTGGCCCTATATGGACCGGCAGCTGCGCACCGGCGATCAGCATGCCGATCATGGCGAGGGACTCGACTTCTATAATGTCGGCACCGGGCGCGGGGTCGGCGGCCTGGGCATCTGGCGCGACAACAAGCTTTGGACGTCACGCAACTATGTGCGGCCGCGCATCGCCAGCGCAGGGCCGCAGGTGGCGGACTTTACCGTCGATTACGAACCCTGGCCGGTCGATGTCGCGCAAAGCGTATCCGAGACGCGACGCTTCACTTTGCCCGCCGGCACCAATTTCACGCGTATGATATCCACGCTGCGATCCAACCGCCCAGGCGAGTTGATCGTCGGCATCGGCATCTCCAAACGCCCGATCGCGGGGGCGCCGCTTGGCAAGATCGTCAAGGATGAAGCCCGCGCCCGGATGAGCTGGTGGGGTCCGACCGATCCCGCCAAGGGCACGATGGCGGCAGCGGTGATGGTCGATCCGGCCGCCTTTGCCGGCTTTGCCGAGGACGCTGACAATTACCTGATCCTGGTCCGCGTTACGCCGGGCAAGCCGTTCGTCTATCATGCGGGCGCGGCATGGGACCGCGGGCCGGATTTCGCGACGCGCGAGGCATGGCAAGCCTATGTCGATCAGCAACAGCCCGATTTCAAACCCTAGCCAACGCCTTGCGGGCGATGGTAACGCTCGCAGCATGGCGACCAAGGCGGCGTCGCTGGCCGATGATCTGGTCCAGCGATTCGAACAACAGATCGAACGGGGAGAAATGCCTCCCGGATCGCGCTTTCCCACCGAGAAGGCGATCACCGAGAGTTTCGGGGTCAGCCGCACGGTGGTGCGCGAGGCCTATTCGCGGCTCGCTGCGCGCGGCCTGCTGATCTCGCGACGCGGATCGGGCGCCTATGTCGCCGAGGGCGCGCAGTATCGCGCCTTTCAGGTGACCCCCGACGAGGTCAGCGAGATCGACGACGTGCTGCGCCTGCTCGAGATGCGCATGGGGTTCGAGATGGAGATGGCGGGCCTTGCCGCCGAACGGCGTACCGACGCCGATCTGGCCGAAATGCGCAAGGCACTGGCGGCGATGGATTCGAGCATCGATGTCGACGGGTCGGTCGCGGCCGACGCCGCTTTCCATGCCGCGATCGCGCGCGCGACGGGCAACGACTATTTCCTGCGCTTCACCCAGTTCCTCGGCGTGCGGCTGGTGCCCTCGCGCAAACTCTATCTGCAGGGCAGCGATCCCAAGAAGCATCAGCGCCATGCCCGCACGATCAACCGCGATCACGAGGCGATCTATGCCGCGATCGAGAGTAGCGACGCCAATGCGGCACGCCGCGCGGCGCGCCAGCACATGCAGAAATCGGTCAAGCGCTATGAGGATCTGAAGGCGGCCGGCGCGCCCGACTAGTCCGGGTCGGTTTCGTTGGCGGGCCGTGCGGGGCCGCCAGTGGTTGGTGCATTGA
>CAYOXO010000039.1:0-30724 GCA_964407945.1 uncultured Stakelama sp.
CCGAAGAGCGTCTTGTAGAAGTCGGACCACACCCGCATCTGGCCGCGCCGGACATTGTGGGTGAGGTGGTCGAGCAGGTCGAGCCCGACATTGTTTGCGGCCTCTGCTGCCTCCCAGCCGGGAATCTCGGCCCAGTCGCGGTACAGGTCTTCGCCGTCCTTGATGAAATAGAGATATGATCCACCGATGCCGAGGATGACGGTGTCCGCCTCTTCGGTGCGCTCGGCGCCATGGGCCAGCGCCCATTCCATCGCCGTGGCCGGATCCGCGACGCGGAACGCCATTGCGCTGGCCGAGGGGCCATGTTCGCCGCGGAACTTGGCGACGCGCCCGGCATCGTCGCGGTTGAGCATCAGGTTGATGCGGCCCTGCTTGTAACGGGTGATGTTCTTGGTCGGATGGCGATGGCTCGCGACAAAGCCGAGCTGCTCGAACTGCGCCGCCATCGCCGCGGGATCGGGCGAGGTGAATTCGACGAACTCGAAGCCATTGAGGCCGAGGGGATTGGCAGGGTCGGTCATGGGGTCCAGCGCTCCGGAAAACAGGCGCAAAGACTAAACCCCGCTTCATTTGGTGTCAATTGATACTAAGTCGGTTCATCCAATCTTCGGTGCGTTCCAGACGGTTGGTGACACGGGGTCAGGCGGCCCGCTGCGATCCGCCGGCGTGGCCATCGATCGGCAGCAGCAAGGTCACGATGGTGCGGCCCGCCTCCGACACGATCTCGATCCTGCCGCCGATCGCTTCAGCCCGGCGCGCCTGATTGCCCAGGCCGCGTCCGTCCTTGGCCGTTGCAGTATCGAAGCCACGGCCATTGTCGATGATCCCGACCCGGACGAACCCGGCATAGCTTGCGGTCGTGACGCGGATCTCGCTCGCCCCGGCGTGCTTGATCACTTTGGTGAAGGCCTCCTGCAGGATGCGCAGGATGTGCAGCGAATGGCGCTGGTCAAGCCAGGCGAGCGGCGGCACGTCGCCGACTTCCCAGCGCAGCTTGATGCCCGTCGCCTCCAGCCGTGGCTGAAGGCGGAAGCGCAACGTGCCGAGCAGCAATAGCAGGTCGGTCTCGACCGGCTCCATCGAATCGATGGTGAGCTTGAGGTCGTCGATACAGCCCTTGAGCAGATCGGCGATCTCGGATTCGTCGATGCGGCCATGCTCGACCACGCGCAGCGCGCTGACCAGCGACGAACCGAGGCCGTCATGCATGTCCTGCATCAGCCGCTGACGCTCCTGAAACAGCACCTCGCGCCGCTCGATCTCGCGCAGCTTTTCGTGGCTGGCGTTGAGCTCCGCCTCGCGCTCGGCCAGCCGCTCGGCGAGAACGGTGTTGGCGCGCTCGACCTCGCTCATCGCGCTTGTATAGCGGCCCAGCATGATCTGACAGAAAGCGATGATCAGGCCGATCGCGGCATAGATGTTGAGGAACAGGCCCTCGATATTGACCAGGTTGTTCTGCAACAGGATGTCATAGCCGCCGAGCAGGACGCTGAGCAGGCCCCATCCGGCGAGCACGACGCCTTCGCGCGACTGCACCTGCCAGCTCCGGTACAGACCGATACCGAAGGTGAGCGTACTGAGGATCGCCATCGTCACATAGATGACCGGGGCGATCACCGTCGCATCGAACGTGCCGGCGAAGACGGGCAGCGTGACCAGGCTGCTCACGATCGATATCGTCGCGAGCGTACCGGTGAGCAGCGGCTGTCGGTGATGGTGGAGCCGGATCAGGAAGAGCTGGACGATCAGGATCATCCACGCGATCGAATTGACCGTGAACCAGCCGAACCAGGCATCGGAGAGCGGCAGCCGGTCCATGCCCATATAGCTGTGCATCACGCGCAGGAAGACGACGACGGTCATCGCCGCGAACAGCAGATAGGGCGTCTCGCGCCGCCGCTTGAGCCACACGAAGAAGGCGAAGACACCGGTCGCGAGGAACATCGCGGAGCCGATATAGGGAAGCTCGGTCTGGAAGAAATTGCGGACCTGATAGGCGGCGCCGAGCTGCGAATAATCGCCCACCCACATCGATGAGAGTGCGCCGCCCATGCCGCGGACATGTCGGATCCGCACCAGAATCTCGCGCGGCGGCGTGGTCTCCGCGGCATCCTCGAGCGGGATCCACAAGGGGCGGTTCGAGCCGTTCCACTGAAGATTGGCGTGCGACTGGTAGAAGAGCCGCCCGTCGAGATAGATCGCGATCTCGCCGTCGGTCTTCCAGCGTGGAACGTAGAGATAGGAATCGGGTGGCGCGGGTCGGGCGGGGTCGAGCTGGAAATGATACCAGCTCGTCCGCGTCGGCAGCAGGCCCGCATCGCCCGGCTGGGTCGGCACGCCCGGACGCGGGGCGTGGGGCATGGCGACCATGCGCCACTCGCCGGGAATGGTCCGCCAGTCGATCTGGCGCGGCGGCGGCGCATAGCCGTCGGTATCCTGCGTCAGCAGCTGTGCCTGGGTCAGGTGGATTCCGTGCGGCCGACCGGCAAGCCACGCGCCACCAAGGACCAGCAGCAGGATGCCGGCATAGAAGACCACGGTACGCAGATAGCTAGAGAATCCCATGATTCCGGGCTTCGTAGATCGCTTCGGCCTTCGAATGGACTTCGAGCTTCTGGTAGATTCGCCGCACGAAGGTCATCACCGTATTGCGCGAGACCTGCATCAGCTCGGCGATCTCGTCATAGCTGAACCCCTTGGTGATCAGCTCGAGCGCCTCGCGTTCGCGGGGGGAGAGCGGTGAGGCGAGCGTGGTTGCGGCGGTTTCCTCGGGAGGCTGCGGCGCGGGTTCGGTCGGGCGGAAGCGCAGCAGGATCTGCCGTGCGATCCGCGGGCTGATCGGGCTTCCTCCGGCGTGGAGCGCGCGGATTTCGTCTGCGATCTTCTTGGCCGAACTGTCCTTGAGCAGATAACCGGCCGCCCCCGCCTCGATCGAGGCGATGACGTGCTTCTCATCGGCGAAGGTGGTGCTGACCATGATCCCGCATTGCGGCCATGCGGCATGTGCGGCGCGGATGACGTCGATTCCCGACCCGTCGGGCAGGCCGAGGTCGACCACCAGCACGTCGAGCGGGTCGCCGGCCAGCAGCAAGCGCGCCTGCGCGACATTATGGGCGATGCCGGCAAGCCGCATGTCGCCGGTCTCCGCGACTGCCGCTGCGAAGCTGTTCTGGAACGCGACATCATCCTCGACCAGCGCGATGTTGAGGAGCGGCGGAACGGTATCGGCCATCGGACTATCCTGGATCGGTCTGCGCCCTGCGGCGCGACCGGGGCGGCGATCGGGCGAACGCTCGACGACGCCCCGGTTACGGCCTTGTACCATCGATCCCGCCGGCTTCTGTCGCTAGGAATAGCGACATAGACACGATTTCGGTGGCGTTACAATTTGTTCCGGGGAGCCGGCGTGCTTCAGGCTTCCGGCTGACGGCAAGGATAGTTGACCGTAGCCATTCGAAAATCGATGTTCGAGGGGCCGGCCAGAAGCGCGCGTAATCCGGGATAAGCGGGCACAATGCGCACCTCCGCTTCGTCCGCCCATTCGGGCGCTGTAACCAAGACGAGGGATCGAAATGATACGAGCTAAGCTTCTACTGGCAGCGTTGGCCCTGAGTGCGCCGGTGACCGCGCTGGCCGCGCAGCAGATCGCAGTTCACCGTGATCCGGGGTGCGGTTGTTGCGAGAAATGGGCGGAGCAGGTGCGCGCGCAGTTCGGGCGGCAGGTGCGGATGATCGACGATCCCCAGCGGGTTGCGCTCCACAAGAAATACGCGATGCCTGCCGATCTCGCATCGTGCCACACCGCGATCATCGACGGCTTGGCGTTCGAGGGCCATGTTCCGATCGCGGACATGAAGCGCCTGCTCAAGCAGCGCCCCAAGGGAGTAGTCGGCCTTGCCGTAGCCGGAATGCCGCTCGGCTCTCCTGGGATGGAGGTGCCGGGTCAGCGTCCGCAGCGCTTCACCGTCGTCGCATTCGGGCCCGGCGGCAAGAAGGCGTTCGCCCACCATAACTGAGCAGCTCTGCCGGCGAGCGCGCCGCTGCCCGCCGGCGACTGCGCCTTCGATTTTCGGTATCCGCAGGCGGCGTTGTCCGGCCGGCGTGGATAGGGTTCGGCCCGGCCTTGCTGGTCATGGCGCTGGATGCAGATGGCCTGTATAGACAGGCCATGACAGCGAGCGCGGCCAAACGCACAGAATCAAACGGGAATCCGGCGGAGAAGGTGACGAAGCAACCGCGCGAGCATGAGCGAGGTACAGCGGGCGATGCGCCACGCTATGCGGCGATCAAGCGCTCCATCCATGACGCGATAGAGGCCGGAACGTTACGGCCCGGCGACCGCGTACCGTCCGAAGCCGAATTGGTGACGCGGTTCGGGGTTTCGCGGATGACTGCCAACCGTGCGCTGCGCGAGCTTCAGAGCGCGGGGGTGCTGGTGCGCCGCGCCGGAAGCGGCTCGTTCGTCGCCGAGGCGAAGCCGATCGGGCACATGATCGAGATCCGCAACATCGCCGATGAGGTGCGCGCGCGCGGCCACGCCTATCGCGCGCGCGTGGTGCAGAACGAGGTCGTGAAGGCCGGGGTCGATACCGCCGCGCTGATGGGGGTCGCCGCCGGCACGCGCCTGTTCCACTCGATCATCGTGCACCATGAAGCCGAGTTCCCGATTCAGATCGAGGAGCGGATCGTTCTTGCGTCCGTGGCGCCGGACTATGCGACGACCGACTTCACTCACATGACGCCGAACGAGTATCTGACGCGGATCGCACCGTTGGAGCGCGTCGAGCATCGCGTGCGTGCGGCGATGCCCGACGATCCCACCCGCAGCCTGCTGGGACTGGAGGAGGGCGAGCCCATCCTCGTCATGACCCGGCAGACCTGGAGCCGCGGGCGGCTCGTCTCGCACGCCTGGCTCACGCATCCCGCAAGCCGCTTCGAACTTTCGGCGAGCTTCTCAGTCCCCAGCAGCTGACATCAGGCCGAAACCGCTGGCTTGCGCTTGCGGCGGCGGAGCCAGCGGAAATCGGCGCGGCTGAAGCTCTTGAACAACAGGTAGAAGCCGGTTCCGGACAGCCACAGCGTGCTGAGCGCGACGATGATGATCAGCGGGTGGTTGAAGCTGGAACGGCTCACATAATCCATGTTGTGGAGCATCCAGAAGAAGTCCCAGGTCCGCCAGGTATCGCCGCGCTTGACGAGGAAGCGCCCCGTTTCGGCCGAGACATAGGCGCTGCTGTTTTCGGCATCGGCGAAGTTCACCCGCCACATCGGGCCGGTATGATCGCGCGCCTCAAGGTTGTGCTTCTCCAGCCGCATCACGTCGCGGATCGGAGCATCGTGCATCATCGTCGCGACGGCGAGCGCGGTCTTGTCGTCGACCGTCACGCGCTGGCCGTCGGTGGCGTCGACGAGCGCAAGTCCCTTGTCCGTCTGCAGCTCATAGACCGGCCGCCCCATCAGGTCGCGCAGCGTGATGCCCGATATCGGGCCATAGGCCGCAAGCTTTGCCGGATCGACAAAGGCTGTTTCGGTCGGGAGCGGATGGACGTGCGCTGCGTGCGCGCCATGGCCGCCGACCGCATCCTTGTCGAGCAGCGCCATGACGGCGCCGCTCAATGCCCAGAGCAGGAATTGCAGGCCGAGGATCAGGCCCACCCATTTATGGATGCGGCGGAACAATAGCGGGGAGAGGCGGATGCGCTTCATGCGACGGGTGCCTTCTTCTTTTTCTTGCGGCGCGGGAACGCCCAGATGAGCAGCCAGGCGCCGGTCAGGGCCATGGCGAACGCGCTCCAGGTGGCGACGCGCAGCAGCGGATTGTTGACGTCGGTGCGCTCGTCATAGTCCATGATGTGGAGCATCCAGGCGATGTCGAAGCCGCGCCACAGATTGTGCCGTCGCGAGATGAGCTCGCCCGTGGCGGGCGAGAGATAGAGCGTCGGGCGGTTCCAGCCTTCGAACTCGACCTGCCAATAGGGCGGCTTGCGCGACTGCATCTCCTGCGGTGCTACGGTCAGCAGCTTCACCGACACGATCTTGCCCGAGCCGGTGTAGATCTGCTGCGCGAGCCGGTGGATTTCGAGCTCGGTCGGCGGCGGAAGCCGCTCCCCCGTGCGCGCATCGAACAGGGCCCGGCCCTCCGGCGTCTCGGCACGCCAGACGGGCCGGTCGAAGTGACGCTGGAGTCTTATCTCCGCGCTGCCCGGCTGCGCCGCCACGATCCGCGCCGGGGACACGATCCCGGCGAGGTCGTAGGGCTGAACGGCGGGCGTACGGACGAGATGGTCGCCATGGATCGTGTCGATGTGGATGACGACCATGTACACGCCGGTGAGCGTCCACAGCAGAACCTGGACCCCGACCAGCAGCGCCAGCCATTTGTGGAAACGCCGCGCGACGAGCGGCCAGCGGATCTTTCCCGGCATTGTCCTGCGCGCCTCAGAAGCCGGTGCGGAAGCCGACATAGAAGCGCCGGCCCATCAGGTCATAGGTCATGGTGTCGGTGTTCGCATCGGTGAAGCTCTTGATATAGGGCGCCTTGCGATCGAACAGGTTGTCGACGCCGATCTGGAAACGCGTCCGCTCGTTGATCTCGTAGGCGAGCTGGGCGTTGTGGTAGAACACGTTGGGCGTGCGATAGCCGATATCGGTCGCCGCCGCGTTGAAATCGGTCGCCTTGCCGATCCACTGCGCCGACCAGGTCGCGCTGAAGCCGTCCTTGCGCCCGGTGATCACGCCATAGCCGCGCCACTTGGCATAGCCGCCATTGCCGCCGCCGATATGGCCATCGAACTGGATCGGAGCGCCGCCGGGGAAGGGCAGCACGTCATATTTGTTGAGATAGGTGACATTGAGATCGACCGTCAGCGCGATCCCGCCGACATTGCGATCGTAGACAAGGCCGAGATCGAGCCCGTTCATCTGCTCGCGGCCGGTGTTGATCGGCTGCGCAGACAGGTCGATGACCTCGCCGGTCAGCGTGCTGCGCTTGAAATCGCTGCAGAACGGGTGCGACAGGTTGGCGCTGGCGTAGCAGACCGCGAGCTTGGTCGAGCCCGGGATGGCGCGGATCGCGTCCTTGATGTCGATGTCGAACCAGTCGGCGGTGAATGACAGGCCGGGCACCAGACCCTTGGGCCGGATCACCGTGCCGATCGTCCAGGTCCGCGAGCTTTCGGGCTTCAGATTCTTGTTGCCGCCGACCGTGGTGAGGATGGTGTTGCCCAGCTGGACATAGTTGGCCGGCACGCCGGACGCCTGGCAATTGGCGATCAGCGTCGCATTGCCGCTGGCCGAATAACGGCTGCACGGATCGGTGGTGGTGAGGTTGCCCTCCGACACGCCGCCGAACAGCTCCGGCACATTGGGGATGCGGAAGCCGGTGCCATAGGTACCGCGCAGGCGGATATCGTCGGTGATCACCCAGTCGGCGCTGACCTTGTAGTTCCAGTCGCCGCCGAACAGATCATAGTCCGAGTAACGCACCGCGCCGTCGAGCGTCAGCGCCTTGAAGAAGGGGACGTTGGCGAGCACCGGGACCGAAAGCTCGAGATAGGCTTCCTTGGCGCTGGTCGAGCCCGAGATCGGATCCTGCTGATTGGTGTTGGCGACGCCGCGCACCGTCAGCGGATCGGGATCGCGCCACCCCTTTTCCTTGCGGTAGACCGCGCCCGTCGCGAAGGAAACCGGCCCGGCGGGCAGGTTGAACAGGCTGCCCGTCAGGTCGGCCGTGACGGTCGCCAGTTCGTTGCCGCCATGATCGCGCGAGGTGAAGTTGATATAGTTGAGGACTGCCGAGGTGACGTCGCCCGCGCCCAGATAGTCGGCGCAGGGGATCGCGGCGCCCGCGGTCACGCTGCACTTGGTGCGATCGAGCGTGTTGGCGACCCGTTCCAGATTGGCGACGTTGGTCGATCCGTCGACCGCAGTGTTGCGGCCGAACGCACCGGCGATTTCCCAGGCCCAGTCATTGGCGAACTTGCCGCGGAAGCCGAGCGTGCCCTGCCAGGTCTCGGTCTTCTGGAAGAATTCGCGCGGCCCGCCCTCGACCAGCATGCGGCGCACGAGCAGCAGATTCTGCCCGGTCGGGTTGGTCGGGTTGGTCGCCGAAATCGAGATGTTGCGCAGCGTGCCCGGGGTCGCGAGCTGATCGCTCTTGCGATGGGTGTACAGGAACTCACCAAAGACCTGGACGCCGTCGGTGATCTGATAATCGCCGAACACGGCAGTGCTGACGCGCTCGATCGGGCTGACCGCGTTCAGATAATGCTGGACGTTGTTGTTGTGCTTTGCGCCGTTGTACGGCTCGAAGAAATCGCCATTGCCGCCGGGCACCTGATTGAAGTTGATCTGCTGGCCGTTGGGCAGCACGGCGCGGCCGCCGATCGTCGAGGTGCTGTTGGTGCACGACAGCGAGCCCGGCGTGTTTTCCGCCAGCGAACAGGGCGCGCGGCTCGCCATGTTGACCGCATCGGTCTTCTGATAGGTGACCGCCGCCAGGATGCCGCCGCGATCATTGCGTGCGCCCCAGATCAGGTCGGCGGTGAAATCCCCACCGTCGCCGCGCTCGGTGAGGCCATAGCGTGCGGTGACGCCGAACCCTTCATAGTCGGTGCGGGTGACCAGGTTGACCACGCCCGCCATCGCGTCGGCGCCATAGATCGCCGAGGCGCCATCCTTGAGGACATCGGTCCGTGCGAGCGCGACGACCGGAATCATGTTGAGGTCGGGCGACGAATTGGCGCCGGTACCGCCCGCGACGAGGCGGCGACCGTTGAGCAGCACCAGCGTGCGCTTGATGCCCAGGCCGCGCAGATTGACCTGCGCCGTGCCATAGCCGTTATTGGCCCAATAGGCTGAGGTCTGGTTGCCGGCAAAGCCTGCATTGGCCGGGAGTCGCTGCAGCACCGTCTCCATGTTGACGATGCCCGTATTCTCGATCTGCTCTGCAGAGACGACGGTGGCCGGGCCGACTCCGGCCAGGTCTTGTCGGCGGATGCGCGACCCGGTGACGACGACCTCTCCGGACGACTCATTCTGTGCCGTCTCGTCCGCAGCGACGGTCTGCGCCTGTGCGGATGTGAAACTGGCCGCGATCATCGCGGTGCCGAGCAGCAATGCTCCCTTGGTGCGCATACAGATTCTCCCTGACCCTTGTTATCGGGCGAACGAACACGGGTTGTATATACAGGTCAAGGCAGATTCTGCCTTTTATTTCAATTATTTAAGGCTGAATCGAGCGCACGTAGCACGCACCATGAATACGCGGCCAGTCTCGGCACCCCTCATCGATCGGGAAATTTTTATGCGCGATCGCATATTTCGTTGAAACAGTCCGCAAGGCGGAGGGCGAAGTCGGCCGTCACACTTGCGCGAACGGGCCGAGCCGGTCCTGCAGACAATGTTCATGGATTGCGCACCGTCAAGGATTCTCGGGCTGTCGAGACTGTCGCTCCGCTACGGGAATCGCCGCGCGGCCGAGTCGCGGATCGTTAGTTGAGCAGTGCCGTCAGCACGCCCTTGCCCTGGATCTCGCTCGACATGCCAAGGAACAGGTCGAAATTCCCCTTGGTGGCATGCGAGAGCTGATAGGTTGCGCCGCCCGCAGGCGTCAGGCGCGCATCCATCTGGAAGACGGCGTAGAAAGGCTGCTGCCGCCCCAGGGCCGTCGGCCGTGTCGCATCGGCGATGCGTTCCAGGCTGGCGAGGGTCGCCGGAACCTTGCCCGTCTTGGTGGAAATCTGGAACGTGCTGCCGACCAGCTTGTCCCACTCGCCCGGTTCGGAGGCAATCAGCGGCGGACCGGCCGGGGTCGCGCCCGTTGTCGGCGCGACGACGCTGCCCGGCTTGCCGCCGCCATCGCAGCCCGCAACTCCGGCGCCGGCCATGACGACCAGCCCACCAACGACGAACTGACGACGCGAGCTATGAGTCATTGCTTTCGTACTTCACAAATGGCCAGGCCCGAATGCGGCGAGCGCGCACGCCTTTCCCCCGCTCGGGTCTCTACCACCGCGTTGATCATCCTGCACCCCATGAATGACGTCTTGATCGTTGCGGTTCGGTACGACCCGGGATTGGCGCGGCGCGCCCTGCCTGCCTATAGCGGCGGCACCACGCACATGGGCGCAGCCAGGAAGGGTCTGATCATGACAACCGATGCCGTTCCGGGGCTGAAGCTCGGCGATTTCGAGACGCGCATCGGCGAATCCTTCGCAATCGAAACGGAGATCGGCACGCAGGCGCTCGAACTCGTCATTGCCGAGGCCTTGCCGCAATCCTCCCGCGCGGAGGGCGGGTTCCGGCTTGAATTCGCAGGACCGGCAGAGCCCCGGCTCCCGCAGGCAATCTATCGCTTCACGCTTGGCGGGGCGGTGCACGAGATCTTCATCGTCGCGGTCGGCTACGGGCCCCAGGGCGGGCTGCGTTACGAAGCGATCTTTCTCTAGATCGGCCGAGCGGCGCTGGCCGTTCCATATTCCATCAGCTCGTACACGCCCTTGTCTTCGGTCATCACGAAGCCGAGGCGCTGATAGAGCCGTCGCGCCGGGTTGAACTTTTCGACATGGATCGAGACTCCCTTGGCCTGGTCCTCCGCCCACGCGATGACGTCCCGCAGGACCGCCTCGCCAATTCCCTGGCCGCGCACGGCCGGCATCAGTGAGATATCGACGATGCGCAGTTCCAGTGGCCAGGCATCGACATAGAGGCGTCCGATCGGGGTGCCGTCACGTTCCAGGATCAGCCGCTCGGCGTCTGGATAATGGGCCTGATAATGCTGGTGCTGGGCGCGGTGCTGCTGCGCGAGGAATTCTGTCTTTGCCGCTTCGGGCCAGCCGCTCAGCGCCAGTTCCTCATCGCGCGTCGAACGATAGAGCGCTTCGATGAAGTCGAAATCCTCTGCCGCATAGGGGCGATAGGCAAGCGCATGGGACGCGGCGGCGTGGATGGGGGGAGGCACCGTGCTCCGCGCCTGCTCAGTTGCGTGCCGGGAACACGCCCTGCAGCGCGATGCAGAAATAGAAGGTCAGATAGGGCTGCATATTATTGTGGGGGGCGCTGCCGCCCGCCGGCGCGAGCGCCTGAGGCGACATCGAAACCAGATTGGTGTTGGTCGTGCTGTGATAGAGCGTGCCGCCCGTCGATGTGGAAAGCGTGACGCCGTTAGAGAGCGTGCCCTGGGTGCCGTCTTCCACCGAACTGCGCAGCGTGTGCGAATGGCTCGGGATTTCCGATTGAAGCAGCGTCACATTGTCGCTGCCGCCTGTCTCGCCAAGCGTGTGCAGCGAGAGTCCGGGGCCTTGGCCCGGATGCATCGGCGCGCGGCCCTGCAGGTTCGGAAGCGCGAACGTGTTCAGGCCGTCGCCGCCATAATTCGTGCCGAGCAGGGAGAATAATGCGGTGTTCTGTGCGACCGGCATCAACTGGCCGTCGCACCACGCCCAGCCTCTTGGTGCGAAGTTGAACGGGAATATCCGGATCTCGGCGACGAAGGGATCGGCCATGGTAGGTTCCTGTCAGTTCTGGCTTGGGAAGATGCCGAACAGCGAGATGATGTAGTTCACGCAAAGATAGGGCTGGAAATTGGTATGCGGCAGGTTGCCCCCGATCGTGGTGATCGAGGTTGCGGCCATCGCCGTATCCGCAGCCTCACCCGAATAGAGCTTCACCAGCGTCGAACTCGCCAGGACATTGTTCTGGGGATTGGCTTGCGAGCCATTGCCCGACGCTCCGATCATCGGGTGGCCATGGGATGGAATCTGCTGGATGGTCAGGGTCACTTCTTCGGCGCCGCCGGTCTCGGCAAGCGTGAAGCCATTGCCCTGGTGTATGGGCAGCCGTCCGCGCAGATCGGGTAGCGCGAATGTGCTCTGTCCATCGCCTCCATAGGTGGTGCCGATCAGCGCGAACAGCGTCTCGTTCTCCGAAATCGGCAGGAGTTGCCCCTCGCAGAACATCCATCCGGCGGGTGCGAAGTTTCCGGCAAAGATGCGAAGCTCGCCGACATAGGGTTGGGCCATGGCGCTTCCTCAGTTCGGGGAGGGAAAGATGACGTTGGATAGCGCGATGCAATAACTCAGCGTCAGATAGGGCTGCATATTCTGATGCGCCTGGCTGCCGCCGTTATTGGCCACGGTCGCTGCGTTGAGCGCGACCGCGCTCGGCGTGAAGCCGGTCGAATAGGCATTGCCGGGGTCCGCCGCCAGGACGCGGCCGGTGCCGCCGAAATTCGGGTTGGTCGAATTGCCCTGGGTATAGGAGGCCTGAAGGGAATGCACGTGGGTGGGGATCTCGCTGATGCTCAGCGTATGCGCCTGCTCGCCGCCTTGCTGGCCGAGGAAATAGCCGTTGCCGACATGGATCGGCACGCGGCCGCGCAGGTCGGGCAAGGCGAAGGTCGTCTGGCCATTGCCGCCAAAGGTGGTGCCGAGCAGGGAGAACAGCGCCTGGTTCTGGTTGATCGGCAAGAACTGGCCGTTGCACAGCGCCCAGCCCTTTGGCGGGAAGACAAACGACATCAGTCGGATCTCCCCCATGAATGGTGACGCCATGACTATATTCCCCCGAAGCCCCGACGCGGGCCTAACCGAAACGGACGAAACTGACCATAGGGCGCAGGCACGTCGCGGTGATTTCGATGCATCGTCGTCCGTACCATTCGCGAACTTGCGCGAGACGCAACTTATGCTGGCTGTACCTTGAGACAAAGGTGCGGTGGTGGTAACCGTTGCCGGGGCGTTACGAGCATCGATGAGTCATTGCTGGGTGAGCAATGCCGCAGTCGTGCGCCGACCGGGGGGAGAATTGTCCGTGAAGAAGCTGCACCGTGGCCGCTTGCTGCTGTCGACGTGCCTGACGGGCATTGCCCTCGCCTCGGCATCCGGCGCATTGGACGCCCGGGCGGCCGATGGCACCAGCCAGGTCTCGTTCGAACTCTTCACCCCGGTCGCGCAGAACGACACCAACCTGATGTTCGTCTCCGGGCGGATCGGCTATGACGAGCAATTCGACCGCAACGGGTCGGTCACCTTCGGCGGACGCGGCAAGGTCGGCGAGGATATCGCGATCGGCGTCAATGCCGGGGTCGATTTCTACAAGTCCAACATTTCGAAGCGCGATCAGACCGCGGTTTCCTTCGGCCTCGAAGGCTTCACCTCGGTGTTCGACGTGCGGCTCAACTACCGCCTGCCGGTCACCAATCGCCGGACCATCGGCTATCTCGATCCCAATGCCAGCCCGGTGGGGACGCTGCTGGTCGAGAATAACCGCCTGATCGAGCGCAAGGCCGGCTGGCGGCTTGAGGATGTGCCGCTGGGCGGTGCGAATGCCGAGATCGGCGCGACGGTCCCGGTCGGCAAGAGCTTGAGCGTGCGCGCCTCGGCGGCGGGCTTCGACTATCGCGACGATGCCGCGAGCAAGGCGTATCGCGGCGTACGCGGCGCGCTGGAACTGGGCGTGGAGGATCCGCTCGGTACGGGTGGCCGCTTCACGATCGGGGCCGAACTGCAGAACGACAATCGCTGGGGTACGCAGGCGCGCGGTACGCTGCGTCTGTCGATTCCGCTCGGCGGCGGCTCGCGCGATCGCAGCGCGGGCAATCGCGGGCTCGATCGTCAGATGGGCGATCGGGTCCGTCGCGACTATGTCACCCCCTCGAGCACGCGTTACACCGATCTCACCAGCAACAGCTTTGCGATCGACGCGCGCACCGGCAACGAGTTCGGCGGCATCTACTACGTCAACGGCTCGGCTGCAGCGGCGGGGGCGGGGAGCAGCGCGAGCCCGACCACGCTGGCCGATGCCGTGACGCGTGCGGGCGCGAACGGCGTCGTCGTCGCGATGGGAAATGCCGGCAACATCACCAGCGGCGGGGTGACGCTGGCCACCAACCAGTATCTCGTGGGCGGCGCGAGCAGCGTCAATGTGCGCCATTCGAACGGCACGGTCAGTGCGTTCAGCTTCGGCAGCAGCAACGGCACGATCGTCGGCAGCAATGCCGGCGGCGCGGCGGTGACCCTGGGGCAGGGCTCGGTGGTGCGCGACGTCGTCATTCGCGGCAGCGGATCGGGCATCCTCGCGAACGGCGTGGGCGGATTCGCGCTTGAGCGCGTGATCATCGAGAATACCGGCGGGGCGGGCCTCACGCTGACCAACACCATCGGTGCGGTGGCGATCGACGGGATCACGATCCGCGGCGCCGGCGGGACCGGGCTGGTCGTCAATGGCGGCAATAACTTCACACTGCGCAATTCGATCATAACCGCCGCCACCACCGCCCTCGACATCAATGACGCGGGCGGGAATCTGACGGCTTCGCTGTCCAACCTCACGCTGTCTGCGAGCGGCGGCAATGTTCTCGACATCGATGGTTCGGGAGCGGGCACGGTGACGGTTGCGGGGCTATCCGGCATCTTCATCGCGGGCGGCAATGGAGAGACGGGTGGCTTTGCGGCGCGCAATGTCACTTTCGATTCGAGCAGTGCGGCGGGCATCCAGACCGTCAACGCCGGTACGATGCAGATGGGCTCCACCTCGGCGCGCGTAAATGGTGCCGGCGTTTCACTCACCGAAGTCGATGGAGCGCTGAGTTTCGGCGCGCTCAACATTACCAACAATGCAGGCACCGGCCTGACGGTCAACAACACCAAGACCGGTACGTTCACGTTGAGCAGTGCCGCTGGCGCGATCGATACCACCGCTGGCACCGCGCTCAATCTCGACCCGCTGCGGATCGACCTGACCTTCGCCAGCGTCCGCTCGTCCGGTGCGGCCGGGGCGGGCATCATTCTCGACAATGTGCAGGGCACTGGCACGGGAGGTAACGCGCTGAACATCGGCACGCTGGCAATCTCCGACAGCGGCCAGCAGGGCCTGTTCATCACCGGCGGTTCGACAGGCGTGGTGACGATCGGCAGCGGCACCGTCACCAACAGCGGCAGTGCGTCGGTCCAGATCGGTGAGGCTGGCATTGCTGGCAGCGGTGGCACGATCGGGCTCAATTTCGGCGCCGCGATCACCGACAATGGCGCGGGTCCGCTCGCGTCGATCTTCAACACCGGCGGGGCGCTCCGCTTCACCGGCGCGATCGCGGGTGCGGGCCCGATCACAATCGATGGCACCACAGCCGGCTCGAGCATTGTCTTCGGGGGCAATACAGCGATCAGCGGTTCGGCCACCACTGCGCTCTCGATCAACAACATTGCTGGTAGCGTAGGTTTCGCAGGTACGCTCGCCATCGCCAATCCAACGGGCAGCGGCATCGTCATCGGCAATAGCGCCGCCGGTTCGAACGTGTTCTTTGCGGGGGCCACGACGATTGCCGGGGCTTCGTCACCGGCCCTCTCGCTCAACAACCTGGCGGGCAGTACCGCTTTCAGCGGTGCACTCAGCATCGTCAATCCCGCGGGTACGGCCATCGTGATCGGTGTGGTGCCGGGCGGTGTGGCCTTTGGCGACGTTGATATTACCGGCCTTGGTGCGGGCACGGGCCTGAACCTTACCGGCACTTCGGGCAACGTCACATTCGGCACGCTCGACATCACGGGCACAGGTATCGCCGGTTCGACGGGCATCGACCTGAGCAATGCCGGTAATGCCGGTGCGGTCACCATCCTCAATCCGAGCGTGATTCAGGGCGTTGATATCGGTGCGAACCTGACCAACGCGCACATGACTGGAAGCTTCCGCTATGGCGACGGCGATGCGGCCGACGGGCTGGAGAGCCGAATCACCGCGAACACGGTGATTGTCGTGGCAGGTCTGAACGCGACCCAAGGCACCTATAATTTCGCTGACGTCCAGCTCGACGGCAACACCAACAACATCACCGGCGGCAGCTTTACCACTTACTACGTTCTCGCTGGTGCCACCGGTATGGGTACGGCAGGTGACCCCGGTAGCATCGCAGGCGCCGCGGCGTCGGGCGCGCAATATATCGTGCTGCTCAACGATCCGAACGGCGGACGTGACGTGATCGATACCGCTGGTCTTAGCGGCGGGGCGCTGAGTCTTGCTGCCGGTCAGTCGCTGGTCAGTTTTCTCAACACCGATTTCTTTGCAGTCACCGGCGCTACCGTGCCGGCCAATCTGATCGTTTCGAACCTCGGGCCGACCGGGATCGCCAACACCTTTGCCGGTTCCGGTGCAGCGATCCTGACCAGCAGCCTGGGGGCTTCGACCGTCAATCTGGCGAACGATACCCGGATCGACGGCGTCGTCATCAACAACGACGCACTGGGCACCGGCATTTTCGGCTCAGGCGTGTCCAACGTCATCATCCGTAACTCGACGATCTCGGGCAATGGCGGGGCGATCAGCATCACCGATGGCGGCGCGGCCGCGTCGCTCACGCTGACGAACCTCAATCTCGCATCCACCGGCGGTGTGGCACTGGCGCTGAACGGCACCGGCGCGGGCACGGTCAATGTTTCGGGCACGGGCATCAACATCACCGCCACGGGCACCGGCCAGGGCCTAGCGATCGACGATGTGACGGTCGGCGCGCTCGACATCGGTTCGATCACGACGGGAACCGCCGCTGGCGCCAACGGCGCAGTCTATCTCAATCAGGTTGCCGGCGGCACGGTCAATATCGGCAGCGTCACCGTGGGCGGCGCCAGTGTGGGTGCAGGCTTCACCGTTGCGAACAGCGCTGCGGCGGTGAGCATCGGCGCGACCAGCGTTGCCAATACGGCCGGCGGCGGTGTGTTCGTCCAGAACAATAGCGGCGCGGTCACGATCGGGCCGGTGTCGGTCGCGAACAGCGGGGGCACGGGCCTTACCGTTTCCGGCAACACGGGTTCGGTGGCGCTCGGTACTGTCACGGTATCGAGCAGCGCTGGCCATGGCGTTTCGCTGCTGAACAATGGCGGCAATCTGACTCTCGGTGCCGTTGCGGTCTCGAACGGCACGGGTGATGGCGTGCGGCTGGTCGGTAACGGATCGACGACGCTCGGCCAACTGACGCTTGCCAATATCGGTGGCACCGGCCTGTTCGCGCAGAACATATCGGGCAATCTGAACATCGCTGGCGCAGCGATCACCGGCGCCGCGGGCGGCGGCGTGACGTTCCAGGGCGCGTCGGCGACGAGCACGATCTCGATCGGCGCGCTCAGCGTGAGCGCTGGCGGTGGTACCGGAATCGCGCTGGATGATATCGACGGTGCCGCGACCTTCACCGGCGCTACCACGATCGCGAACAGCAACGGCATTCGCTTCGGTGCCGGCAGTACCGGAACGATTCGCTTCGGCGATGTCGATATTACAGGCCTAGGGGTAGGCATGACCGGCGTCGATGCGCGCAACGCATCGGGCACCGTCAGCTTTGCGACGCTCGATATCATCGGCACCTCGACCAGCGGTACGCGCGGCATCGACATGACCGGCGCGACCCTCGCCGGGACCTTCACCGTGGCCGACAGCAGTGCGATCGCCGGTGTCGGCACCGGTGTCGACCTGACCAACGCGGCAATCACCGGCAGCTTCCGCTATGGCGACGGATCGAACACCGATTCCGATGGTGCGCACTCGGCGATCAACGCGATCACGCCGATCACGGTAGGTGGCATCAACCAGACCGTAGGCACCTACGATTTCGCCGACGTTGCGCTGAACGGCGACACCACCGGCCTGGTGACCAACCCGATCAGTCTGTTCTTCGTCGAGCAAGGCCGCAACGGCATCGGCACCAAGACCGATCCGGGCAGCCTCACCGCGGCGCTGGCATCGAGTGCGACGGTGATCGTGCTGCTCAACAACCCGACCGGCGGCAACGACACGCTCGACGTAGCCGGCCTCGGTACCTTCACGCTTGACGCCAACCAGCGCCTGATCGGTTTCCTGAACGGTGACAGCCAGAATGTCGGCGGCGGCACGCCGACGAACATGATCCTCTACGGCCTGGCTTCGGGTATCGTTACCAACCCCTATGCCGGCTCGGGGGCGGGCCTGCTGACCAACACCGGCGGCGGCGCGACGGTCACCCTGGCGAACGGGGCGTCGATCGACGGCCTTCGTATCGGGGGCGCGGGCATCGGCGTTTCGGGTGTCGGCGTCTCGAACGTCTCGATCACCAACTCGATCGTCTCGGGCAGCGCCGGCGCGGTTCTGCTGCGCGACGGTGGCGCGGCGGCTTCGGCGACGCTTTCCAACTTGGCGCTGTCCGGCACCAGCGGCATGGTGCTCGACCTGCTCGGTACGAACGGCGGATCGCTCACGCTGCGCGGATCGGGCATCTCGATCGCTGCGACGGGCAACGCGCGTGGTCTGGCGATGGATACGATCACGCTGGGCGCCAATTTCGGCCTCACCTCGGTTTCCACGCAGACCTCGGCCGGTCCCGGTGTCGCCCTTAACAATATCGGTGGCCCAGGCGGACTGAGCTTCACCAATATCGGTATCGGCGGCACCAGCGCGGGCGCTGGCATCGCGCTCAGCGGCAACAGCGCTACGATCGGCCTTGGGACCGTGACGGTCGCCAATACCGCCGGCAACGGTGTCGAAATCCTTGGCAATGCAGGTAATGTAGCGATTGGTACGTTCGCCATCACTGGCGCGACGGCCACGGGGCTGCGCATCGAAGGGATGCAGGGCGCATTCACCGCGCTTGGCGGTTCGATTACAGGTGGCGCGACCGGCCTCTCGCTCGCCGATATCGATGGCTCAGTGACCTTTACGGGCGGCCTGACCATCGCCAATCCGGGCAATACCGGCATCAGTCTGGGACTGGGCAGCACCGGCGCGATCAGCTTCGGAGATGTCGATATCACCGGGCTGGGCGCTAACGGCACCGGCCTTAATGCGCGCAATGCCTCAGGCAACGTCACCTTCGGCACGTTCGACATCGCCGGCGCATCGGTCGCTGGTACGCGCGGGATCGACCTGACCGGTGCGACCTTTGGCGGCAATCTGATCGTTTCGGGCAGCAGCACGATCACCGGCGTCGGCACCGGCGTCGATCTGACCAATGGGGCGATTACCGGCAATTTCCGTTTCGGCGACGGGTCGAACACCGATGCCAACGGCGCCGGTTCGACGATCAACGCCACGACTCCGCTTATCGCGGGTGGTCTCAATGGGGCCACCGGCACCTATAATTTCGCCGATGTGAACCTGACCGGCGACACCAGCAGTCTCGCCACCTCGTCCAGGGTCTATTGGGCACTGGCCGGTGGTAGTGGCGCGGGCACGCGCATCGATCCGGGCAGCCTGGCCGGTGCCGCGGCGTCGGGTGCCGATATCATCATCCTGCTCAACAATCCCGCAGGCGGAAACGATACGTTCGACGCGGCTGGCCTGGGCACTTTTGCGCTTGCTGCCAATCAGCGCCTGCTCGGTTTCCTTAATGGCGACAGCCAGACCGTCGGTGGTGGTATGCCGGCGAACCTCGTCCTCTACAACGTCGTCACCGGGGTCGTCACCAATCCCTTCGTCGGGTCGGGCTCGGGGCTGCTGACCAACACCGGCGGCGGCGCGACCGTTACGCTGGCGAACGGAGCATCGATCGACGGCCTTCGCATCGGGGGCGCGGGCATCGGCGTTTCGGGTATCGGCGTTTCGAACGTCTCAATCACCAACTCGATCATCTCGGGCGGCGCCGGCGCGATCCTGCTGCGCGACGGTGGCACGGCGGCTTCGGCGACGCTTTCCAACCTGGCGCTGTCCGGCACCGGCGGCACGGTGCTCGACCTGCTCGGCACCAATGGCGGGTCGCTGACGCTGCGTGGATCGGGGATCTCGATCGCCGCGACGGGCAACGCCCGCGGTCTGTCGATGGATTCGGTGACGCTGGGTGCCAATCTCGGCTTCGGCACGGTTTCGACGCTGATGTCGGCCGGATCGGGCGTCGCGCTGACCAATGTCGGCGGTGCCGGCGGTCTGAGTTTCGCCAGCATCAATGTCGGCGGGACTACCAGTCAGTCCGGCGTCTATCTGAGCGGTAATTCCGCGGCGATCAACCTTGGTAATGTGACCGTGGCCAACACGTCCATCCACGGCATCGATATCAACAACAACCCGGGCAATGTGACGCTCGGCACCTTCAATATCAGCAATACGGCCATGGCCGGCCTGCTGGCATATGCTCTGCCGGGTAGCTTCACGGCGGCAGGCGGCACCATCACCAACAGCGGCACGATGGGTATTGCGATCGCCGGTATCGACGGATCGGCGACCTTCACCGGCGGCGTGACTATCACTAATCCGGGTAGCACCGGGATTACCCTCGGGCGCTTCAGTAGCGGCACGATCAGCTTCGCCGATGTCGATATCATTGGCCTAGCGGCTGGAAAGACGGGTCTCGACGCGCGGATTGCCTCGGGCAACACCGTTTTCGGCACGCTCGACATCAGCGGTGTATCGGCCACCGGCACTCGCGGCATCGACCTGACCGGCGCGACCTTTGCTGGCAACCTGACCATCGCGGGCAGCAGCACGATCACCGGCGTCGGCACCGGCGTCGATCTGACCAATGCGGCGATCACCGGCAATTTCCGCTTCGGCGACGGATCGAACACCGATGCGAACGGCGCGGCATCGACGATCAACGCCACGATTCCGCTTGTCGTCACCGGGCTCAACAGTGCCATCGGCACCTATAATTTCGCCGATGTGAACCTGATCGGCGACACCAGCAGCCTTGCCACCTCGGCGAAGGTCTATTGGGTGCTGGCCGGCGCCAGCGGAGCGGGCACGCGTGGCAATCCGGGCAGCCTGGCGGGCGCCGCGGCGTCGGGCGCCGACATCATTGTGCTGCTCAATAATCCGGTGGGTGGCAACGATACGCTGAATGCTGCCGACCCGACCTATGGCACCGGCGGGACCTTCACGCTGATGACCGGCCAGCAGTTGCGCGGCTTCCTGTATGGCGACGTGATCGCGCTGCCGGGCGGCGCCCCGGCGAATGTGACCCTCTATAATGTCGCGACCGGCACCGTGACCAACCCGTTTGCCGGATCGGGTGCCCCGACGCTGACGACGACGGCGGGCGGCGGCGCGGACACGGTGCGTGTGAATAGCGGCGCGCTGATCGATGGCGTGATCATCGCCAATGGCGGAACCGGCACTGGTGTGGTCGGCCGTGGCGCAGCGAACGTGACGATCCGCAACAGCATCATCTCCGGTGCGGACAGCGCGATCGACTTCAGCGACAATGGCGCGGCGGCAAGTCTCGCGCTCAGTAATTTGCGCCTCTGGGCCAGCAACAATTCGATCACGCTCGCGGTCTATAAGGTCGGCGCCGGCTCGACCACGATCACCGAGCTCTCGGACATCACGATCGAGGGCGGGCATGGCGAGGCGGGCGGCGCCTATTTCTTCGGCGCGAGCTTCGATGCCGATCTGGCGACGGCAGGCTATCAGACGGTCAATGCCTCGCTCACGGCCGGGACCGCAGCTGCGCGGGTCAATGGTCAGGGTGTTACCCTCACCAACGCGACCGGGGCACTGAACTTCACCAATCTGAGCATCTACAACCAGAGCAGCATCGGCCTGAGCGTCGGGGGCATGGGGCTGGCGCTCAGCAGCGTCGCCGGCACGGTGGACACGGTGAATTCCACCACTCTCTCGATCAACGGATCGCAGACCGACCTGGTGCTCGACCGTGTCGTCCATTCGGGCATGGGCGCAGGCGTTGCCGTCACCAACGGCCTCACCGGCATCGGCACAGGCGGCCGCGCGCTTCAGGTCGGGGCGCTCAACGTTACCTCGGCCAGCACCAACGGCATTTCGATCGGCGGCAACGTCAACGGCCTGATCAGCTTCGGCGCAGGCTCGAGCATTGCGGGCACCAGCGGCTCGGCGATCTCGATCTCCAGCGGCACCGGCACGCTTGGCTTCACCTATAACGGCAGCGTCAGCCAGGCGAACAACGCGGCGCTACTCAGCGTCGCGGGCCATAACGGTACGATCACCTTCGGCGCGGGCAGCACCCTGTCAGCGACCAACGGCACCGGCCTGCAGTTCGACAATGCCGACGGCATCTATGCCTTCAACGGCACGACGACGCTGAACGGCGGCGATGCCGGGATCGACATCCTGAACGGTTCGGCGGGCAGCTTCACCTTCGCCAACGCGTCGATCACCAGCCCGACGGGCATCGCGATCAACATCGCGGACAGCACGGCGAGCCTGAGCTATACTGGTAACGTCACCCAGGCGAACAACGCGGCTCTGCTCTCGGTCCTCAACCATTCGGGCGGCACGATTACCTTCCTGGGCGGCACGCTGGGTGCGACCAACGGCACCGGGCTGCAGTTCGACAATGCCGACGGCACCTATGCCTTCAACGGCACGATGACGCTGAACGGCGGCGATGCCGGCATCGACGTTCTGAACGGTTCGGCGGGCAGCTTCACATTCGGCGCGGGCACGACGATCACGAGCCCGACCGGCGCGGCGATCAGCATCGCCGACAGCACGGCCAGCCTGAGCTATGCCGGCAATGTCACACAGGCGAGCAATGCGGCTGTTCTCTCGGTTCTGAACCACTCCGGCGGCACGATCAGATTCCTGAACGGAACACTGGGCGCGACCAATGGCGCGGGCCTGCGGTTCAGTAATGCTGACGGCACCTATCTCTTCAACGGTACGACGACGCTGAACGGTGGCAGCGCGGGCATCTCTATCCTCACCAACTCCGCGGGCAACTTCGCCTTCGGTTCCAGTACGACGATCACCAATCCATTCGGCCCGGCATTCGCCATTTCCAATTCGACCGCGGGCGTGATCTATTCCGGCACGGTGAACCAGGCTGACGCGCTGTCGCTGGCGCTCTCGGTCTCGACACATTCTACCGGGACGCTCGATTTCAGCGGCGCGACCCTGAACGTAACCGGCGGACACGGCCTGACGTTCAATGACGCCGATGGCACGTACAACTTCGGCAACATGGCGCTCAGCGGCGGCGCGAGTCTCAGGATCATCAACGGTTCGGCGGGCGCCTTTACCTTCGGCAATGTCGACATCACCGGACTGTTAGCCAACACCACTGCGGTCAACCTGACCGGCGCGACTGGCAACGTCACCTTCGCGACGCTCGACATCGCCGCCGCTTCCACCATCGGCACGCGCGGCATCGACATGACGGGCAGCACCACTGCCGGCAATGTCATCGTCGGCCTCAGCAGCACGATGACTGGTCTCGGCATCGGTGTGGACCTGACCAACGCGGCGATTACCGGCAACTTCCGCTATGGCGACGGTTCGAACACCGATGCGAACGGCGCGGGGTCCAGCATTTCGGCGGTCACGCCACTGGTCATCGGCGGACTGAACGGCGGCACCGGCACCTATAATTTCGCCGACGTGAACATGGTCGGCGACACCACGAATCTGTCCGTCTCCGCCTATTTCGTGCTGGAAGGCGCAACCGGTATCGGCACGCGCAGCGATCCGGGCAGCCTGGCCGGCGCCGAAGCGGCGAACGCCACCTATATCGTGCTGCTCAACAATCCGACGGGTGGCAACGACATCCTCGACGCGACGGCAGGTGCGGGCGGCTCGTTCGATCTCGACGGCGGCCAGATCCTGTACAGCTTCCGCGATACAGACAGCTTCACCGTGGGCGGCGGCGCACCCGCCAATATCGTGCTCTACAACGTCCAGACCGGGGTGATCTCCAACCCGTTCGCGGGCTCGGGCGCACCGACGCTGACTGCGAGCGGCGGCAATGCGACCCTCACGCTGGGCGGCAGCAACATCATCGACGGCGTGATCATCGCCAATAGTGGAACCGGCGCCGGCATCCTCGGTAATGGCGTCGGCGGTACGCTTACCATCCGCAACAGCACCATCGCGGGCGGTGCGGCGGGTGCGATGCGCATCTATGACAACGCCGCGAACGTGTTGCTGGGGCTGAACAATCTCACCCTTGCCGCGAACGGCGGCAACATTCTCAACCTCGACGGCACCGGTGCGGGAAGCTTCACGCTCACCCAGCTCGCCAACCTCAATGTCATGCATACCACCGAGACTGGCGGTTTCGTCATCTCTGACGTGGTGTTCGACTCCGACACCCTTGCCGCGGGTCTCCAGGCGGTGAACGCCGGTGCGCTGACGCTCGGCACCACGGGCGCGCGGATCACCGGCGACGGCCTCAGCCTGACCAACGTCACGGGCACGCTGAACTTCAGCGACCTCAACATTGCCAACACTGGCGGCACCGGCCTGATCGTCGCCAATTCCAAGACGAACAACTTCACGCTGGGCACCACCGGCGGCGCGATTGACACGACCAACGGCACGGCGATCAACCTCGATCCGCTGACCATCAACATGGTGCTGAATTCGGTCAACGCGAGCGGCGGCGCCTATGGCATCCTGCTCGATCAGCTGCTCGGCAGCTTCACCGTCACCGGTGCGGTCAACGTCAATGGCGCTACCAACACCGCGATCGCGGTGCGCGACAACACGGCGCTGGGCGTGCAGTTCCAGGGCGCGGTTGCGATCAACAACACGACCGGCGCCGGCGTCTCGCTCACCAACAATAGCGGCGCGACGGTGGACTTCACCAGCGGCCTCGGGATCACCACCACCACCGGCACCGGTTTTGCTGCGAGCGGCGGCGGCACGATCAGCGTGAGCGGCAGCGGCAACACGATCACCACAGGCGATGCAGGGGCACTGGTGCTCAATGGCGTGACCGTTGCGGCCGGCGGTGTGACCTTCGACCAGATCACCTCGGCGCCGGGATTGGCCACCGCAGTCAGCTTGGTCAATACCAACCTGACCGGCGCGCTCAATATCCGCGGACTCGACGTCGTTGCCGTCAATTCGGCGGTCGTGTTCAACAACC
Organism: uncultured Stakelama sp.; assembly: GCA_964407945.1. Taxonomy (GTDB): domain Bacteria; phylum Pseudomonadota; class Alphaproteobacteria; order Sphingomonadales; family Sphingomonadaceae; genus Sphingomonas. The sequence goes on from CAYOXO010000039.1 coordinate 24,791, forward strand.
TGACTGGCACCGGCGGCGTCAACCTGACCGGCACGATCGATATCGACAGCGGCTTCGGCTTCACCTTCGCGGGCTCGCTCGGAACGATCAACATCGCCAATACCGCGGGCTCGTCGCTGACCATCGACGGCGGCCAGAGCGCAATCCGCTCTGTCGGCGTGACCGGCGGCATCGTGAACGTCGCAAGTGCGGCCGGCAGCGCCGCGATCAATGGTTCGACCGGTTCGGCGATCGACCTCAGCGGCGACACCGGCGGCACGCTGAACTATGGCGGCACGATCAACACGACCCAAGGCTCGGTCCTGAACGTGGCGAACAGCGTTGCCGATGTCACCTTGTCGGGCGCGATGACCTCGACCAGTGCCGGTACCGCATTCCGCTTCGGCAATGCGGACGGCACCTACACCATCTCCGGGAATGTGAGCCATACGGGCGGAGCAGGCGTCGCGATCAATGCGGCGAGCGCGGGCGGGATCCTCTTCTCCGGCGCGTCGAAGACCTTCAGCACCGGCGCCAACACCGCGATCACCACCACTGGCACCGGCTCGCTGTCGTTCACCGGCGGCGGACTCGGCATCACCACCACCACGGGCACCGGCTTCACCGCCACCGGCGGCGGCACGGTGCTGGTCCATGGCGCCAACAACACGATCGCTTCGGGCAACGCGACCGCGCTGTCGCTCAACGGTGTTGCGCTCGCCCCGGGTGGGGTGACCTTCCAGAATATCAGCGCGACGCCGGCGGCGGCCATTGCAGTCAACATTGACACGGTGGCGCTGAACGGTGCGCTCTCGATCGGTGGCCTCACCGTTTCCGGTACAGGTACAGCCGCGCGCTTCGCCAACCTGAACGGGGGGGGCGGCGTCAATCTGACCGGCACGATCGATATCGACGGCGGCACCGGCTTCGAATTCGCCGGCGCGCTGGGCACGATCAACATCGCTGAGGCAGCCGGCTCGACGCTGACCATCGACGGCGCATCGACGGCGATCTTGTTCAACGGGGTGACCAGCGGCGACGTGAATGTCGGCCTGAGTGGCGGAAACGCCTCGATCGGCGCCACGACGAGTTCCACCACGGCGGCGATCGGCATGAGTGGCGGTACCGGCGGCTTGTTGAGCTATGGCGGCACGATCCGGGCGACGGCCGGCGCGGCACTTTCCGTTACCAACAGCAGCTCGCTTGCCACCCTGACCGGCGCAACCACCTCGACCAGTGCCAATTCACTGTTCAACTTCGTCAACGCCGACGGCACCTATTCCGTCACCGGCACCGTCAGTCACACTGGCGGTGCGGGCGTTGCCGTCGATGCGGCGAGCAGCGGCGCGATCACCTTCTCGGGCGCGAGCAAGGCGTTCAACAGCGGCGCCAGCACTGCGATCAGCATGGCGGGCAGCGGTACGCTGTCCTTCACCGGCGGCGGGCTCGATATCGACACGACCAGCGGCACCGGCTTCAGTGCGACCGGCGGGACGCTGGTCGTCACCGGCGCGAACAACCGGATCGACACGACTACCGGCCAGATCCTCGGCCTGAGCGGGGTGACCGGCGGCGCCGGCGGCATCAACTTCGCCTCGCTGACCGCCACGGGAACCGTTGCCAATAACGGCATCCTGCTGAGCAATCTCACCGGCGCGGCCTTCAATGGCGGCACGGTCAGCATTGCCAATGGCACCAGCGGCGCCGCCAATGACGGCATCAAGGTGACCACCGGCACGGCGGCGATCACCTTTGGCAACACCACGATCGGCCTAGCCGGCAGCAACGCCATCGAACTGCTCAACAGCGGTTCGGCGGTGACCTTCGGCACGATGAATCTCGCGGGCGCCAACGGCAGCACCGTCGTCATCGCCGGCTCTACCGGCCCGGTCACTTTGGGCACCGGCACGATCGCCGCCACCGATGCAGCCAACTATGCGGTTTCGGTCACCGGCGGCACCGGCGACGTTTCGGTGGGCTCGGCGCTTGTCGGCACCAACATGGTGCAGATCGTCGATCACGAAACTGGCACCGTCACCTTCAGCGGCGACATGGCGTCGACCGTGAGCGGCATATCGGTCACCAACGTCAATTCGGGTCTGATCCGCTTCACCGGCCAGACGCTTGCGCTGAATGCCACCAGCGCCGGCGTCACGCTGGCCGGCAACAGCGGGGGTACGATCGATTTCAACCCGACGGCGGGCGGCAACGGCCTCGACATCGTCAGCTCCGGTTCTGGCTTCAGTGCCGGCCCGGGCGGTACGGTCATCGTGCGCGGCAGCGGCAACTCGATCAGCACCACCGGCACCGGCACGGCGCTCAGCCTGCAGAACGTGACCATCGGCGCCAGTGGCTTCACCTTCGACGGCGTCAGCGCCAACGGCGCGACGACCGGCATCCTGATCATCGGTGTTGACACGGTTGCGCCCGCGATCGGCCTCGGCACGGTCAACCTCCAGGGCATCACCTCGCGCGGCATCGACATCGCCGGCATCGTGCCGGTCGGCCTGACGATCACCGATCTCGATATCGGCCTGAACAGCAACAGCGCGGTGGCGCTCGACTTCAACGGCGCGACGCTTTCGGCGCCGATCATGTTCGGGGACTTCGACGTTACCAATGCAGGCGGCGCAGGCACCAGCATCGCGGTCGATCTGCGCGGTACGCTGGGCGGCGCCAACATCATGCTGGGCGGCCAGATGGGCGCTTCCAGCTCGATCTCGGGCGTCGGCACCGGCATCTATCTCAATGCCACGACCAACGCGCTGCTGAACTATGGCGATGGCGAAGCCGCGATCGACACGGGTTCGTCGATCTCCGCCAGCACCGCGATCAACGCGAGCAACGCGCCGGCGGTCGGGACCTATGATTTCCGCGACGTGTCGTTCCTGGGTAGCCCGGGTACGGGCTTCGGGCTCGGGAAGATCTATTTCGTCGCGGCGAGCGCCGGAGGGAATGGTAGCGGCTCGGATGGCGCCAACCCAATGACGCTCGCGGCCGCCGAACTGCTGGCGACGGCGCAGGACATGATCGTCCTGGTCAATAACGGGAGTGCAATCAGCGCGGCCGGTTCCAACGGCAATAACTCGCTGGTGCTGGCTTCAAACGTTCAGGTTCGCGGTTTCGGTAATGGCGTAGGCGGCGGTGCGGGAACCGGCAGCGCGCCGATCGTCGTTGCGCTTACCGTACCTTCGACGATCCTGCTTTCGGGCGGCAGCTCGGTCAGCATTGCGGATCCCACCGGCAATGGCGCAGCGACGCTGACCAGTGCGGCGGGCGCGAATGCGATCACGCTGGGCGCGACGGGCAACCGCTTGTCGGGCTTCATCCTCGATGGTGGGGGTGCGGTATCGCGCGGCATCAAGGACAATGGCGCCGGCGCGACCAATACGTTCCTCGACTATCTGACGGTGCGCAACTTCGGGACGATGGGTATCGAGATCACCCCATCGACCAACACGACGATCGACCATGTCGCCTTCTCGGGCAATCCGGGCGGCGACCTGCTGCTCAACGCCGCGAACTCTGTGCTGACCAACATCATCAGCAACGGCGGCGGCATCACGCTGAACAACGCCACCGGCACGACGACGCTGACTAATGTGAACCTGACCGGCGGCGCCGGCCTAGTCTTCACCAATGCGGCCGGCACGATCAACGCCACTAATGTCGACATCACGAATCCTCTGGTCGCGGCACTCACGATCTCGGGCGGCACGGCATCGTTCAACTTCGATTCGACCAGCTCGGTGACCAAGAGCGCCGCTGGCGCGGCGCTGAGCATCGGCGGCGGTCACAACACTGGCACCTTCGCTTACGCCGGCACGCTCAACATCACCGGCGGCACCGGTCTGCAGTTCGACAATGCCGACGGTACCTACAACTTCACCGGCACGACGACGCTGGCCGGCGGCGATGCGGGCATCGATATCCTCAACGGCTCGAGCGGCACGTTCAGCTTCGGTGCGAACACCTCGATCACCAGCCCGGCGGGCACGGCATTCAACGTCTCGGGCAGCACCGCAGCGATCACCTATAGCGGTAACATCACCCAGGCGAACAACGCGGCGCTGGTCTCGTTCCTCAACCATTCGGGCGGCACGGTCACCTTCCAGACCGGCACGCTGAACGCTACCAACGGCACCGGCCTGCAGTTCGACAACGCCGATGCGACCTATAACTTCAACGGCACGACGACGCTGGCCGGCGGCGATGCCGGGGTCGACATCCTCAACGGCTCGGGCGGTGCCTTCACCTTCGGCACCGGTACGTCGATCACCAGCCCAACGGGCGTCGCGTTCAACGTTTCGGGCAGCACCGCCGCCGTCACCTACAGCGGCAACATCACCCAGGCGAACAACGCGGCGCTGGTCAATGTGCTCAACCATTCGGTCGGCACGCTCACCTTCCAGACGGGCACGCTCGGTGCCACCAACGGCACCGGCCTGCAGTTCAACAATGCCGATGGCACCTACAACTTCACCGGCGCGACGACGCTGAATGGCGGCGATGCCGGCATCGACATCATCAATGGCTCGGACGGCACCTTCGGCTTCGGTGCCCTCACCGCGGTCACCCATGCCGCGGCGGGTGATGCCTTCGTCCTCACCGACAGCAACAGCAACCTGACCTATTCAGGCATTGTCAGTGACGCCAACGGCTATGCCGTCCGCATCGACAATCACGATGCCGGCACGGTGACCTTCGACGGCAGCAGCGTCATCCTGGCGAGCGGCGTCAACGCGCTGGGCCTGAGCGTGTCCAATAACGGTGGCGGCACAGTCAGTTTCAACGGCAACACCACGCTGTCGACCCAGGCCAACAACGCGATCACGCTGACCAACAATGCGGGCAGCACCGTCGGGTTCAGTTCGGTCGGCAGCAGCCTGGGTATCACCACCACCAGCGGCACCGCGTTCACCATCGCGAACGGCGGCACGATCAACGTGCAGGGCCCGAACAACACGATCACCACCGGCTCGGGCACGATTCTCGACATCAGCAACACTGCGGGCGTATCGTCGACGCTGAACCTGAACTTCGCGAACGCCAGCAACACGCTGGGCGCCAACGGCATCCTGTTCACCCGGACGGCGGGCACGCTCACCGGCAGCGTCACCATCAACAGCGGCGCGATCACGGCGAGCAGCCGCGGCATCGACGTCAGCGGCGGCACGCTGTCGCTCGACTATGCCGGCAACGTCGCCACCAGCGGAACGCTGGCGCGTTCGGTCGAGGTGACCAACATCACCGGCGGCGCGATATCGGTATCGGGTAACCTCACCGACAATTCGCTGGGCATCAACATCGCCAACAATAGCGGCGGCTCGATCAACTTCTACGGCCAGAGCATCACGCTCAACACCGTGGCGAACGTCAATGCGGTCACGCTGGCCAGCAACACCGGCACGAACATCACCTTCTCCTCCGCAGCGGGTGGCAACGGCGTTGACATCACGGCATCGGGCACCGGCAACGGCATCGACTTCACCGGCGGCGGCAGTCTGATCGTCTACAGCACCGGCAACTCGATCCAGACCGCCACCGGCCAGATCCTCAACCTGGCCAACGGCAATGTCGGCTCGCTGGGCCTCGTCTTCGACTCGCTGAGCAGCACCGGCTCGACCAACGGCAGCGCGATCAACATCAGCAATGTCGACGGCACCGGCACGCTGAGCGCGACCACCGTTTCGATCGCCGGTACCACCGGCGCGACGGCGGACGGCATCTTCTACGGCGGCGGATCGGCGATGAACGTCAATCTCGGCACCGTGACGATCGCCAATACCGGCGACGAAGGCATCGAGATCAACGGCGCCGGCAACGGCACCTTCACCGCCGGCAGCGTCGCGATCAACAACACCGCCGGCAACGGCGTGGAGATCAACGGCTCCACCAACACCGTGAACCTGGCTGCCGGCGCGATCGGCGCCACCAACGATCCGACCGGCTTCG
>CAYOXO010000040.1:0-30277 GCA_964407945.1 uncultured Stakelama sp.
TCACCCAAATGCTGCTGGGCGCATTGCTGCTACTGCTGGCGGCAGCGGCAGTGCAGGATGTGTATCAGTTGCGGATTTCCAACGCCATTCCGGTGGCGATCTTCCTCCTTTTCCCCGTCTATGCACTCGTCAAAGGCGCGGATGCCACGATCTGGCAGAATGGCGCGGTGTTCCTAGCCGTACTTGCGCTCGGAATTCTCGCCTTTGGCGCGCACTGGCTGGGCGGCGGCGACGTCAAGCTGCTGGCCGCGACCGCCCTTTGGTTCGACATCGGCGGCGCAGCATGGCTGATCGGGTCGATCGCGATCCTGGGGGCGGCAATCGCATTGCTGTTTGTCTTCTTCCGTCGCGTCATCCCCGAACCTGCGCTGCTTCGTTCGGGCATGGTGTCGCTCAAGCGCCGAGGTCCAATCCCCTATGGCCTGGGGATCGCGAGTGGAGCCATCGCCGCGATCGCGATGGGGTATATAAGCCCCTAGCTGACAAGCGTTGAAAAGTCGCGCCAGGGGTCGCCCCTGGGTGCGATCCGAAGACCTGTCTCATCAAGTTGACGGTTATCGCCACCGCCAGCCCCCCGGAGCTGGACAAGCTGACGCTGTTCTATGGGCGGAAAGGCCGGGACAACCAGCAGCGACACGCTCATTACTGCCTATGAGAAACGCATCAGCCAGGCGACGATCTCGACTGCGCCGCCAACGCCCGGCGCGTACTATCGCGTATGCTAGCCGGCGACATGGGTATTCCGGCGATGGCTGTGAGCGATGTCAAACGCCTTGGACAGACAGGAACGACGTAGAGTCAGGATGACGCGCGTTGGGCCGGTAGCTGACCGACAGCCTTTGGCCGCCGGACCGAAAAGGCGGACACTGCCGCGGGCAACAATCTGGTAGCTAGAACTGAGCAGAATGCAGACGTCCGGATGGCGGACGATGAAAAGGGTTGCCCTCAGCACATAATGTGAGAAAATGTTTCCGGGCGGTGGCCACACTGGCGCATTGCCAGCACAAGCCCTATTTGAAGCACCAACCGGATACGCGTCGCGCGACCGCGGCGTGTGCGCTCGGTTCGGTACAGATTTTAGTTGATGACTGCTCCCATAATCCTGCTCGTTGAAGATGATCCTGCCTTGCGCACGCTGACCGCGCGCGCGGTCCAGCAGAACGGGTATCAGGTCCGCCCAGCAGCGTCGGCACCCGAGATGTGGGCGGCCTTCGACGCGGGGCCCATCGACCTGGTGCTGCTCGACGTGATGCTCCCCGGCACCAACGGGCTCGACCTGTGCCGCCAGCTGCGCCAGCGCAGCGATGTCCCGATCATCTTCATCAGTGCCAAGGGCAGTGAGACTGATCGCGTCGTCGGGCTCGAACTCGGCGCCGACGACTATCTCGCCAAGCCCTTCAGTGCGCGTGAGCTGATCGCGCGGGTGCGCGCGGTGCTGCGGCGCGGCCAGCTCGATCGCCGTCATGGCGATGGCGGACATGGCCTTGCGCGCTTTGCCGGCTGGACCGTCAATTTCCCGCGCCGGGAGCTGCTGTCACCTTCGGGGGCCGTGATCGACCTGACCGGGGCGGAGTTCGATCTGCTCTCGAGCTTCCTCGAGAACCCTCAGCGCGTCATCGCGCGCGAGCGGCTGATCGAGCTGTCGCGAACCCGGTTGGGCGACGCAACCGACCGGAGTGTCGATGTGCTGGTCAGCCGGCTCCGGCGCAAGCTCTCCCACAAGGATTCTAATGCGCCGATCGTTACGGTCCGTGGCGTCGGTTACATGTTCAGTGCTGAAGTCACACGTCAATGACCGAACCGACGCGGCTGTCGTTCGGGTTGTTGGGCCGCGTCTTCGCGATCCTGCTGCTCACGATCGCGATCGAATTCGGGGTCAGCACGCTGCTCTACGAGCGCGCGGGGCAGCTTCGCGTGCGCGAGGACGAAGCGCATCGGGTCGCCGAAAAGCTTGCCCTCGCCAGCGCCCTGATGAACGCACAACCCCGCGCCCAACGTCCCCAACTCGCCGAACGGCTGTCGCGCGAGGCTTTCGTCGTCAAGTGGCATCCGACGCGCGTTCCGCCCGTTCCGCTGGCAGCCGAGCTTGGCGAGATGCGTACGCAGATCGTCAATTGGGAACCCTCGCTCGCATATCGCGGCCTCCATTTGCACTTGAAGGCACCCGGCCGCAGCGGCATCGTCATGGGACAACTCAGCCTGGATGATGGCAGCTGGCTTGAGTTCAAGGCGACCCAGCTCGTCGATTCGTCCAAGCTGAGCTTCAACCGCTTCCTGCTCGCGCTCATTCCCGCCGTCGCCCTGACCCTGATCGGGGGATTGCTGTTGCGCCGCGTGCTTGCACCGATGCGGATGCTCGCGCGCGCGGCCGAGCGCATCGGTCAGGGCGACCGCGTCGCGCTTCCCGAGATGGGCGTGTTCGAGATCCGCCGCGTCGTCCTCGCCTTCAACGAGATGCAGGCCCGGATCCACCAGTTGATCACCGATCGCACCGAGGCGCTGGCGTCAGTCGGCCACGACTTGCGAACGCCGCTCGCGCGGCTGCAGCTTCGCGCCGAAGGGATCGACGATCCGGCGTTGCGCACCGCGATCGCCAAGGACGTGGATGAAATGGAGGCGATGGTCGCCTCGCTGCTCGCCTTTTATGGCGGCGACAGCGATCCCGAAAAGCCCGCCCAAACCGATGTCGCAATCCTAGTTCAGACCATCGTCGATGATGCGACCGATATGGGGCATCCCGCGACCTATGCCGGCCCTGATCACCTTGAAGCGATGCTTCGCCCGGGCGCGCTCAAGCGCGCCGTCGGCAATCTCGTCGAGAACGCGATCAAGTACGCCGACGGTGCCCAAGTCAGCTTGGAGACGGCGGGCGACCGGATCCTCGTGCGGGTCGAGGACAATGGCTCCGGCATCCCCGAAGAAGAGCTTCTCCATGTGCTGCAGCCCTTTGTCCGGCTCGATCTGGCGCGCAGCCGCGACACCTATGGCCTGGGCCTCGGGATTCCGATCGCGCATCGCTTCGCATTGCGCGAGGGCGGGGTCCTGCGGCTGACTAACCGGCCGAGTGGTGGGCTGCGCGCCGAGCTCGACCTGCCGCGCCACGGACCGCGCCGGACAAAGGGGTAATCTCGCTGCAACGCCGCAGAAACATTTCCTTACGGACTTAAATACTTCGTTACAAAGGCGCTGCAACGCAGCAAAGTTGGATGACTAGCTTGAACTGGCGCCTTCCCCTTGGGCGCCAGTCAAGGAGTCCTCCCCGTGAACGATCTCATCGGCCGCGTCTTTTCGTTCGAAAAGCAGGTCTTCCCCAATCAGAACGCGCTCTACACACGGCTGGCCAGCGACGGACAAAACCCCAAGGCGCTGATGATTTCCTGCGCCGATTCGCGCGTGGTGCCCGAGCACATCATGCAGGCCCAGCCCGGCGACCTGTTCGTCTGTCGCAACGCGGGCAATATCGTGCCGCCCTTCGCCACCCAGAATGGCGGCGTTTCCTCCACCGTCGAATACGCGATCGCCGTGCTCGGCGTGCGTGACATCATCGTGTGCGGCCATTCGGACTGCGGCGCGATGAAGGCACTGGCGATGCGGCAGGACCTGACCGACATTCCCAATGTCGCCGCCTGGCTGCGCCACTCGCACGCCGCGCACAAGGTCGTGACCGACAGCTACCCGGAAATGGACGATGCCCAGCGCATTCGTGCCGTCTCGCTCGAAAACGTGGTGGCCCAGCTCGCGCATCTGCGTACCCACCCCTCGGTGGCCGCGGGTATCGCGCGCGGCGAGATCGCCTTGCATGGCTGGTTCGTCGACATCCATGCCGGTTGCGTGCTCGGTCTCGACGGCGAAACCGGCCGCTTCGTGCCGTTGCGCGAAGATGCCCCGCTCCCCGTGGCGCTTCCCCATGCTCAGCGCCGCGCCGTCGACTTCACCGCGGAGGCGGCCGCATGAATCTCGCCCTCCCGATACCGGGGAAGACGCTGACGCGCGATTTCACTGCGTCCATCGTCGTCTTCCTCGTGGCGATGCCGCTCTGCATGGGCATCGCCATCGCCTCGGGCGTTCCGCCCGAAAAGGGGCTCATCACCGGCATCATCGGCGGCATCGTCGTCGGTGCATTTGCGGGTTCGCCGCTCCAGGTGAGCGGGCCCGCAGCGGGCCTTGCCGTCATCGTGTTCGAGATCGTGCGCGACCAAGGCTTGTCGGCGCTTGGTCCGATCCTGATCCTGGCGGGGCTCATCCAGGTCGCCGCCGGCGTCTTCCGGCTTGGCGGCTGGTTCCGCGCGATCTCGCCTGCCGTGGTCCACGGCATGCTCGCGGGCATCGGCCTGCTCATTGTCGTCGGCCAGTTCCATGTGCTGTTCGACGCCAAGCCGCTCCCCGGCGGGATCGACAACCTGCTCGCCATGCCTGGCCGTCTCCTCGGCCTTGCCCCTGGTGGCGCAGACGGCGCGATTGCCGCGTTCGCCATTGGCATCCTTACGATCGCGACGATGCTCGGTTGGGAAAAGCTGCGCCCGCAGAGCATGCGGCTCGTTCCCGCGGCGCTGGTCGGCGTGGTCGTCGCGACCCTTGCCGCCTGGGGGCTGAGCCTCGACGTCATCCGCGTCGATGTCCCGGAATCGATCACCGGCGCAGTCGCGTTGCCCGATGCCGGAATCCTCAAGCAGTTCATGCAGCCCACGATCATCGTGACGGCAATCGCGATCGCTTTCATCGCCAGCGCCGAAACGCTGCTGTCGGCCGCTGCGGTGGACCGGATGCACAATGGCGTGCGCACCAACTACAACAAGGAACTGCGCGCGCAGGGTCTAGGCAATTTGCTGTGCGGCGTTGCCGGCGCGCTCCCGATGACGGGCGTGATCGTGCGCAGCTCCGCCAACGTCCAGGCGGGCGCAGTGACGCGGCTGTCGGCGGTTCTTCACGGCGTCTGGATCCTTGGCTTCGTGGCGTTGCTGCCCTGGCTGCTCCGCGAAATCCCGATGGCGGCGCTCGCCGGCGTACTTGTCGTCACCGGCGCCAAGCTCGTCAGTCTGGTGCATGTTCGCCATCTTCTCCATCGCTACGGGCCGTTGCCAGCGCTGATCTGGGTGGGCACGTTCGTCATGATCGTCGCGACCGACCTGCTCACCGGTGTGCTCGTCGGACTGGCGCTTTCGCTGGTCGAGCTGTTGCCGCACGCGACCAAGCTCCGGCTCGGCATCGACGAACGCCGCGAGGACGACATGCACGAGATCGTGCTCGACGGCACCGCGACCTTCATCATGCTGCCGAAACTGAGCGCGGCGCTCGACCGCGTGACGGGTCCGGAAGGCCTGCTGCTCAATGTGGAGCGGTTGCGGCACATCGACCATGTCTGTGCCGAAATGCTCGAGGAATGGGTCCAGCGCCGCCGTGCGGCTGGGCAGATCGTCGAACTGAAAGGTGCAAGCGGCCGGCTGAGCGGGTTCGCTTGGGCTTGAATCGCCTTTTGCCTCTCGCAATACCCACCGAGGCCCACGATTCCGCCGCGCCAATCAGCGCAGAGTCGATGGCGCTCACGAACGGGGATGATGCGCTTCTCGTCATCCCCGTTTCAATCGACGGCATTGCAACCCATGCTGTACTTGATTGCGGCGCAACCCGCTCGCTTGTAGACGCAGGTTTCGCCGCACGTCACGGCATTCGATCTTCCGAAGCACGCCGCGTCGTCGGCTTCAACGGTAGTGCACCGGCGGGGCTAGCCCGCCGGCTCGACATTTCCGCCGGATCGGTTCATCTTCGGAATATCGAACCGCTGATCTTCGATCTGGAAAACCTCGCGCGCGCTGCGCGAACCTCCTTCGAAGCGCTGCTCGGTCGCGAATTCTTTCTGCAGGCGGTCGTCACGATTGATCCCGATGCGCAGCAGCTGCAGCTCGGTCACCAGCATGAATTCGATGGAGAGATTCTTTCTGTTTTCCAGTCAGCTGACCGCCATTTCTACATCGGAATTGAGTTAGGCGAGGGACTGCGGACTGATGCCGTGATCGATCTGGGATGTACCGTACCGATGTACGTCAGCCCGCGCTTCGCACAGCAACATAGACTTTTCGCCGGTTTTAAACGCGGATCGACTGCCGCCATCGGAGTTGAAGGGGTCGCTGTCAGTCAACTCGGTCGGATGCCACTAATCAAGCTCGGTAATCTGGAGTTGACGGATATTCCGTTTGCGGTGCCTCCCCAATGGAATTTCGAGACGCCCATAGTTCTGGGACTGCCGGTCTTCAGGCGTTTCCGTAGCCTGCTGGATTTTGGCCGTGGACGCCTACAGCTTCAGCCCGGTCGAACAATTGATCGGCAATTTGAACGCGATCGCTCCGGTCTTAGCGTCATCCCATCAGACCAAGGGCTGCGCGTAGTTCATGTTGCCGCCAACAGCCCAGCCGCGCGTGCGGGTTTAATTGCAGGAGACTCGATCATTGCGATCGACGATGGCCGGGGCGCCGCCCCACCGAATGATACCCATCGCGGCTTGGGCAAGCGCGCATCGGGCACACGCTACCTCCTGCAGATCGAGGGCAAGGGGGGGCATGAATTAGTACTGGCAGATTATTACTGACACCCCATCAAGCTGATACCGCGAACGCCGGGCAGCTCCGCTAACCTATCAACGGATGCCGAAGCAGCCAATTGGTCATCGCGTCAAAAATCTGAACTCCAATGAGTATAACGTAAATCGCTTAGCAAAATCGGTGATGATGGCAGCAAAAAGTGCGCGCGCAGCAATCGCCATCCCCGCGCCTACTACGGCCCATATGAAAGCGATACTGATCGTTTTCTTACCTATTTAACTTATATGCAGGTCCGCAATTAGGCGGCAAGGATTTTATAAGTAAGCCAAGGCCATGCCTGTTCGAACTCCACTTCGAGCGTGTGGACAGCCATCGGCGGCGGTGCGGATCGCGACAGTCGTGGCGCGATGGTCGGCGACGCTCTAGCATCATTATGACATGACAATCATCGAACAGATCATCGAGAGGCGCAGTCAGCAGCACCGCTGGGATCCGGAGTTGTGGGACTTCACTGAGCGCGTGCAGTGCGTTCCCAAAGAGAAATGGAACGATCGGAGAGTCGAGCCGCGCCCGCTCCAACATGTCAGTGACGAGGCGCTCCAAGCTCGCCTAGAGAGCATCAACTCCAACATCCAGTATCTCGACCGTTCAGATGGACTGCGGGACGACTGGCAACCTGAAAAGGGCTGGCTCAGTCCGTGGTGGTGGCTGCGACTGCGGCACTGGACACTTTCCGAGTTCACCCGACGCGGGCTGCCCGTCCAGCCCACGCGAGATATTCCGCCCGCGCCATGCCTCCGCGGCGAGTTCCTCGGCATCCATGCCGGAGCCTCCCCGAAGCTGTTCCGGCTCAGCCGCACTCCCTACCTGATGAAGACGCTGAAACAGGGGCAGCTCCGCTTCGCCCCGGCCATGGGCTACAAGGCGATGGAGAACGACCAGGCCCGGGCCGACGACGAGATGAGCAAGGGCTACAAGCGCGCCGGCAACCGGGTGACCATCACCACCCTCGACGGCAGGTCGATCGAGGCGCTGAGCGACGTCTCGTTCGACACCAGACGGATGACACTCGACATGGTCGATCTTCCATACTGGATGCTCTGCGCCAGTACGGACTTCGATCCTCGCCTGTTCGACGAGTTTCCCGGAGGCCAAGGCGATGACGGCATGCTGGCGATATTTGATCCGCTCGAATTCAGGCGGCGGACGGGAAGCGCGATCGCTTCGACCCTACCGCAAGTGCAGCTCGCCGGCACAGTAGTCGATTACTTCGACGTCTATCACCCGGAGAGTGGCGACATCTCGCCCGTCACGATGAAGGCGATGCGCTTCGCCTATCAACGGGAGCACCGTCTCGTACTAGATCCGGGTCACGCCCGGGCGATCGCTGAAAACGACTATTTCGTAGACATCGGTTCGATCGAGGACATCGCCGCAGTCTATGCCGTGGACGGACGCAAGCTCGCTGGCACCGGACCTGACAGCTTCCTCGCCTGAACGCGACCGGTCAGTGGGAATCTATCCCGCCGGTCGACACGACGAGCGACGGGTTTGTCCCAAACTTGGTCGTATCAAGGGCCGCTCGGCCGGGCATGAAAAGACGGCAGCTTTCGGGACTTCACAAAACCGCATCTAACGACTGGATTTAGGGCGCGTAGCTGCCGCGACAGGCTGAAGTTGAGCCGCCCGCTCCGTCCATACTCACCACCGCATCCTCCGCACCAACACCGTTCTGGAGCGAACCGCGAGGCACCCATTCGGCGCTCTACCGCAAGAACAAGCTCCCTTACGCCACGTTCTCACTTCTTGCCGGCGATCCAGGCCTCTACATTCTTGCGCAGCAGTGCCAGCGGCACGATGCCATCGCCTAGAACCACGGCGTTAAACTCCTTGATGTCAAAGCGCTTGCCCAGCGCCCGTTGGGCCTGTTCGCGCAGCGCCACTATCTCCAGGCCGCCGGAATCGTAGGCCGTCAGTTGCCCCGGCAAGATGGCGATGCGATCGATCATTCCGCGCGCCACGTCCGGCGCGAACCGACCGGTCTCGACCAGATAGCCAGCCAGTCGATCGCGATCCCACTTGCCGATATGCAGCCCCGGATCGGCAACCATGCCGCGGGCCGGCCATGCGCGGCGGGAAATTCGCATCTGCGGGGTGCTCAGCAGGCCGATCTCCTCGGACATGCGCTCGGCATAGCGCGCCCAGCCTTCTACATAGGCCGAGTTCATGCCGATTTTCGAAAGCGCGCTGTTGGGCCGTGCCGCGGCATAGGCAAATTGCAAATGGTGGCCCGGATAGCCTTCATGCACGGCGGTGATCGCCATATCGGCCCGGCGTGCGTTCTCGAGCTTGCCGACCTGCAGCATGTAGAGCGCCGGCTTGGCGGGATCCGCCGCCGGCATGTAGAAGGAACTGGCGCCCGATGCCTCCATTGCGTCGGTCATAGGCCGTACTTCCAGCGTTTGTTGTGGCACCTTGTCGATGAGCGCCGACACCGCCGTGCGGGCCCTCGCCACGACTTCGCGGTTATAGGCGGCGACCTCTTCCTTCGACGCGAAACGTTCCGCGGAATCGGCTTTCACTTGCGCGATGATCTTGGCGAAATCGTCGGTGCCATAGAGCTTCTTGCCTATGGCGCGGACGTCGGCGACATTGGCAGCGACGGTCCGTTCACCGAGCGCCGCAACCTCTTCACCCGACCGGTCGAGCGTGGTGTAGGAACGCAGCATCGCATTGTAGCAGGCCCGGCCATTGGGCAGTTCCAGCACCGACAGGCTGTCGCGTGCGACCGGGATGTACGTATCCCGCAGGAAGTCGCGATAGGCTCGAACAGCCGGGGTGATCCGATCGCGCACCAATGCCGCGAACGCCGTCTTGAATGCTGCATCCTCGACGGTCCGCGCGGGTGCGTAGAAGGGCGAGGCTTCGGGTGTCGCGGCGATCAGCCCTTCGACCTGGGCAAGCACACGCACTGCAACCGAGCGCGGCACGACATAGCCCTTGGCGATACCCTCTTTCAGATTGGCGATGTCGGCCGCGATATAATCGGGCAGCTTCCCCCAACGTGCGAGCGCATCGGCGCGGTCCTTCGGAGTCGCCACAGGCTGGCGCTCGACGAGCGTGGGAAAGCTGCTCGGCCAGCCTTCCATATGGGAGACGGTCCAGAGTTCGCTGCGGCAGATCCGCAGCCCGCGCTCGGCTTCCAGCATTTCACGCGCGATGGCATAGTCCCTGATCGATACCCGGTCGGTCAGCGTCTTCGGATCAAGCGCGTCGAGCCGGGCGAGCAATGCATCGACCTCCGCATTGTTGCGTGCGATCGCGGCCGGACTGATGTCACTCAGGATGTCGTTCCGTCCGCCACCGATATCGACATAGAGGGGCAGGAAGGGATTGGCGGCCAGCCGGTTGGCGACAATATCGGCGGAGAGCTTCGCCATGCTATCGGTGGGCGCTTGCGCAAGCGCCGGCAGCGATATCGCAACACCGATTAGTGCACCCGTCCGCACGATTCTCGCCCAGCACCGCATCGCGCCTCTCCCCACTAGTTTCTGTATCCTCGCAGCCCTCGCCGAATAGCAGGCACACAGCCGTCTTGCGAGGTGGAACACCCAGATCTCACCCTATTGAGAACAGACGAACTTGCCGAGGAGGCAACCTTCCAGGCGCAATGGGCGGGAGTAGTAATCGCAACGGATTCTTGCTCTCCTCGGTTGAACGAAAGACTAATTTCGGGATCGCCGATAGGCAGGTTGAGCGGCCGAAATCAGAGCGCACTCCACACCTGCGCAATCCTGCACCTCATCAGTTGTGGTGCCGTGCCTCGTCCTACACCTGTTTCCTCGCCGCTTGCCGATTCGCAAGCCAGCTCGCGCCGACAGAGCTGCCGCCCTCTGACCGCGGCTTCACGGCGCGCCTGGAAATAGGCGCGCCGAGCTTCTGGCGACATCTCTCCGATGATCCAGGATCGGAACATATCCAGGCAGTAGAGCGGATCCGCACGCGCGGCATGCGGGGTCATTTCCGCACCATATTCGTCGCAATCACCACGCGCGGCCTGAACAACGTGCTGGCGAAACGTTGCACGGCTTCGTGCTTCCCAAGCTGCAGGTCGCCATAGGAAACTTCCATTGTCAGACGGGCGCGCGCCGCGATGCAGGCACCAAGCAGACCGGCGATCAACAATGCAGAACGGCGCATTGCAGGCCACTCGATTGATTTCAATGCTCAAGCCGTGGCGCTTGCGATCCCTTGCAGCGACCGACTGCACGAAGTCGGACACCCTGCAGCTTGCCTTCGAAACGGGCTCCCATAGATTTGGGCATCCCCTGGCGGCGCGCATAAAGGCGCGACGCCTCGCCAAGAGTGCTCCTCATGGATTCCCAGCTTTTCCTTGTTGCGATCGGCGTTCTGACAAGCTGCCTGAATCTGCTGCTGGCCGCATTCCTCACGCTCGCACGTGGCGCGAATTGGGGTGCAAATCGCTATCTTGCAGGGTTTCTCCTGCTCAGCGCTATCGACATGGCCGGCTGGGCTGGCGATCTCCTGCCCGCGTCGGCCGAACCGCTCCTCATCCTCCGCCGTGCACTCGCGTTCATGCAGATGCCGCTGTTCTTTGCCTATTTCCTGGCATTGCTTCGCCCAAAGCGTTCGATGCGGGTGCATTTCGTGATCGGCTGGGTTCTAGTTGCGGTCTCTGCTGCGGCGCTTGTGCCGCGTGCCCTGCCGATGCTCGCGATCGACCTGTCGAATGCAGTGCTGAACCGCGAGATCAGTCGCTGGATCACGATCGCGTTGGATGTGCAGTTCTACATCTATATCGCCTGGATCGGTCGCTTCGTCTTCGTGCCAGATTCAGATCACGCAGTACCAAGAAGGACACAGCTTTGGCTGAAGGCTCTGCTGATAGCGTCCGCCACCGCAGGCACTCTGGTGTTCGCAAAGAGCGTGGTCCGGCTCATGGACGATGTGCCGTCCCATGCCTATCTCGACCTGATCGTCGGATCATCCGCGGCCGCGATCCTGTGCGCCCTGACCCTGTTCGCGCTCGTTCAGCGCGACGTTCTGATCGGACATGACATGACCGGAAGGGCGCGGCGGAAGGCGGATCCGGACGCGCTCCAGAAGGCCGATCTGGCCATGGTCCTGTCGTTCATGACCGCACGCGAGCCATTCCTCGATCCCGGGCTGACCCTGCGGAAGCTCGCCCGCCAGATCGCCATGCCCGAACGAGACCTGTCCAGACTGATCAACGAGGTCGAAGGCTTGCACTTTTTCGACTTCGTCAACCGGCACCGGGTCGCGAAAGCGGCAGCGATCCTGAGCGATCCGGATCAGGTGCGACGCACCATTCTCGACATCGCGCACGACGTCGGATTCAACTCCAAATCATCGTTCAATTCGGCCTTTCTCAAGCATATCGGCCAGACGCCGTCGAGCTACAGGCAGGCACCCGGAACAGCCGTCACTGTTCAATCAGCTGCCACGGCACAACCGACCTCTCCATTTACAGGAAAAATCGCATGAAACGTATCGCACCGCTGCTGATCGCCGCTCTGATGCTGCCCGTGGCTGCAGAGGCGTCTGCACAGACGCCCGCCCCCGCCGAAACCCCGGACACCCCCGCCGCAATTGTCGCTTCGGTCAACCGGGCGCTGATCGAACGTTATGTCTTTCCGGAACGAGTAACCGCGATCAGCGCCGCACTCGCACAGGCGCTGACCGCTGGCCGCTATTCCGGCATCGGGACCACGTTGCTTATAGAACGGATGAGCGAAGACCTGCGCAAGGCGAGCAACGATCGCCACCTCTATCTCGTCCACGATCCTGCGCGGTTCGCGGCGCTCGTCGCGCAGGCAGCCGCCCCCAAAGATACCCCCGTCGATGACAGTTCGTGGCGCACGCTTGCCACACGCGAGCATCACGGACTCAGCGACATGCGACTGCTCCCCGGCAATATCCGCTACCTGCGTATCACCGGCTTCCACTGGACTGAGGACGAGACCGGCGCCGCCTATGATGACGCGATCCGTTTCCTCAAGGGTGGCGACGCAATCATCATCGACCTTCGCGGTAATGGCGGCGGCTCACACGCCGCAGTGCGCTATCTGATCAGTCATTTTCTCGACGGCGACACCCCGATCCTCACCTTCCGCAAGCGCGGTGAGCCCGAGGTCGTATCGCGCGCGCTCGAATATCTTCCCGCCGGACGCCTCAAGGGCAAGCCGCTCTTCACGCTGACCGACAACAGCTCGGGCTCGGCGGCCGAGGAATTCGCCTATCAGGTGCAGCAGTTCGGGCTGGGCGTTCTTGTTGGTGCCACCACTGCAGGCGCCGCCAACAACAATGACTATGCGCCGCTCAGCAACGGCTTGCTGCTCAGCATTTCCACGGGCAGCCCCGTGCACCCGGTCAGCAAGACGAACTGGGAGGCGAAGGGTGTGGTCCCTGATATCGCAGTCGCGGCCGACACCGCACTCGAAGTTGCACAGCAGCGCGCGCTTGCACAACTCATCGCCGCCCCCAGTACCGACAGGACGCGCCACGCAGAATATGTCTGGATAGCCGAAACCCTCGCAGCGCGACTGCGTCCCGCCCCCGTTCTTCCTGCCGCACAGTTGCGTCGTCATGCGGGGGTCTATGGCGAGATCACCATCACCCAAAGGCCCGACGGTGTCTGGTTCGCACGCGCCGACCGTCCGACGCGCCGTCTCTGGCCGATGGACAGTAACGGCCTGTTCGGCGTTGAGGGCGTCGATGCACTGCGTGTCGCCTTTACCGCAACGGGGTTGGAAGTCCGTCGAATGGACGCCCTCGCGCCTACGGTCTGGCCGCGGACGCGATAGCTGGATCATCACGTCATGAGATTGGCTGCAATGCAGTCCGACTTCCGATAGTCGGTCGACGCGACCGACAAGCGGAAGGGAATAGCGAGGCGATCGATTGAAAGGGATCGCCCAGTGTTTCTCCTCCCCTTCCGCACGCTCGGCCTTGCCGCGCTCGCAACCTTCCTCGTGACCGCGCCGGTTGAGGCCTCCTCCGCCAAGCGCAGCTCCATTCCCGACGCCCCGCGACAGGCGGTGGAGCGCCTGCTCCACCGCTGGAGCAGCGAAGGTGCACCGGGTGTCACGGTTTCGGTGACGTCGAACGGATCTCCCACGATCCAGCTGGCCGTAGGGCAGGCCAATCTCGAACAGCGAACCTTGATCGGTCCCAACTCGGCATTCGAAACGGCCTCACTCTCGAAGCAGTTCACGGCATTCGCCGTCCTGCTGCTTGAGCAGGACGGTCGGCTTTCCATCGACGACCCGGTGGCGAAGTATCTTCCCGAAATGGCGCGATTCAGGACGATCACGCTCCGTCATCTGCTGACGCATACCAGTGGGTTGCGCGACGGGCTTACGATGCTCACCGCCGCCGGCTGGCGCGAGGAGGACTTTTTCTCGAACGAGCAGGTTCTCGGCATGATTTTCGTTCAAACCCGGCTCAATTTCGTGCCGGGTACGGCCTATCAGTACAATAACTCGGGCTATATTCTTCTGGCCGAGATCGTCCACCGGGTATCGGGCCGAGGCCTGGCAGAGTTTTGCGCCGATCGCATGTTCAAGCCATTGGGCATGACCCATACCCGGTTTCAGAACGACATTGCCGACATCGTGCCGGAACGCGTCCAATCCTATCGCGTACGAAAGGGACAGTATCGGCGCGAGGTGCTGAGTTCAGTACTGAGCGGTCCCACCGGTCTGCTGACGACGATCGGCGACCTCAACCGGTGGGCGCGCAATTTCGAAACCGGCGCGGTCGGTGGACAGGCGCTCCTGCGGCGCATGGAGGAGCGGCCGCGGCTTCCGGGCGGCGAAACCAACTTCTACGCATTCGGACAGGAATTCCATCTCTATAAGGGACTGCGGACCTGGAGCCATGGCGGGAGGGAAGCCGGCTTCCGAAGCTTCCTTCTGCGTATTCCGGACGAGAAGTTTTCAGTCGCGGTTCTTGCCAATCGCGACGACGTCGATGCTGCGGAGGTCGCCTACCGGATCGCCGACATCTATCTGTCGGACCGGCCAGCCTATCGTCCCGATCCGGACGACAAGAGCGCGCCCGGCGCAAGTGAACTCGCTGCCTATGCCGGAAACTATGAGCTCTATCCGGGCATCATCTTCCAGCTTCGAAGGGAAGGCGACGGGCTGTCGTTCACGCATATGGGACGAGGTCAACCGGCATCGCTTCCCGCGTTGTCTCGGAAAGCCTTCCAGCTCGATGCCGCCCGCAATCTGTCGCTGGTGTTCGATCCGCCAGTGAAGGGGCATAGCAACGGCGTCACCTATCAGATCGGTCTGAACGGCGCGCTTCCCGCTCGCCGCATCGAGCTTGCACCATTCGACGCTTCCGGCGTCGCTCTCTCCGACTTTGCGGGCCGCTATGCCAGCGTCGAGCTTCGGACCGAATATCAGATCGTCCTCGACTCCGGATCGCTGGTGATCCGGCATCCGAGACGCCCTGCCATCCGCCTTCTCGCCTACCAGAAGGACCTGTTCATGGCCATCGACGAAACCCCCGCCCGGCTCCATTTTCGTCGCAACGAGTCGGGACAGATCGCCGGCTTCGATTTGTCGATTCCGCTCGCCGAGAGTATCGAGTTCGCGAAAGTGAACTAGCGTCCCTTCGCTCGGGCCGGCGAAGAAATCCGCACCGAAGAGGGGCCTTGTTCAGGGGAAGCCAAGCGGCGCGCGATCCTGGGTGTTGCGGGTGCAGCAAGATGGCAAGCGCCGGGATATCGGACTGGTTCGGTAGAGCTGGATGGCGGATCACCCCCGTTCGAGCGACCGTCGGCAGAGATACCGCTGATGCTCAAAGCGCTGAAAGCCGGCTGGATCGAGAAGAACGCGGATGCCTTCCTGACTTCGCTGGAAGCATACGCCTATCCCAAGCTGGCCAAATTAAGGGTCGATGAGATTGGTACGGCGCATTTCCTCGATGTGCTTACGCATTGTCTGGAATGCGCTCTCATAGCGGTCATGCGATTCAAGAGCGGGTGATCCCGAAAGCCGTCATTTGTTCAGAAGCTTGGCGACGACCGCCCATCTATCGCGCCGTGGTTGATGGGCGGTCGCTCCTGGGCACCGGCGTGGTATGCCGAATTGTCAGAGTGACTGCGCTGCTTCGAGGATCAAATACGCCACCGCTGCCGGTTGCGATGCCAGTGACGCATGGCTCGAATCGAGCGCGATGACCCGTCTGGCGTTCATTCTCGATGCCATCATTTTTTGATTGTCGGGATGGATCATGCGGTCGTGGCTGGAAATTTGATACCAGCACGGCTTGGACCGCCACGCGGGCGCACCGATGGCATCGCCAAAGGTCGAAGCCAAAGGCGCTTTCTGGGTCACCGCCATCACCAAGCCCTCATCGGCGGTAAGATCCTGGCAGAAGCTCTCATGAAATTTGTCGGACTTGATCCAGAGATAGCCGTCGCTGTCCGGGGCGAGATTGGCGTAGGCTTCCGGTGGAAGCGCTTGAGAAATACCGCCGGGGCTCTCGTCCTCGTCCGGCGCGAAGGCGGCGATATAGACGAGGCCGCCCACGTTCGGCAGGTTGCCGGCCTCGGTGATCACTGCGCCGCCATAGGAGTGTCCGACAAGCAGGACCTCGCCGCTTTGCTGGGCCACCATCTTCTTCAGGCGCTCGACATCGTCCGCCAAGGAGGTGAGCGGCATCTCGACCGCATGCAGATCGGAATATCCCAGCTTCGACAGCTCTACGATGACCTTGGACCAATGCGCGGCCCCACCCCAGAAACCGTGGACCAGTATGATTGCAGGTGTCGTCATTCGTCGTCTCCTTGCGATGGAAATTCTGCATCTGTCGGATCGGTCACGAGGGCCGGCATTGTCTCGAAATGGGGCTTCGGAGCCGTTTCAAATGCCTTGGCTGCTGACCTGGAGCGGCGCACGCCCCAAGTCAGCCGTGAGCTCTCTCATTTGATCGCGTCGGCGAGCCCCGGCGTGTGCGCCGCACCTTCGGGCACCTTCGCTGAAGACGCCCTGACCGTGTCGCCGATCGGTTCGGCTCGACCGCCGAGGCACTGGCTGAGGAAATTCTCGGTCACGGCATTGAAGGCAATATTGTTCGCAGGCCGCGCAAAGCCGTGGCCTTCGTCGGGAAAGAGCACATAGGTGACCGGAATGTTCTTCGCCTTCATCGCGGCGACGATCTGATCGGACTCCGCCTGATTGACGCGTGGGTCGTTGGCACCCTGGCCGATGAGCAGAGGTTTCCTGATTTGACCGGCACTATGGAGCGGCGAGCGCTCCTTGAGCAGCGCCAGACCTTCCGGCGTGCCCGGATCGCCCACGCGCCGGAAGAACTGCTTCTTCGCCGCCTCCCAATAGGGCGGGATCGACTTGATCAGTGTTTCCAGATTGGACGGGCCCACAATATCGACGCCGCAAGCAAAGGCATCGGGGGTGAAGGCGAGCCCTGCCAATGTCGCGTAGCCGCCATAGGAACCGCCCATGATCGCCACCTTGCCCTTGGCGGCGATGCCCGATTTCACCGCCCAATCCGCCGCATCGATCAGGTCGTCATGCATCTTGCGGCCCCATTGCAGGTCGCCCGCCGAGATGAAATTCTTGCCGAAGCCGGTCGAGCCGCGATAATTTACGGAGAGCACCGCATAGCCGCGGTTCGCGAGCCATTGATGATACGGGTTATAGCCATAATCATCTCGCGCCGACGGCCCTCCATGAACAAATAGCACCATCGGCACCGGAGCGTTGGGACGGCCGTCGCCGTCGGGGTCGCTGCCTGGAGGAAGCGTGAGGTAGGAAGGCAGGATCAGGCCGTCCCGCGCCTTGATCTCCACCGGGTACATCGCCGCCAGCGGTGCCCCCTTGAGTTCGGGGCGATCGGTATAGAGTTCGGTCAGCGTCTTCGCCTTGCGATCATAGAGATAGACGCTGGAGGGCGCCATGACGGGATCGACCGATACCGTCCATTTGTCATCGGCGTCGGTGCGCGAGGTGATGTTGATCGTTCCCTTGAGCTTCGAGCGCAGGAATTCGAAATCCTTGCTGATCTTCGGATCGATCGGCGTCCATTGGTCGGTCAGATAGTTGACCGAATAGGCCTCGATCTCACCGGTTCGGGGATCACGCATCGTATCGCCGATATCTGCCTTGGCGTTTTCGGCGATGACGCGGGTCTTTCCGGTGCCGACATCCTGCGCGATCAGCGCCGCGGTGTTGCGACCACGGCTGTCGCGCCAGTAAAGCGTCTTGCCGTCGGTCGTGAACCCCGCAGGGCCGGTGGTCAGCGAATCCTCGACGGTGGTCGAGGAGAACGGCTTTTCATCGACCTTGTTGTCGACGATATGGAAATAGTCCGCGCCGCCATCGGCATTGGGGCGCGACGCCATGCGCAGGACGAGATTGTCGTCGGCGACGAAGCCGGCAAAGCCGTCACCCTTCATCACTTCGGTCAGCTTGCCGGTATTGAGGTCGAGGCTGTACACGTCGTGCCAGCGCGGATCGCGGTTGTTAAGGCCGACGAGAATGCGGTCCTTGATCGTGTTCGAGCTGCCGACGATCCGGACCCGCGTCTTTTCGAAGGGGGTGAGCTTGGTTTCCTTGCCGGTCGCGAGATCGACGCCATAGAGCAGGAAATTCTCATCACCGCCCTTGTCCTGGATGAACAGGACCGACTTGCTGTCGGGAGCCCAGAAATATTGACGTAGCGGGCGGGTTTTTTCCGCGGTGATCGGCCTCGCCTTGGCAAGGTCGCCGATCGGCGCAATCCAGACATTCATCACGCCATCCCGGGGTGCCAGCCAGCTCAACCATTTACCGTCAGGACTCAACTGCCCCCCGGAGCGGTTGGGGTTTCCAAACAGCTTGGTGCGCTCGATGAGCTGAGGGGCGGTCGTTGCGAAAATCGGGGGCGCGGACAGAGTCGTCGCGAGCAACAACGCGAACAGGGCGGGCTTCTTCATGATGTTCTCCATTCGGTAGTGCAGGGCCTCCATCGAGGGGCAGGCAAGGGCCATTGGATCGGCCGGAAACAGGGTGGGGCGAGACGTTTACGCGGGTCATCCCCTACAGGGCCTGATGGATGACCCCGTCCCGCCCCAAGCCGCACCTCGGAGGGCTGAGGTGCGGCCGAAGCTGGTCGGGTTCAGAAGCGCAGCTGCAGGGTGGCCTTGACGGCGTGGGCCATGTAACGCTCGGCAAACTGGCCGCCATAAGTGAGGCCGAAGTCGATATCCCTGGCCAAGGCGACATCGACCGCGGCGTCCATCACCATCGAGTCCTTGCCCGGCACGGCGCCGACCACCGCGAACGGCCGCCCGCCGGCAAAGGCGAGGTTGGCGAGCGCGCCGTCATTGTCGAGCTCATGCTTCCAGCCGACATTGACCCGTGCGAACGAACCCCGGCTCGCGACCGGGCTGGGCAGCTGCGTCGCGGCGCGCAGGCCGAGCGTCGAGCTGGTGCCCTTCTGGGTCGTCCGTCCCGAAAGCGCGGCAGCCCCGCCATTCTCCTTGATCTGCTGTGAGCGATAGTCGACCCGGGTCAGATTGGCATAGGGTTCGAGCGCCAGCGATCCAGCCTCGAAACCAAGGCCCAGTTCGCCGAACACCTGCCACGCGCGGGCGTTATAGCTGTCGGTGAGACTGTCGGTGAACGCGTTGACCGCCGCCGCGCGACCGGTGCGGACCGTGTACCAGCCATAGGACCCGCCGCCACGCAGGCGCAGCGGCCCCGCCTCGAAGCCGAGATAGCCGCCGGCATGCCAGGAGCGGACCTTGTTGTTGCCCGATCCCGGCCGATGGACGTTCACGCCGGTGTCGAGATAGCCGAACGCGACGCCGATGTTGAAGTTATCCGAGGCACGATCGATGCCGGTCATGAAGCCGGTGGTGCTGCTCTTGACCGCAGCGACATTGGCGGTGCCCTTGTGATCCGCGAAACCGGCAATGAGCTGTCCCCAGCCAACCAGCCCCGATGCGCCGCGCGCCTCGGTCGCACCACCCGCATCGTTCTGCGCCATCGTCGAGTGCGGCATCCGCCGCAGCATCGCGTCGCGAATGAACGAGGTGTCATTGGTCGCCACTGCAGCAAGGCTGGCATGGGTCTCGCCCGACAGGGTGTCGAGCGCGGGCTGCACCGCCGCGACGCTGCCATCGACCAGCGCATCATAGAGTGCGCCCTTTGTCGGCATCGCGTCGAGCCCCCCGCCCGTGGCGCGTTGGTTGGGTGTCTGCCCGACTGACCGGAAGGTGACGTCGTTGCGCAGCAGCGTCAGCAACACGCGCGCCTTCTCATAGCTCAGCGTGGGCGTGAGGAAGGCGAGGTTGCTCTGGGTCCCCGCAAACTGGCCCGTGAGTGCTCCCGCCGATTCCAGGATCACCATGTTCGACCGGATGTTCCAGGTGCCATGATCGGCGCGCAGCACCACTTCGCCGCCTTTCAGGTCAGTCGTCCCGCCGACAACGAGCTTGGAGTTCGCGGCGGCGTTGGCGGCCGAGCGGACCCAGAGATACGAGCCGGGCAGGAAGGTCATGTTGCCGTCGACGGTCAGCGTGCCGAACGGGACATAGGTGGAGCCAGGCGCGACCACGCCGCCGCGCTCGGCGGTCAGGTTGAACAGCCGGCCGATGCCGCCAATGATACCGACGCCGGCGACCGCCGCATTCGAACGGGTGAACTGGCCGTTGACGGTCAGCAAACCCTCTTCGGCCCGGGTCACGCCGCTATAGTTGCTGGTGCCGCTCAGGATGAGCTCGCCGCCGCCCTTCTTGACGATCCCACCGACATCGTCGGGATAGGCCGCCAGCACCAACGCCGAATAGCGATCGCGCGCGTCACCGATATTGTTGCTCCAGATATCGACCGTGCCCGCGCTCACGGTTACGTCGCGGACCGCGCGCAAGGCGGTCGGGCCATTCAGCGCGGTCTCCATCTGCGGCACGCCCCAGCCCGATTGCAGATCGACGCCCGGCGCATCCAGATCGCGCGAACTTGAGACCAGAATGTCGCTGATCAATGGCGTGCTGTATTCGGGGAACTGCTCCATCAGCAGGCCAGCAAAGCCCGAGATATTCGGAGCCGCCATCGAGGTGCCGTTCTTCGCCTCATAGCTCGCCCCGGTGTACTGAATATAAGGGGCAAGGATGCGCTGGAACTCCGCCTCCATGAGGGTGATGACGTTCCGTGCGAATTCCGCGGTCGGAGCCTCGGTCAGACCGGGCTCCCGGGCGGTCTTGGTCAGGATATCTCCCAGGTTTCCGAAGAAGTAGCTCGCATCGCCCATGCGGCTGCCAGATGCTAGGCTGATGGCTGCAGCATGCCGCGCGACCTCCTGCCGTGCGGCAACTTCGTCAAAAGGGGTTCCCGCAGCTGTGGCAGCCTGCTTGGCTGCGTAGTAGCTGTTCAGCGCCTCGACGAAGCGGCTGCGCACAGCCGTTGTAAGTGCAGCGACGGTTGGCGCGGCATAGATGGCAAGATAGGTTGGCCGATATGCCGTCCGGATGGCGGCGGCGTCGAGGACAGACCCGGGAACCGATGAAATGATGCCGGTTCCAGGCCCGACCACGCACCAGGTCGCAGTCTGGCCGCACAGATTGGAATTATTGGGTGCTACGTTCGAGTTATAGTTGACGACCGATAGCCAGTACGGGCGAAGGGTATCCGTCCACATAGGCGCGGATGCTGTTTGGCTGGCGTGAATTGCCGCCGTGTTTCCAGCCGAAAAAACAACCAGGACGTTATTGTCTATGACGGGTTGGAATGTGTTTCCATATCCGGCAAAGCCAAAATCTCTAAGGACGGTCGCTCTAGCGGCATCGTAAGGGATGCTGTTGGAAGACCCCCAACTGTTGTTGATAATCCTGACTCGGCCGGTATTGGCAAGGTCGATTATGCTTTGATTGGTGGTGACGACGGTTTCGTTGTTCAGGACTGCGTCGCGATATACCAGCGGATCACCGCCCGCGAAATTGACGGTCGCCGCATAGATATTGGCGCCGTAGGCGTTGCCGAACATGCGCTCGCCCGCGATCCGGCCACCCGCCGCGGTCCCGGCGACATGGGTGCCGTGACTCGTCCATGGACGGCGCGGGTTGATCAGTCCGTCATTACCATATTCGTTCGACACCACCGTGTGGAGACCGGTGAATTTCCCCTGTCCGCCAAACAGCGGGTGCGCGGTGTAGACGCCGCTGTCGTTGATGCCGATGGTCACCCCGCGCCCGGACAGGCCGCGCACATAGGCGTGTTCCAGTCCCATGAATGCCTTGCTGTAATCGACCGCGAATTGCGGGTCCGCGCGCCACGACGCCAGCGCCGCCTGAAGGTCCGCCGTCCTGGTACCGTCGGCATTGTAGTAGAGCGACGCCGGCGGCGGGGCGGCGGGCGGCTCGTCCGGCTTGCTCTGCGCCAGTGCGCTGGTGGAGACGCCCGTCAGCAATGCGGCCGCGAATGCCGCGGCTGTACCAAATTTCATGCCTCAATCCCCGATTTTTTGTTCTGGTCAGGGGAAGACGCAGGCGCGCGCGCATCATGCATCGGCGATTGCAATTTTTTCGTGATGTGATGAGGCCAGCTTTCGGATTGGCGAGACAGGTCCGCGAAACACGTAGTTGAAGCCGACGCCGCAATTCACCTAAGAAGGTGCATTATTCAGGTGGTACGGCTGGGCAGGAGCCGCGCGCCATGGAGGCGCCTGTGACGAGTTCGCCATGATCGGCTTTGTACCGCCTGTGCCGGCCATTTGCCGAAGAGCCGCGGTCGTCGCCGCCGCGATAGTGCTCGTCTCACCCGCCGCAGCCCAAACCGCGCCCAGGCTTCGTCTGGACCTCCCGCAGGGCAGTTTGTCCCGCTCGCTTGTCGAGCTGGCCCGGCAGGCCAAAATCCCGATCGGCATGGCCGATCCCTCCGGTGGAGATATCCGCACCCCCGCGGTGAAGGGGACGTTCAGCGTTGAGGAAGCGTTGCGCCGCTTGCTGGCCGGCACCGGCTACCGCTTCCGGCGAACGCCTTCCGGCGACTATGTCGTGGTGCGAGCCGCGCCGCCCCGTGCCGCACCAAAGAAGGTGAGGCCACCCGAGCCGCGATCCGATCCTCCTTCCGTCGAAGAGACCGTCATCGTGACCGCGAGCAAGCGCGCATCGCCGCTCTCGAGCTATCCGGGGAGCGTCACGCTGCTCGCGCTGGACGGCGATCAGGTTTCGACCCGTCCCGAGGGCGGCACCGCGATCCTCATCGACAACATGCCGGTGCTGGCGGCCACCAACCTTGGCCCTGGGCGCAACAAGATCTTTGCGCGCGGTATCGCCGACAGCAGCTTCAACGGTCAGTCGCAGGCCAATGTGAGCCTGTATTTTGGTGAGCTTCGGCTGGCCTATAGCGGTCCCGATCCCGACCTTAACCTGTTCGATGTCCGTCGGGTCGAGACGCTCACCGGGCCCTATGGCACCTTGTACGGCACGGGCGCGATGGGCGGCGTCATGCGAATCGAGCCGAACGCGCCGGACCCGAAGCGGGTCGCGGGCAAGATCGCGGCGCATGTTTCGGATGTCTGGCAGGGCGCGAGCGGGGGCGGAGCCGCCGGCATGGTGAACCTGCCGATCGTGTCCGACAGATTGGCGCTGCGTGCCGTCGGCTATCATGTCGTCGATCCGGGCTTTATCGATGACACGTTGCGCGGCTTGAAGGACGTCAACCGGGTCACGACGACAGGCGCTCGTGGGACCTTGCGATTTGAATCCGGCGACGATTTCTCCGTGGATCTTGGTTTGATCTTCCAGCGCATCGATACGCGGGACAGCCAATATTCGAACGACAGCACCGGCCTGACCAAGCACATGGCGCGGGCGCAGCCCTATTCGAGCGACTATCTGATGCCCAGCGTGACGCTACGCAAATCCTGGGGCGATCTGACACTGGTGTCGGCGACCGGATGGAGTCGCCAGCGCGGAGAGGGCGTGCTGGAGTATTACGGCGCCGGAACCAACTCCGAAACAGTATCGCGACGCTTTCTCTCGCATGAAACCCGGCTTTCGAGCGGGGGCAATGGCGTCCGTTTTGTGGCGGGACTGAATATCGCACGGAATGTCGGTGACGAGAGTCGTGAAGTGCGGGTGCCGGGGTTTGCTCCCGGGCGCTTCCAGCTCTCAAGCCATACGACTGACGTGGCGGTGTTCGGTGAAGCGAGTATCGACCTGTCCCGGACGCTGGCGGCCACAATCGGCGGGCGTCTGAACTTCATCCGTGATGCCCGAACCACGATCTACACGGATTTGGATGCTCGAGCCTCGGCAGCGCGATCGCGCTTTGGTGTGATCCCCAGCGCCTCCATTGCCTGGAAACCGGGTTCGCATCACCTGATTTTTCTGGCCTATCGTTCGGGCACCCGCGGCGGCAACGTCTTGCCGGTAAGGGATTCGAGCGGCCCGCAATTCGTGACGTCCAATCCAGACCGGCTTCACAGCGTCGAAGCGGGCTGGCGCTATTCCGCGCCGCGGTCCGTGACTCTCTCCGCGACCCTGTCCTACACGCGCTGGGATGACATCCAATCGGATCTGATCACCGTTGGGGGCAACAGCCGAACGGTCAATCTCGGCCGTACGAGCATCTGGGGCCTTGAGGCCGCGGCATCGTGGCGCCCCGTACGGGACCTGACGGTCGCCGCCTCGATGTTCCTGAACAACAGCCCGTCCGTCCGGCTCGATACCGCGGCGCTCTCAGTCGTGCCGATGGGTAATTTCGCGCAGGACAATCGGGTGCCGAACATCGCGACGATGGGCGCGCGCGCGACCCTCGTCTATGAGACGGGGGTCTTTCCCGGCGCACGCGCCCGGCTGGCGGGCGCGATGCGCTATTATGGTGCATCGGTCGCGGAATTCAGGAGCGTTCAGCCCGAATATATGGAACTGGGCGCCGATGCGCGGCTGATCCTCGGCCGCTGGGCCGCCACGCTGGGCGTGACCAACCTGTCCAATGTGCGGGGCAATCGCTTTGCGATCGGCAACATGTTCTACCGGGGAGTCGGCGAAACCCAGTCGACGCCACTGCAGCCGCGCACGGTTCGCATCGGGCTGGAAGTGAATCTCTAACCGCTGCGCGCGGAGGAATCTCGGATCACGGCGCCGCAAGTTCGATCTGTGCGGCGGTGCGACGACCCACCCGCACCTTCCCGGTCGCGACCAGCATGTCGATGAAGCGATCCTGGTCACTTGTGGGGAAAAGGCCCGAGATGGGCAGAGTCCTCAAATCGTTATTGGCCAATACGATATGGCGCGTGGAGTAGCGGTTGGCCTCGGCAATCGCGACGCCAAGTGGGGTTTGATCGAAGCTGAGCATGCCGGAGGTCCAGCGGGTCGCTCGCCCGGCGTCGATCGACAGGCGGTGAAATCCGGTCGCATCGACACGCAACTGCGAACCGGGGGTCAGGACGATCTTCTCGGGCTGGCCGACAGCCCCGACGCTGACCCGTCCTTCGACCAGGGTGACGAGCGACGCATCACTGGTGTTTCGGACCGAAAATGCAGTGCCGAGTGCGGTTACAACGATGTTCGCGGTGCCAACCGAGAAGGGACGGTCACGATCCCTCGCGACCTTGAAATAGGCTTCGCCGCGCGAAAGCTGCACCCGGCGCTCGGTCGCGGTGATGGCTGTACGAAGCGAACTGTCCGTATTGAGCGTTACGACCGAGCCGTCGCTCAACGCCAGCGAGCGGATCTGACCGACTTGTGTACGTGTTTCCGCTGACCAGGGCGTGGAATCGGCGATGGCCGCACCATTTCCAGTCTTCGTCCACGGCATGTGGGAACCGCCAATCCACACGCTCGTGCCGAGGATCGCAGCAAGACTTGCCGCGATCGCGAAGGGGCGCCAATCCGCTGAGCGGGACGACGTTCGCACATTACGCGTCAGCGCGGCAGTACGCATCGCCTGGATTTCAGGACTGTTTGCCGCAGCGGCGCTGCCGGTCCAGATCGCGGACATCCGGTTCCATGCCGTCTCGTTGCGTTCTTCGGCGGCGCGCCACCTTTCGATCTCGTCGAGGTCGACCTGACTCGCCGCACCCGACCGCAGCAGCGAGAAGCGTTCCGCCGCTTCCGCCTCAGCCTGCGCGCGCGCGGTTCCATGATCGGCGATGCTCATGGGAGGCCCTTCTCCGCCAGGAAGCGCAGCGCCTTGACCATGTGCTTGCCCACTGCGCTCAGGGAGATCTCCATATGCGCCGCAATAGCGGGATAGGTCATCTCCTCAAACCGATGCAGGACGAAAATGTCGCGCGTGCGCTCGGGCATCTCTTCAAGCGCGGCAGTGAATCGACGCAGGGACTCCCGGGCAAGCAGGGTTTGTTCGGGTGTGATGAAATCGACCGGATGATCGGCCTCGCTGAGGGCGGCGTGTGCCTGACTTTTCCTGACCTCACCGCGCCGTCTGCGGTCGATGATGACGCTGCGCGCTGTCTGGAACGCATAGGCCTGGATATTGCCTATTTCCTCGGAGGAAGTGCGTTGGTGCATCCGCAAGACCGTTTCCTGGATCAGGTCGTCGACCTGATCACGGGGGACGCGCCTTGCGATGTACGGTCGCAGGAGGACGAGATAGTCGGCGAGGTGCAGATGAGTCTCTGTCGGAATACGGGTCACCAGCTGTATTATGACAGGATTGCACCGGGATCCCGAAAACCCAAGCGGATTATGTCAGGCAGTTCGTGTACCTTGCTTTCGCCCTGCCCGCGCAGCACCGCGTTGCGATCGAAGTCGTGCAGCCGGATATGATCCGATTTCGAACGGATCTAACCGAAGACAGTCGAGGATCGGTCCAAGCCTTGCCATTCGCTGTCGGACCAATTCTGGCTCGCCGACTCATGACATTCTGGTGAAAATGCCATGAGTCAGCGAATGACCGAAATTGGGCCGGTAACTGACTGGCAGCTCTGGACCGCAAAGTAGGAGGAGCGGACGTTCATTCAGCCGATGCCATCGCGATGAGCATCTACGTACGGCGGACTGTCGCAGATCGAGAGCGCCGCTCGCCGATTTGTCACCGAGTGGGAGCGGCTCGATTTGCTATCTCGAGACGATGTTCTCGCGCATCACACCGGAAAGCGTGAGGGCGTCGCGATGACCAAAATGGCTGAAGTCATTGGCGCACCCGACAGGATTCGAACCTGTGGCCTCTGCCTTCGGAGGGCAGCGCTCTATCCAGCTGAGCTACGGGTGCGTGGGGACAAGCGCCTAGCAAAGCAATTCGCGGTGCGCCAGCGCTAAACCGCGGGTTCTTTCCACCCCTTTGGTGCCGGTGTCTTGGGCTTGTAGGCACACAGATCCGCGACGATGCAGCGCCAGCATTCCGGCGTGCGCGCCTTGCAGACATAGCGGCCGTGCAGGATCAGCCAGTGGTGCGCGTGGAGGCGGAATGGCTGGGGGACGTTCTTCTCGAGCTTCTTCTCGACCGCGAGCGGGGTCTTGCCCGGCGCGATGCCGGTACGGTTGCCGAGGCGGAACAGATGCGTGTCCACCGCGAAGGTTTCCTGCCCGAACGCGACATTCAGCACGACATTCGCAGTCTTGCGGCCGACCCCAGGCAGCGCCTCCAGCGCATTGCGGTCAGCGGGAACCTGACTGCCATGATCGGCGATCAGCGCCTCACTGAGCGCGATGACGTTCTTCGCCTTGGCATTGAACAGACCGATCGTCTTGATGTGCTGCTTCAGGCCCTCCTCGCCAAGCGCGACCATTTTCTCGGGCGTATCGACCTGCGCAAACAGTCGGCGTGTCGCCTTGTTGACCCCGGCATCGGTCGCCTGTGCGGACAGCACCACTGCAACGAGCAACGTATAGTCGTTGACCGATTCAAGCTCGGTCTCGGGGTGCGGATTGGCCGCGGCCAGCCGCTCGAAGAAGTGAAAGATGTCTGCCTTCTTCAAAGGCCCAGCACCGCATCCATCGTGTAACGGCCGGCAGGCTTGTCGGCGAGCCACAGCGCGGCCCTGACCGCACCGCGCGCAAAGATCGCGCGATCCTCGGCGCGGTGGGCGAGTTCGATCCGCTCGCCCGCGCCCGCCAGCACGACCATGTGGTCGCCGGTCACGGTGCCGCCGCGCAGCGACGCAAAGCCGATCGTTCCCTCTGCACGCGCTCCGGTGAGGCCGGCACGGTCGGCGACGCGCACCTCGCCCAGTGAAACCGCGCGCCCCGCTGCCGCGGCTTCGCCCAGCATCAACGCGGTGCCCGACGGCGCATCGACCTTCTGGCGGTGGTGCATCTCGGCGATCTCGATGTCCCAGTCGGGACCGAGCCGCGCCGCCGCTTCGCGCACCAGACGCGCGAGCAGCACGACGCCGAGCGAGGTGTTGCCGGTCTGGAGCACCGCGATGTCACGCGCCGCCTCGTCGATCAGCGCGTGATGCTGCGTATTCAGGCCAGTCGTACCGATCACGATCGGCGTCCCCGCGGCCCGCGCCGCGGCGAGATGCGCTTCAAGCGCAATGGGGGTCGAGAAATCGACCAGCGCATCGGCCGCAGCCGCCAGTGCAGCGGGGTCATCGCCCGCGTCGGCGCCGCCCGCGAACTTGACGCCCTGCTCCGCCAGGATGTCGCGGATCGCCACGCCCATCCGGCCGAGGCTGCCATAGATACCGATGCTGCTCATGCCCGGTGCTTGGCCGGGGACGGCGCGGACTGCAACAAAGGAATTGGCGGCCCGACCGATACCGGGTGCAGGCCACGGCGCTTTTCGCTTGCCGGTGAAATATCCGGCGGCAAAGCAGCAGGATGCTTGTCCGTCTTCTCGCCCTGACCGGCGCTGCCTGCCTGACCGTAGCCGCCGCCGACCCTGCGCCGCCGCATCAACTCTATGAGGATGTCCGCATCCTCGCGGCCGACGAGATGGCCGGGCGGCTCGTCGGCACGCCGGGCTCGACCAAGGCGCGCGCCTATCTGATCGAACGGCTTCGAACGATCGGCGTCGAACCGGTCCTGGCGGGGTTCGAGCAGCGCTTCGAAGCAGAACATGACGACGCACTGCTGAAGGGCGTCAACCTGATCGGCCGCATCCGTGGGTCCGGCACGAGCGACCGGGTGCTGGTGATCGGCGCGCATTACGATCATTTCGGGGTTCGCGAAGGCAAGGTGCTGAACGGCGCCGACGACAATGCCTCGGGCGTTGCGGTATTGCTGGCGATCGCAGAGCAATTCACGCGCGAGCGGCCCGTCCATGACATCGTCTTCGCGCTATGGGATGCCGAGGAGCAGGGTTTCTACGGATCGAAGGCGTTCGTGGCGAATCCGCCCCTGCCGCTCTCACGCATCGTGATGAACCTCAACCTCGACATGATGAGCCGCAACGACCGCAACGAGTTGTGGCTGGCGGGCGCACATCATTCCCCTTTTCTGCGCGCACGCTTCGAAACGATCGTCGCCCAGGCCCCCCTGTCGCTCAAGCTCGGACATGACGGGCCGCCATGGAAGGACACCGACGACTGGACCGGCGGATCGGACCATTTCGTGTTCCATCAAAAGGGCATCCCCTTCGCCTATTTCGGGGTCGAGGATTATCCCGACTATCACAAGGCGACCGACGACTTCGCGGCGATCCCGAAGGACTTTTTCGCCCGCTCCGCCGCGACCGCGCTTCTGGCGGCGCGGATGTTCGACCGGGAGCTCGATGCAATCGCCGCGGAAGCGGGCCGGACCAAATAGCGCCGGGCCGAAGCTGCCCTAGCCCGCGCCCTCGAGCGCCTTTTGCCGGCGGCGCTGGACCGAGCTGCCGATGCCCATCGCTTCGCGATATTTGGCGACGGTGCGGCGGGCGATATCGAAGCCCTTCGAATTGAGCATCTCGACCAGCGTGTCGTCGGACAGGATCTTCTTGGGATCCTCGGCCTGGATCAGCGCGCGGATCGCGCTCTTGACCGCTTCGGCCGAGACCGCGTCGCCGCCATCCGCCGACTGGATCGCGCTCGTGAAGAAATATTTGAGCTCGAACATCCCGCGCGCGCAGGAAAGATACTTGTTGCTGGTCACGCGGCTGACGGTCGATTCGTGCATCTCGATCGCGTCGGCGATCTGGCGCAGCGTCAACGGGCGCAGATGCGATACGCCGTGGCGGAAGAACGCCTCCTGCTGCTTCACGATCTCCGACGCCACCTTGATGATCGTGCGCTGGCGCTGATCGAGCGCCTTGACCAGCCAGTTGGCGCTGGCGAGCATATCGGACAGCCACGCCTTGCTCGACTTGTCCTGCGGTCCCGACGACACCTCGGCATAATAGGCACGGTTGACCAGCACGCGCGGCAGCGTCGCACTGTTCAGCTCGACCGCCCACGCCTGCCCGCGCGGGGCGACGAAGATGTCCGGAGTGACGCTCGCCACCGGATCGCCGCCGAAGCGGCAGCCGGGCTTGGGATCATAGCCGCGAAGCTCGCGGATCATGTCCGCCATATCCTCGTCATCGACGCCGCAGATGCGCTTGAGGCGCGCCAGTTCGCCGCGCGCGAGCAGGTCGAGATTGGCAATAAGCGCCGCCATGCACGGGTCGTAGCGATCGGCCTCCTTCGCCTGCAGCGTCAGGCATTCGGCCAGGTTGCGGGCACCGACACCTGTAGGGTCGAGGGTCTGGATGGTCGCCAGCACAGCCTCGACCCGAGCGAGCGGCACGCCCAGTCGAGTCGCGATGTCGAGCAGCGACGCGGTGAGATACCCGGCCTCGTCGATCTGGTCGATCAGA
>CAYOXO010000041.1:0-30268 GCA_964407945.1 uncultured Stakelama sp.
CACAGTTTCGATCGCCGGCTCGACAGCCGGGGTTTCGATGATCGGCGCCGCGACAATCGGTTCAGCTTTCGGGGCTTCCACCTTCGGCGCGGCGGCCTTGGGCTTGTTCACCGGGGTCTTCGCAACCGGCTTCTTCGCACCGGTACGTGGAGCCTTGCTGGCCATTGGACGTCCTCGCAGCGATTGTTGCAATGCAGCATATACGCTTCGAGCGAGACAGTTTCAAGACAGATTTTTGTGCAGCGCACAAAAAACCTCACCGGGTCTTCACATAGCTCCCGGGAGCATCACCAAGCTCTTCATTTTCCTTAGGAATTCTCGGACCCTTGGCTTCTCCGCGGGGATCACCGAACCCTTCGATCCAGCCCATCCAGTCCGGCCACCAGCTGCCCTTGGTCTCAGTCGCACCCGCAACAAACTCCTCCAGAGTCGCGGCGGCGGCCTCGTTCGTCCAATACTGATATTTCTGCGCGGAGGGCGGGTTCACCACCCCGGCGATATGCCCCGATCCGGCCAGCACGAAGCGCAGCGGCCCCGCGAAATGCTCGGTGATCTTCCACACGCTGCGCGCCGGGGCGATATGATCCTCGCGCCCTGCCTGGATATAGGCCGGAGTCGCGACCTTGCTCAGGTCCACCGGCGTCGCGCCGATGCTCAGTGCCCCCGCCTGGGCGAGCAGATTGTCGCGATAGAGGTCCGCCAGATAGCTCGCATGCCATTTGGCCGGCAGGTTGGTGACATCCGAGTTCCAGTGGAGCAGGTCGAACGGCATATAGTCCTCGCCGAGCAGATAGTTGCTCGACACATAGTTCCAGATCAGGTCGCGCCCGCGCAGCAGGTTGAAGGTTGCCGCCATATAGCGCCCGTCGAGGAACCCGTCGGTGGTCAGCGACTGGATCAGCGCCAGTTGCTCGTCATCGACAAAGACGTTGAGGTCGCCGGCCTCGCTGAAATCGACCTGCGCGGTGAAGAAGGTCGCGCTCTTCACCTTCTCCGCCTGCCCGCGCGCAGCAAGTACCGCCAGCGTCGCGGCGAGCGTGGTGCCGGCGACGCAATAGCCGATCGTATGGACCGCATCGACGCCCAGCAGCTCGCGCACGCTGTCGATCGCGTCGATCTGCCCGCGCTCGACATAATCGTCCCAGACGATGTCGGCCATCGACGCGTCGGCGGACTTCCAGGAGACCACGAACACCGTCAGCCCCTGCTCCACCGCCCAACGGATGAAGCTCTTCTCGGGGCTGAGGTCGAGGATGTAGAAGCGGTTGATCCAGGGCGGGAAGATCAGCAGCGGTGTCTCGATCACCGTGTCGGTCGTCGGCGAATATTGGATCAGCTCATAGAGCGGGGTGCGCTTGACCACCTTGCCCGGCGTCATCGCGATATTCTCACCCAGTGCGAACGCGCCCTCGGCGGCCTGGGTCATCTGCCCCTTGCTCATGTCCTTGAGCATATGGGCGAGCCCCTTGAGCAGGCTTTCGCCCTTGGTCTCGACGATCTTCTCGAGCACCACGGGGTTGGTCGCGGGGAAGTTGGACGGGCTCATCGCGTCGATGAAGCCTTGCGTGGCGAACCGCGCCTGTTCCTTCTGCTTGGGGGTCAGCCCCTCAATCGAATCCACGCCCTTGAGCAGATGGTCGGAGACGGTGAGATAGCTCTGGCGGATGAAGTCGAACACCGGTTGTTCGCGCCATTGCGGCGCCTTGAAGCGCTTGTCGCGCGCCTGTTCGGGCGTCTCTTCGAACGTCCCCGCCTTGGACGGGTCCAGGAAGCGCTGCCACAGCGTCATCGTGTCGGCCCAGAAATCGGCACCCGCGCGCATCGCCGCGGCGGGATCGACCGGAGGCACCGAAGGCATCGACGGCATTTGCGGCATTGCCGGCGCCTTCGCCATCAGGTCGAAGCCCTGCTCCATCAGCATCTGCTGCGCGCGGCCCCAGACCCAGGTCCAGTGCTGGAGATCCTCAAGGCTCGGCGCGGCGGCGGCTTCCGGCTCGGGCGGCGGCGGGGCCTTGGTCTCCGGTTTGGCTTTGGGTTTGGCGGCGGGTTTGCGGGGCTTGGTCGATTTCGCGGCCTTGGAAGCCGCCGTCTTTTTCTTTTCTGCCACCACGCGCCTCTCCTCTGGCACCCATGCCCGGTCCCTGTATAACGGCCCCGCGCATCCAGCGCGACCTCAAGAGGAGCTCACCGAGAAATACGATGTCCGAAGAATTCTACCGCATGAAGCGCCTGCCGCCCTACGTCATCGCCGAAGTCAATGGCATGCGGGCAGCGGCACGAGCGGCGGGCGAGGACATCATCGACCTCGGCATGGGCAATCCCGATCTGCCGCCGCCCCAGCATGTCATCGACAAATTGTGCGAGGTTGCGCAGAAGCCATCGGCACACGGCTATTCTCAGTCCAAGGGCATCCCCGGCCTGCGCCGCGCCCAAGCGAACTATTATGGCCGCCGCTTCGGCGTCGATGTCGATCCCGAGACCGAAGTCGTCGTGACGATGGGATCGAAGGAAGGCCTTGCCAGCCTCGCCACCGCGATCACCGCGCCCGGCGACGTGATCCTGGCGCCGAACCCGTCCTACCCGATCCACACTTTCGGCTTCATCATCGCGGGTGCGACGATCCGCGCGGTGCCGACCACGCCCGACGAGCGCTATTTCGAGAGCCTCGAGCGCGCGATGAGCTTCACGGTGCCGCGGCCCAGCATCCTGGTGGTGAACTACCCGTCGAACCCGACGGCGGAGACGGTCGATCTCGCCTTTTACGAGCGACTCGTCGCCTGGGCGAAGGAGAACAAGGTCTGGATCATCTCCGACCTCGCCTATTCCGAGCTTTACTACGACGGCAAGCCGACCGTCTCGATCCTGCAGGTGCCGGGCGCGAAGGACGTGGCGATCGAGTTCACCTCGCTCTCCAAGACCTATTCGATGGCGGGCTGGCGGATCGGCTTCGCGGTCGGCAACAAGGATCTGATCGCGGCGATGAGCCGGGTGAAATCCTATCTCGACTATGGCGCCTTCACGCCGATCCAGGCCGCGGCGTGCGCCGCGCTCAACGGGCCACAGGATATCGTCGAGAAGAACCGCGAACTCTATCACAAGCGCCGCGACGTGCTGGTCGAGAGCTTCGGCCGCGCCGGCTGGGACATTCCCGCACCCGCCGCGTCGATGTTCGCCTGGGCACCGCTGCCACCGGCGCTCGCGCATCTCGGCAGCCTGGAGTTCTCCAAGCAGCTGCTCAGCCATGCCAAGGTCGCGGTCGCACCCGGCGTCGGCTATGGCGAGAATGGCGAAGGGTTCGTCCGCATCGCCATGGTCGAGAATGAACAGCGCCTGCGCCAGGCAGCGCGCAACGTGCGCAAGTATCTCCAGTCGATGGGCGTCAACACCGGCGCCAAATCGGCCTGAGCGATATGGGACGCGAAGGTTTCGACTTCTCGACGCGCCTTCGCGTCCGCTATTCCGAGATCGACGGGCAAAAGGTCGTCTTCAATTCGCGCTATCTCGAATATGCGGACGTCGCGCTCAGCGAGTACTGGCGCTGGCTGAAGCTCTCCGAGCTCCCCGAATGGGCCGGCATGGAGTTCCACGTCGCCCGCGCCACCGTCGATTTCAAGGCGCCCTTCCGCTATGGCGACGAGATCGACGCCTGGGTCCGCACCGAGCGGATCGGCAATTCGAGCCTCACCAGCCGGGTCGAGCTCTGCCATGCCGAAACCGGCGCGCTGCACACGGTGATCGACCTCATCTACGTCAATGTCGACCTGGACGCCGGTACCTCGTCGCCGGTGCCGCAGCCGGTTCGGGCACGGATGCTGCCCGACGGCTGATCGGTTCCGGATTACTCCGCCGCCTCGGCGGCATTGCGCCCTTCACCCGCGACATCCTCCGGCAGCGACCAGAGCAGGTCATGCTTGGTCAGCGGCCGGCCGTCATGGCTCAGCACCTGCACCGGCGCGATCCGCCGGTGATCGCGGGCGTCGACCAGCACCGGCGTCGCGGGCATGCCGGTCTCCCAGCGCTCGCCCCATTGGCGCAGCGCCACCATCGTCGGCAGCAGCGCGAAGCCCTTCTCGGTCAGCCGGTATTCGACCTTGCGCCGGTCGTCATCGCAGGTCTGGCGCGCAAGAATCCCGTGATCGACCAGCCGCGCCAGCCGATTGGCAAGGATGTTGCGGGCGATGCCCAGTTCGGACTGGAATTCCTCGAAATGATGCAGGCCGTTGAATGATCCTCGCAGGATCAGGAAGGACCAGCGCTCGCCCATCGCCTCAAGCGCGGCGGGCAGGCTGCAGTTGGCGGCCAACTGACGAAGCGGTTCTCGCAGTCCACTATGACCCATAACCGTCGAACCTACTCCAAATTCCCTGGTGGACAAACCGCTTAAGTTACCGCAATGCAGCACCAGTTTCCGTTTGCAACCTAAAGTCTATGCTAGTAAGTTGCGATTCGCAACCTTTGTTGCCTGCCCCAGGGAGAATATCATCATGACCCGCCTCGTCTCGCTTGCCGCCGCCGCGCTGTCGGTCGCGGCGATCATGCCCGCCACCGCGTTCGCCCAGTCGGGCGGCCACTATGCCGCGACCGCAGTGGAAGCACCCGGCAAGAGCAGCTTCGTCACGCAGAACACGATCTGGAAGTGCAAGGACAGCGTCTGCACCGCGCCCCGCGCCGGATCGCAGGACAAGATCATGTGCGAACGCGCCGTTCAGCGCATCGGCGCGCTGTCGGCCTTCACCGTCGCCGGCACCGCATTCGATGCCGAGGCGCTGGCTGCCTGCAACGCGCGCGCCAAGTAAGTCACTCCAAAGCCACACCGAAACGGGCATCGGCATTGCCGGTGCCCGTTTTGCGTTGAAACTTATTGCAAAGCAGCAGTCCGCCGCACCATCTTGGCGCCGTGTTGCGTCAATATGAACTTGTCGATCGGGTCCTGAGCTACGATCCCGAAGCGGATGAAGCGCTTCTCAACCGCGCTTACGTCTTCTCGATGCACGCGCATGGCAGCCAGAAGCGCGCGTCGGGCGATCCCTATTTCAGCCACCCGATCGAAGTCGCGGGTATCCTGACCGATCTGCATCTCGACGACGAGACGATCGTCACCGCGATCCTGCACGATACGATCGAGGATACGGTGGCGACGCCGGAGGAGATCCTCGCCCGCTTCGGCCCCAATGTCGCGCGACTGGTGGACGGCGTCACCAAGCTGTCGAAGATCGAGGCGCAGACCGAGAATGAGCGCGCCGCGGAGAATCTGCGCAAATTCCTGCTCGCCATGTCGGACGATATCCGCGTGCTGCTGGTCAAGCTCGCCGACCGGCTGCACAACATGCGCACGCTCCATCACATCCCGAAGCCGGAAAAGCGCCGCCGCATCGCGCGCGAGACGATGGATATCTATGCCCCGCTCGCCGAGCGGATCGGCATGTACGAATTCATGACCGAGATGCAGACGCTCGCCTTTCGCGAGCTCGAGCCCGAGGCCTATGAATCGATCACCAAGCGGCTCGAGGCGCTGAAGGTCGAGGGCGAGGACCGCATCGCCAAGATCGGATCGGGCTTCAAGCTGCTGCTGTCGCGCGGCGGCGTCGATGCCGAGGTGTCGGGGCGCGAGAAACACCCCTATTCGATCTGGAAGAAGATGTCGGAGCGGCATGTCAGCTTCGAACAGCTTTCGGACATCATGGCGTTCCGCGCCACGGTCGGGACCGAGGAGGAATGCTACCGCGCGCTCGGCATCATCCACCGGCGCTGGCCGTTCGTGCCGGGGCGGTTCAAGGACTATATCTCGACGCCCAAGCGCAACGGCTATCGCTCGCTGCACACCACGGTGATGCATGCCGGCGACACGCGCGTCGAAATCCAGATCCGCACGCAGGAGATGCATGCCCAGGCCGAACACGGCCTCGCCGCGCACTGGGCGTACAAACAGTCGGGCGTGCGCCCCGACACACAGGTCCGCTGGATCCAGGATCTGGTCGAGATCCTCGAAACCGCCGAAAGCCCCGAGGAGCTGCTCGAGCACACCCGGATGGCGATGTATCAGGACCGGATCTTCGCCTTTACGCCGAAGGGCGAATTGATCCAGCTGCCCAAGGGCGCGACCCCGATCGACTTCGCCTATGCGGTGCATACCGATCTCGGCGATCAGGCAGTCGGTGCCAAGATCAACGGCCAGGTCGTCCCGCTGCGCACCGAGATCCAGCAGGGCGACCAGGTCGTGATCCTGCGCTCCAAGGCGCAGCAGCCGCAGGACAATTGGTTGAACTTCGCGATCACCGGCAAGGCGCGCGCTGCGATCCGGCGGCATTTGCGCCACAAGGAACGCGACGAGACCATTGCGCTCGGCCGCAAGCTCTATGACGACATCGTCCGCCGCCTGCCCGTGCCGATCGGCGAGGAAGCGCTGGGCGCCGCATTGACGCGACTCAAGCTTGAGGATGCCGATGCGCTGATGGAGGCGATCGCGCGGCGCAAGCTTTCCGACATTCAGGTGATGGAAGCATTGATGCCGGGATCGACCGAGGGCGACCTTGCCCCGCTCCCCGCCGCACGCGAGCCGATCTCGATCAAGGGCCTGACCCCCGGTGTTGCCTTCACCCTCGCCGCGTGCTGCCATCCGATCCCGGGCGACCGCATCGTCGGTGTGCGTCAGCCGGACGAGCCGATCGAAGTGCACCAGATCAGTTGCCCCAAGCTCGACAAGGTCGAGGACAAGGACTGGATCGACATCGGCTGGGGCGACAAGGCCGAGGGCGGGACCGCGCGCATCGCGGTGACGGTCAAGAACGAACCCGGCGCGCTCGGTGCGGTCGCGACCCTGCTCGGCCAGCACAAGGCGAACATCCTCAACATCCGCTTCGACACGCGCGACACCACCTTCCACACCAACATGATCGATCTGGAAGTGCGCGACGCCGCGCACCTGATGAAGCTGATCGGCGCCCTGCGCGCGGCAGATGCGGTGAGTTCGGCCGAGCGGGTCTGATCTTCGAAACGCGCGCTGCGAACCGCATGTCGTTCGCAGGATCGCGGTTGCAATGTTGGAACCGATTTGCTTGCCTTCGCTGATGCACGGCTCTCCCTGTTCCTTCTCTGCGCGCCCGGACTCCGGGGCGTCACGGTGAGAAGGAGGAATCACGGGGTACATAGTGTGTGCTTTGACGGTTTCCGCGCCTGCTAACCCGAAAGGATCTCTCTTGGATCGCCGCACCTTCCTTGCCTCCGGCACCGCAACTGCCGCCCTCGCCGCCTCCCCTGCCGTCGCGCGGACGCTGCAGGCCGCGGCTGCCAAACCCGCCGCCGGGCCGGGCGACGCCGGTCTCAACGCGATTTTCGACGAGATTCTCAAGAAGACGATTCAGCGCTCGCCTGAGCTTGCGACCTCGATCGGCTTCGACAAGGGGCCGGGCGCAGCACTCAAGAGCCAACTGACCGACCGCTCGCCCGCCGCCAAGGCGAAGGCGCAGGCCGAGACCAAGGACGCGCTCGCCCGGATCGATGCAGTCGATCCCGCAACCCTGTCGGAAACCTCGAAGCTAGACCGCGAGATCGTTGCCTATTCGCTCAAGACCCAGCTTGTGCCGCGCGAGCGGTTCGATCTCGACGCGGTGATGCGGCCGTTCGCGATCTTCCAGCAGGGCGGCATCTATTTCTCGATGCCCGATTTCCTCAACACGGCGCATACGATCAACACCGCCGCCGATGCCGAAGCACTGCTGTCGCGGCTTGAGCAGATGGGGCAGGCGCTCGACTATAACACGCAGGAACAGGCTGACCTCGGCAAGCGCGGCGTGGTCGCGCCCGATTTCTGCCTCGACCTCACGATCGAACAGATGGCCAAGCTGCGCTCTCCCGCCGCCGCCGACAACACCATCGCCAAATCGCTGATCAAGCGCACTGCGGCCAAGGGCATCGCAGGTGACTGGGGCGCACGCGCGGCGAAGATCATCGACGC
Source organism: uncultured Stakelama sp. (assembly GCA_964407945.1). GTDB lineage: Bacteria > Pseudomonadota > Alphaproteobacteria > Sphingomonadales > Sphingomonadaceae > Sphingomonas. Next base: position 7,955 of record CAYOXO010000041.1, read on the forward strand.
ATCGGTCTATCCGGCGCTCGACCGCCAGCTCGCCCTGATCAGGGCGCAGCGCGCCAAGGCGCGGACCACCGCAGGCGTATGGGATGTACCGCAGGGCGCCGACATCTACGCCGCCGCGCTGGCGCAGGCGACGACCACCAACTTCACACCGGACGAAGTCCACAAGATCGGGCTGGAGGAAGTCGCCGAGATCAGCGCCGAGCTCGACAAGATCCTCAAGGCTCAGGGGCTGACCAAGGGCAGCGTCGGCGAGCGGCTGACCGCGCTCAATCAGCGCCCCGACCAGCTCTGGCCCGATACCGCCCAGGGCCGCATCGACCTGATCAAGTCGCTCAACGTCGACAATGACAAGGTCGCCAAGCTGCTGCCCAGGATGTTCATCGACCCGACCAGGGCGCCGCTCGAAATCCGCGCGGTACCGGTGGAAATCCAGGACGGCGCGTCGAACGGCTATTACAACCGCGCTGCGCTCGATGGGTCGCGCCCGGCCATCTACTTCATCAATCTGAAGAGCGTCGCCGACTGGCCCAAATACACCCTGCCCTCGCTGACCTATCATGAGGGGTTGCCGGGCCATCACCTCCAGATCAGCACCTCGCAGGGCGCCGAGGGGCCGATGATCCGCAAGTTCAGCTTCTTCGGCGCCTATAGCGAAGGCTGGGCGCTCTATGCCGAACAGGTCGCCGACGAGCTGGGCGCCTATGCCAATGACCTCGAGCGCGCGGGCTATCTCCAGTCGTTCCTGTTCCGCGCCGCGCGCCTGGTAATCGACACCGGCATCCACGCCAAGAAATGGAGCCGCGAACAGGCGACCGACTATATGGTCAACACCGTCGGCTTCGCCCGCCCCCGCTCGCAGCGCGAGATCGAACGCTACTGCACTCAGCCAGGCCAGGCGTGCAGCTACAAGATCGGCCACACCAGCTGGGTCCGCGCGCGCAAGAAGGCACAGGAGATCGCCGGCGCCAAGTTCGATCTCAAGCGCGTCCACGAGGTGATCCGCCGCGGCGCCGTCCCCCTCACCACGCTCGAACGGCTGGTGGAGGAAGATGCGCGGCGGATGGCCGCGGGCTAGGATGGACTGGCGCCAGAACCGCCAGTCTTTCGCCGCTCTTTCCACCGTCACCCCGCCCTTGTGCCGAGGTCCACTCAGCCTCACCGGCTGACTTTTCGCCTCTTGTCCGCGAGTCGTCTCCCCGTGGACCCCGGCACAAGGCCGGGGTGACGGAGAGACGGTAGGAAAGGAGCCTCGTTACTTCCCCCCGAGCCGCAGCGTCAGCGACGCCCCCCACATGCGCGGCTCGCCCGCGATGAAGGTGGGCAGGCCCAGGCCGTCGCCGGTGTTGCCCGCGTCCTTGATGTATTCCTTGTCGAACAGGTTGGTGACGAAGCCCTCGATCCGCCAGCGGCCATTGGCGGTCTCGATCCCGATCCGCGCGTTGACCGTGGCATAGGCGCCCTGCGTCTCGTCCTGGATCGTGTCCGGAATGAAGTTGCCGGTCTGGAGGCGCGCCAGGTCATTGTCGTCGTCGAAGAACACGCTCGACTGCCAGGTCACGTCCGGGGTGAAGTCGATCGCGACCGGCCCGACGTCGCCGCGCAGCGTCACACCCGCAGAAGCGCTGTGGTCGGGCGACAGGCGGAAGCGGTTGCCGTCGCGCGCACCCGATTTGAAGCGGCTGTGGTTATAGGCATAGGTCGCGAACAGATTGACCCAATCCGCCGGGTTCCAGCGCAACTGACCCTCGAAGCCATAGCTCTGCGCCTTGCCGGCGTTGACCGTGACGAAGGTGGTACCGACCTGCTCGGTCGTCTGGAAGTTGCTATAGTCATAGTAGAAGAGCGCCCCGTCGAGGAACAGGGTGCGGCTCAACAGCTCTGTCTTCAGGCCGATCTCGAAGCTGTCGACGGTTTCGGCGGGCAGCAGGTTGAAACGCGCCGCGCCGCCCGGAGCCGCGGGCGGGGAGACACCGAGCACCTCGGGTCGGCGGCCACGCGCATAATTGGCATAGACGCTCGCCTGCGGAGTGAACTCGTAACGCGCGGTCGCGCGCCAGGTGAACCCGCCACTGTCGTTGGTCTGCGCGAACAGGTTGCCATTGCCCGTGGTCGGCTGCAGCCCCAGGCCGAAGAACGGCACCGGATAGAGCGTCGATTGCGGAATGTTCGCCGCGCCCGGCACCGCAAGCGCATTGAGCAAGGCGGTTCGCGTCGGATCGGCCTGGCTGAGCGCACCGATGAACCCGCCCAGGATCGAACGGCCATTCTGCACCGACGCGGTGTAGCTGGTCCGCTTGTCATCACGGCTGTAGCGGATGCCGCCGCCGATCTCGAAGCCGTCGGTCACTTCGAACGTCACGTCCGCGAACAGGTCCCACGCCTTGGTGCGGCTGAAATTGGTGCTTGTCTCGCGATGCGCGCTCTTGAGGTTGGCGGCGATGGCCTGCGCAAGCGGCGCGGACAACGCATAGCCGCGCGCCGCCGCAACACCCTGAAGCAGCTGACCGGTGAAAGCGGTGTTCGAGAACAGCGCGATCGGCGCCGGATCGCTCGCCGGGCGGCCAGGGATCGCGCCGCCGCCGTTCAACGTGTTGGTGAGCCGCGCCAACGCGATGCGCTCGTCGAACTGGGCCGGGGTGCGCTGATGACCATTTTCATAGAAATAGGTCGCGCCGACAAAGCCCTTGAGCGGGCCGCCATTGTCCCAGTTGAGACGCAGCGTCGCCATGGTCTGTTTGCCAGCTGCGTCCTCCGCCGCGGTCAGCGCGGGAAGCGAGATACCGTCGGCGTCGAAGATCTCCGTACCGCTGAACGCGCGATAGGAGAGCGTGCCGTTGAGCGCGAAGCCGTTGCCCAGCTCCGCATTGGCGATCCCGGTGATGCCCCACACCTGGCGCTCGAGCCCAAGCCGCCCGCCCTCGAACCCCGGACCGGCGGCGAGCGCGGCGCCGGTGTTGCGGCCGCGATTTCCGATGACGGCGCCGGTGATCGTGTCGGTCGGGTTGTAGGCGATCGACTTGAACGCGGTGCCGGTGGCACGATCGGTCTGATAGTTGCCGATTAGATCGAAGGTGAACCCGGCAGGCTCCCAGCGCAGGCTGCCACGCACCGCCTCACTCTCGATCCCGTTGAAGTCGCGGCCGCCGAGCAGATCCTCGACAAAGCCATCGCGCTTCTTGACCCGCGCGGCGGCACGGATGGCGAGATCGTCGGTCAGCGGAATATTCCACGTCCCGTCGACGCGGTACATGCCGTAGCTACCGCCCGAAGCGCGCAGCATGCCATAGCCGGCCTTCGGATCGGCCTTGGCCTGGATCAGGTTGACGGCACCGATCAACGCACCGCGGCCGTACAGCGTCGATTGCGGCCCCTTGGCGATTTCGACCCGTTCCAGATCGAACAGCTCGACATAAGAGCCACGCGACTTGGAGATCGAGACACCGTCCTGGAAGACCGACACGCGCGGTTCGTTGAACGCACTGCCCGAATCCGAGGTAATGCCGCGCATCACGAAGCCGGGGTTGTTGGGCGACTGGTTCTGCACTTCAAAGCCGGGGACATAGCGCGAGAGGGCATCAAACTCCTGGATGTTCAGCCGCTCGAGGAAACGATCGTCATAGACGGTGAGCGCGAAAGGCACCTCGATCGGGCGCTGTTCGACGAATTGAGCCGTGACGACCACCTCGTCCACCATCGGTTCCGCTGGCGTATCCTGCGCCAGAGCGGGGGTCGCTGCGAGCGCGATCGGGCTGGCGAAGGCAAGAAGCGGGAAGCGGATCGACATGATGGAAGCCCCTGTAGACGCGGGCGGAATGCCCATGTCCGGCTCCATGTCCGCAATTGGTGACGAACCTGTTGCAGTGCACCATCACGCCAAAGAAAAATGCCCGCCCCGGGGCTGATTCCGGAGCGGGCCAGGGATCGGCACATGGGGTGCCGGAGGGTCTCGTGAAACTCAGTTGGCGGATTGCCCCGCCGCACGCGTGGCCTGATCCATCAGCGCCTTCGCGGTCTTGATGGCATCGGCTTCCTTGATCTTGCCGCTCTGCACATCGTCGGCGATGCCGAGCAGGCGGCTGGCGATCACCGTCCCGGCCTCGGCCGCCTCGGTGATGCGGATGCCGTTCTTGGCGGTGGCGATGCGATCCCATTCGCCGCGGACCGCGGCCCAATAGCCCTTGGTCGCCGCCCAATAATCATCAGCCGCCTTCACGGCATAGCCGTCGAACCTGGTATAGGTGTTGAGGACATATTCCTGGACGACCGGCTCGAGCTTGCCGTCGAACTGGCCCATCTTGGTATTGTCCTGCCAGTGGATCCAGCCGGCGGGGCTGATCTGGTGGCGGTTGATCCCGTAATAGCGGTCATAGACCGGACCACGCACGGCATCGCGGCGGGCGAGCGGGCGCCAGGTCCAGTTGGAGCGCCAGCGGCGAACGCCCGCTTCGGTGGTCCACTGGCCCCAGCCGCCATAGCGGGGGCTGTCATCGACCTGATAGACGGTCTGCGACCAGCGGCCCTTGCGCATCCGCTCGGGCACCTCTTCCCAGGTCCAGCTGTCGGGGCCGGAATAGACCAGCACCTTGGCGGGTTCATATTCCCAGTCCTGGCGCCAGTGCTTGATGATCATGTCCTTGCCCTCATGGCTCACGACCAGAAGGTGCTGGAGGCGGATCACGCGGCCGGTGTCCTCGATCACGCGGACCGATTCATGCCCGCCCGAAACCTTGGCCGCGATCGGCGTGTAATCGGCGCGCCACGGCGTCGATTCCTGCATGTCGAACTTGACCTTGTAGTTGCCGGCCATCGCCAGGATGTCCTTGCGGTCGGCTTCGAACGATGCCTTGTCTTCGGCTTCGCTGCCCTGCTTGACCGGGCCGTCGGCGAGCGCGGGGGTGGCGCACGCGATCAGTGCAGCTCCAGCGATCCACATCATCTTCTTCATTGTTCTTGCCCTCGGTTTTTTGTCGTTCGCATTCAGAAGCGGAAGCTGGCCGAGACGCTCGCATTGCGTCCGGGCTGGGTATAGGCGTCCTTGATTGTCGAGGTTGCGGCGAGGCCGCGAATGTCGTTCCACCACCAGTATTTGGCGTTGGTGATGTTGAAGACACCCGCGCGCAGCGTCAGCGCCTCGACCGGGCGCCAGAAGGCGGTCGCGTCCAGCGTAACGAACTCATCGCCGCGGAAGCAGCCCGGCATCGGCTTGGGCTGGCCGGCAGCGGGCACCGGGTAGCAAGTCGAGCCATAGGTTTCGCGCACGCCCTTTTGCGCACTGTAAGTCGCGATCAGCTGGCCGCCGAAACGCCCGGCGGGATCGCGCCAGCCAGCGCCGACCACCAGCTTGATCGGATCGATCGACTGCAGGGGCGTTTCGATACCCGACGCGCGAACCTCGTTGCCATCGGCATAAGAGACGGCGAGCCGGCCGGTGAAACCCTTGTCGGTCCACACCTCGAACCGCGCCTCGGCGCCCTTCACCTGCGCGCGATTGATGTTGATGAACTGGAAGACCGCAGGGTTGGCGACGGTGAACGCGCCGCTGACCACTTCCTGCGAGATGAAGTTGTCATAATCGACATGAAAGCCGGTCAGGTCGAGCCGGACGTTGCGGCCCAGGAACCGGACGCCCGCTTCGAACGCCTCGCTTGTCTCCGGCCTCAGGTTGGGATTGGGAATCGAAGTGTAGCCGGAGTTCAGATTCTCGAAGAACTGGTTCACCTGACTCGGCTCGGGCGCCTTGAAGCCCTGGGCGTAGTTGGCGAACAGCCGCACGCCTTCTCCGATCTTCACCACCGCGCCGAGCTTGGGCGAGACGCGCGATCCGCTCTGTTTCGCCGCCGCGAAGCTGGGGAGCAGCGGATCCTTGTCGGGCGACAGATTATAGTGGTCGAAACGCAGCGCCGGATGGAGGGTGACCGGGCCGAAGGTGATCTCGCCAGCCGCGAACGCACCGACCAGCGTATAGTCGGTCTCGGGGAAGGCTCGCGACGGGAAGACGTCGGGCGGGGTTGGCACGGTGCCGCTGCGCAGCCCCTTATGCTTGGTGACGCTGACGTCGCCACCCAGAACGATGCGCTGCGGCGCGTCCACAGAGCCGAAGTTGAGCCGCACATCGCCCGCCGCGCCATAGACGCGGTTCTCGAAGGTATTGAGCCGGGTACGGTCGACCGCCGGGTTGCGGTCCTCGAAGGTGAACTGGCGATCCTCCGAATCCTGCAGGTACGCGCTGATCCGCGCCTGTTCGACCGTGCCGCTGCCGGCCCAGGTCCAGTCCAGCGCCGCGCGCCAGCGATGGCCGGTATCGGTCGCGTCGAGGTTGAGGATCGTCGCCGAATGGCCAGTCAGCACGTCGGTGAACAGACGCGTATCGAGATACTCGCCGGTCAGGCGAATACGGTGCCCGCCATTCTCGTAGACGATCCGACCAAGCGCGGCATTGGAGCGGCCATCCTGCGGATTCGCCTTCGTCCGGGTCGCGCGGTCGCCGCCGACCTTGCCTTGATTCTCATATTCATTGAAGTCGCGGCGGGTGTACGCGGCCATCGCCGACCAGTTACCCGAGCGCCCTGCGAGGATCAGCGTCTCGCTGAACTCGTTATCGGCGGACGAATATGCGGCGCGCGCGCGGCCACCAAAATTCTGCCCCTCGCGCAGAAAGTCCTTGGGGTCCGCAGTGATGAAGCTCACCGCGCCCGCCAGCCCGTCGCTGCCATACAGTGCCGAGGCCGGGCCGCGCAGAATCTCGACCGACTTGATAAGGCCGAGGTCGACATAGTCGCCGCGGCCGACGCCCTGCGCGCCGAAGCTGAAGCCGTCGGGGACGCGCACGCCATCGACCTGGATCAACACGCGGTTGCCGCCCATACCACGGATGTTGAAGCCTTCATTGCCGGCGCGGCCGGTGGTGCCGAGCGCCGCGCCGAACCGGGTCGGCTGACGGGTGACGCTCACCCCCGGCTCGAAGCGCACCAGTTCCTTGATGTCGGTCACCATTTCGTCGGCGATCTGCTCCTCGCCGATCACGCTCACCGTCGCCGGCGCATCCTGGGTCGCCAGCGGCGAACGCGTCGCGGTGACGGTGACGGTATCGCGCGCTTCCGGATCGGCTTCCTCGGCAAAGGCCGGCGCCGCCACAAGCGCCAGCAGGCTGGCTCCGGCGACAAGGAAGCTGCGTGATCCGTACATGATAACCCCTTTAATTTTGCGATTGCGACTGACTCGCATTATTAGATCGCGCCTAAGCTTGTTGCGAACCACTGTCAATTGCGTGAGATTGGAGCTGGGGATGCAAAACGCGCATGACGTTTCATCGACGGCGCGCTAAGCCGCTCGTCATGCAACGTCCTAAGCTCTCGGTCGTCGTACCGTGCTACAATGAAGAAGGCTGCCTCGAGCTACTCCACGGTCGGGTTTCCGCCGCCGCGCGAGCCGCGGTCGGCGACAACTACGAGATCGTGCTGGTCAACGACGGCTCACGCGACGGCAGCTGGGCGGTGATGCAGCGGTTGTCGGCCGCCGACCCTCACCTGGTCGCAGTCAATCTCTCGCGCAACCATGGGCATCAGCTTGCGCTGACCGCGGGACTCGACCTGTGCGCGGGCGAGGAAATCCTGATCATCGACGCGGACCTGCAGGACCCGCCCGAGCTGCTGACCGAGATGCGCGCGACGATGCGCGAGCAGGGCGCCGACGTCGTCTACGCCGTGCGGCGCAAACGCGAGGGCGAAACCTTCTTCAAGAAGGTCACGGCCGCGTTCTTCTATCGCATGCTCGATCGCATCACCGACACCCCGATCCCGCTCGACACCGGCGACTTCCGCCTGATGACGCGGCGCGCACTCGACGCGTTCCTGTCGCTGCCCGAACAGGCACGCTTCATCCGCGGCATGGTCGCCTGGGTGGGCTTTCGCCAGGTGCCCTTTGTCTATGACCGGCACGAGCGGCATGCGGGCGAGACCAAATATCCGCTCGCCAAGATGATCCGCTTTGCGCTCGACGCGGTTACCGGCTTCTCGACCGCACCGCTGCGCTTCGCAAGCCATGCCGGCCTCGCGCTTACGGGGCTGTCGGCGCTGCTGTTCCTCTACATCGTCATCGGATGGCTGTTCGGCAACGCCGTGCAGGGCTGGACCTCGACGATGCTGGTCGTGGTCTTCCTCGGCGCGGTGCAGATGTTCGTGCTGGGCATGATCGGCGAGTATCTGGGCCGGCTCTATGTCGAATCGAAGCGGCGCCCGCTCTATCTGGTCGCGGATGTCGCCGGGCCGGTGAAGGGCCATGCATCGCTTGGTTATCGCTTCGCCGATTCGGGCGAAGTTACGGTCTCGCCACATGCCCCCACTCGCCACGAACTGCCCGAATCCGCTCCTGCCGCTGCGATCAAGGCGCCCCGCCGCAAGCCGGCTCAAGGCGAAACCGAGGGCGCCGACGAGCCGCCGACGCTGCTTTGAAGCGTACCTTCGCCCTTCTTGCGCTCACCGCAGCGATGCCGCTTGCCGCACAGCAGGCGCCGACGCTCCAGAGCCGCGTCGATGCCGAGCTGGCCAAGGCGGCGCCGGGCACGCGCTACGGCCTGGTCGTGACCGATGCACAGGGGCGCGAGATCGTCGCGGTCAACCCCGACCAGCGCTTCATTCCCGCGTCGAACACCAAAATCGTGACCACGGCAGCGGCGCTATCGACCCTCGGTGCTTTCGACCGGCCTGACACAGCGGGCGGCGCCAGCGTGCGGATCGAGGGACGCGACGTGGTGCTGACCGGGCATGGCGACGCGCGGCTCTCAAGCGCTGCGGACTGCACCACCAATTGCCTGTCACAGTTGGCCGATGCGATCGCGGCGAAGGCGAAGCGGGTCGGCAACATCACCGGCGACGCGACGCTGTTTCCCGACGAGCGCTGGAGCTCGGGGATGAGCTGGAACAACATCCCCAGCCCCTATGGCACTGCGCTCACCGCGCTGACGCTCGACGACAACGAACTGATCGCAACCGCGACACCGGGCAAGGCCGGCGCCGCCCCCGGTGTCGCGCATCTCGGCTATCTGACGATCGACAACCGCGCCGTCACCGTGGCGGCGGGCGGCAAGACCGACCTCGACATCGACCGCCTGCCCTTCAGCCGCACGATCCGCCTGACCGGCACGATCGCCGCGGACGCCAAGCCGCAGAAGATCCGCATGGGCATCGACGACCCCGCGCACTACGCCGCGTGGCGCCTCGCAACGCTGCTGCGGGAGCGCGGGGTCCGGGTGACAGGCGAACTTCAGTCGCGCTACCGCACGCCCAGCCCCACCGACGACCCCCGCCAGCGCCTCGCGCCGATGCCGCCACGCGCGACACCTCCCGCACCACTCGCCGCGCTCACCCCGCCACCACTGTGGGAAGACCTGCGCACGATCAACAAGGACAGCCAGAACCTTCACACCGAATTGCTGCTGCGTCGTGTCGGCCTGGTCGGCGGCACGGGTTCAGTCGCCGACGGACTGGCGCGCGTAGAAGAGATGTTCACGGCCGCGGGCGTGCCGCGCACGTCGTGGGACTTTGCCGACGGGTCGGGCATGTCCACCTACAACCGCATCGCGCCGCGCGGCATGGTCAGGCTGCTCCAATGGATCAGCGCCCAGCCCTGGGGACCGGCCTGGCGCGAGACGCTCCCCATCGGCGGAGTCGACGGCACGCTGGGCCGCCGGTTCAAGGGCACGATCCTAGAGGGCAAGATCTTCGCCAAGACCGGCACGATCAACGCCACCAACGCGCTGGCAGGTTATATGACCGCCAGGAGCGGCAAGACACTGACCTTCGCCGCCTATGCCAACGACGTCCCGTCAGGCACGGCGGCGACGCCGGCGATGGACGCGGCACTGGTCGCGATCGCCGAGGCGAACTGATTGTCAAAGAGCCTGCGGTGATCCGCAGGCCCGGCAGAGCAAATCAAATCCAACATTTCAAGCGCCGACGCGGCGGTGATCAGCCCTTCGGCTGCGCCAGCACGATCAGCGACAGGCCGGGCGGCAGCGGCATGCGGCCGACCAGGTGGCGCTCAAGCCCGAAGATCTTCTCGAAGATCGCGTTGAGCGGCTTGGCCGGCGGCGAATCGTCGCTGTCGTCCTTGCCGGTGAGCTTGCCCGCGAGCCGCGCGGCGACTGCCGCCGGGAACAGCAGCGAGTTGAAATAGCCGAGCTTGCGCCACTTGAGGCCCGCACGCTCCAGCGCGGCGGTCAGCGTCGCCTTCGAATAGCGACGCTTGTGGTGGTTCACCACGTCGTGTGCGCTCCACATCCATTGATGCGCGGGCACCGTGATCAGGATCGTGCCGCCGGGCTTCAGCCGCTTCGCCATCGCTTCGAGCGCTGCGACGTCGTCCTCGATATGCTCGACCACGTCGAGCACGGCGATCATGTCATACTGGCCGTCGGCGACACCCGTCAGTTCAGGGAGCGGAGAACTGCCGACTTCCTTGCCCAACCGCTTGCTGGCGATGTCGCGCGCGGCGGGATCGATCTCGATCGCGTCCACTTCGCCGAACGCACCGAGCATGGGCAGATTGTGCCCGGTGCCACAGCCAATCTCGAGGATGCGCGCGCCCTTGGGCGGGTTCACTTCGCGCGCAATGAAGTCGGCGAGGATGTCGCGGCGCGCCACATACCACCAATGGGTGGAATCATGCTCGGCCATGCGGTCGTAAACGATGCGATCCATTTCAGCCGAATACCCATTGACGGTTGAGCGCGAAAGTCGCGACGGGGGTGATAGTGACGATCGGGATCAGCGGCACCCAATCGGGATAGTGCAACAGATCCGCGATCAGCCAGGTGAAGAGCGCGTTGAGCAGCAGGCCGAAGCCTTGAACGACGAGGAATTTGAGGTGCTGACGGCCGCTATTCTCACGCGTGCCATGTCCCTTGAAGCTCCAGGCGCTGTGCAGGAAGAAGCCGCACGTCACCGCCACCGCAAAGGCGAACGGCACCGCCGCGACGGCAAGATTGGGGAACACCCACCATGCCAGCGGAAGGTAGACGGCCGAATAGATCACGGTCGAAATCACGCCCGCGATGCCGAAGCGCACGAGTTGCCCCAACACCCCGTTACGCTGCAATTCGCCTATTCTGTGGATGATCGCCGTCACGCCTGCCTTGCCCTGAAGCCGGGCGCCGCACTAATGCCCATCAATCGGTAGGGGAAGCGGTTTTGACCAAGGCACTGCGTGGCTTCGATCTGGAACGGGAATTGTCGGTCCACTGGCTGCGCTGGACGCTGCTGGCCTGGGCGGCAATCGCCGCGTGGTTCCTGTGGGACCGCTGGGGACTGATCAACGCGCTGGGTCTGGGCGATACCGACGACAATATGCGGTTGATGCAGGTGCGTGCGCTGCTGGACGGACAGGGCTGGTACGACCTGCGCCAATATCGGCTGAGCCCGCCCAGCGGCCTCGATATCCACTGGTCGCGGCTGGTGGACCTGCCGATCGCCGCCCTGATCCTCATCTTCAAGCCGTTCGTCGGCGTAGCCATGGCCGAGCGACTGGCATGCGGCATCGCCCCGCTCCTTCCGCTGGCCGTGACGATGGCGGCGATGGGGGTCACCGTGCGCCGCCTGATCGCACCGATCGCCTGGCCGATCGCCGCGATCATCCTGCTCGGCTGCGGATCGACGATGCTGATGTTCATGCCGCTGCGCATCGATCATCATGGCTGGCAGCTCGCCTGCCTTGCGCTCACGCTTGCCGGGATCACCGATCCCAAGGGCGCGCGCGGCGGGATTGTGGTCGGCCTTTCGAGCGCGGCGTCGCTGACGATCGGGCTCGAGCTGTTGCCCTATTGCGCGATCGCCGGTGCGATCGTGACGCTGCGCTGGGTGTGGGATGGCAGCGAGGTGCGGCGGATGCAGGCCTACGCGCTGAGCCTTGCCGGCGGGAGCGCATTGGGGTTCGCGGTCTTTGCCTCCAACGCCAACCACGCGATGCGCTGCGACGCGCTGACTCCGGTCTGGCTGTCCGTCACGATCGCCGCGGGCGTGCTGCTGTTCGCGATCAGCCTGCTCAACCCCGCCAACCGCACGGCACGGCTGGGGCTGGCCACGGTAGCCGGCGCGGCGATCGCCGGCGGATTTGCCGGGCTGTTCCCGCAATGCCTGTCGCGGCCCGAAGGCGTGTCGGACGAACTCTATGAGGTCTGGCTGAGCAATGTGCGCGAGGCGCGGCCGATCTATCGCCACAGCTTCGCCATGGGCTTTCCTGTCGCGGTGCTCCCGGTGATCGGCATCATCGGCGCGGCGGTCGCCGCATGGCGGGCCCGCGCATCGGCAGTGCAGCTGACCAGCTGGATCGCGATCGGGCTGATCACCGCCTTTGCCGGTGCGATGCTGCTGTGGCAGATCCGCGCCGGGCCGGCGGCGCAGTTGCTCGCCATTCCCGGCGCGACCGCGCTGGTGTGGCTGGTGGTGCCGTGGTTCCTCAACCAGAAATACATGGCGGTGCGCGTGCTGGGCGCAGTCGCCGCCTTCCTGCTGCTGTCGGGGCTCTTTGCCGGCTTCGTCGTCAAATATGTGAAGGTCGACAAGCCGCAAAAGGCGCGCAGCGTCGTCGCGCAATCCAATGCCCGCTGCGCGAGCGCGTCGGGGATGTCGTTGCTCGACCGTTCGCTGCCGCCATCCACCCTGTTCACCCATGTCGATCTGGGGCCGCGCCTGATCGTGATGACGCACCACAAGGGCATTGCCGGGCCGTATCATCGCAACGAACGGGCGATCCTCGACGTGCATCATGCCTTTACCGGCACCCCGGAGGAATTCAGGCCGATCGCACGGCGCTACGGCGCGCAATATCTGCTGGTCTGTCCCAACATGGCCGAGACGACGATCTATCGCAGCCGCAAGCCGAACGGCTTCTATGGCCAGCTCGCCAAGGGCAAGGTGCCCGACTGGCTGGTCCCCGTGCGGCTGCCCGCCAAGGCGCCCTACCGGCTGTGGAAGATCCGCTACGACAAGTGAGCGGTTGACACAGTTTACAGAAAAACCGTGATTTCCGGCCGAAGCGACCGGAGCGCGACGGGTTGGCGACGGCCACGCGCCGGTGACGCGACAGGTGCGCGACGACGGCGCGACACCGGCGCGACGGATACGCGCCACGAACGCGACGCAGATGGACAGGTTCGCGACACCGACGCGACATGGGCGCGACAGCCACGCGCCATCGACGCGACGATAATCATGCAATGCTGAAGAGAATTGGTCGCCCATCGATCACGATAGAGCAGCCGAATTCCAACATTTCCAGAGAGGTCGCGCGTCGCCCGCCGTTACAGCCCGAAGCTGCGCTTTACCCCGTCGATCACGAACTGGATCGCCAGCGCCGAAAGCAGCACGCCGAGCAGCCGGGTGATGACCGATTCGATCTTTGCGCCGAGCAGCCGCATCAGCGGGCCGGCCGCAAGGAGGGCGATCAGCGTCAGGATCAGCACCAGCCCGAGCGCGGCGAAGACCACCGCAGTCTCCCCCGGTCCCTCGCTGCGCGAAACCAGCAGCATGACGGTGGCGATCGATCCGGGACCGGCGATCATCGGCATGCCCATCGGGAAGACCGAGACGTCCTCGACCTCCGGCGTTTCCATGATCTTGTTGGCGCGATCCTCGCGGCGTTCCTGACGCTTCTCGAATACCATCTCGAGCGCGATGAGGAACAGCATGATCCCGCCGGCGATGCGGAAGGCGTTGAGGCTGATGCCGAGCGTCTTGAGCAACGCCTCTCCCACCAGAGCGAACACCAGCAGGATCGCGCTGGCGATCACGATCGCACGGATCGCCATGCTGCGCTGCTGGGCATGGGTCGCGCCCTTGGTCAGGCCGGCATAGATCGGCGCGCAGCCCGGCGGGTCGATGACGACGAACAGGGTGGCGAAAGCGGAGAGGAAGAGTTCGATCATGCGCGTTCGGCCAGATGCCGCTCCCAGGCGAGGGCGTCGGTGACGATCCGGTCGAGATCGTCATGTTTCGGGCGCCACGGCAGCGCATCGAGAATGGCGCGATTGTCCGAGATCAGCTCGTCAGGATCGCCTGCGCGACGGCCTTCGAGGCGGCGCTCGATCTTGACGTTGGTGACGCGATCGACCGCGTCGAGCACTTCGAGCACCGAATAGCCGCGACCATAACCGGCGTTGAGGAAATGGCTCTGGCTGGGCTGCGCGACCAGCAGGTCGAGCGCATCGACATGCGCGGCAGCAAGATCGCTGACATGGATATAGTCGCGCACCCCGGTGCCGTCGCGCGTCGCGAAGTCGGTGCCGAAGACGGACACGCCGTCGCGCTTGCCCGTCGCCGCCTCGACCGCGACCTTGATCAGGTGGGTGGCGCCCGCGGTGCTCTGACCCGAACGGCCCTGCGGATCGGCGCCGGCAACGTTGAAGTAGCGCAACGCTGCGAAGTTGAGCGGATGTGCCGCCGCGACGTCGCGCAGCATATGCTCGGTCATCAGCTTCGACATGCCATAGGGGTTGATCGGCAGCTGCGGCGAATCCTCACGCACCGGCACCACTTCGGGGATACCATAGGTCGCGGCGGTCGAAGAGAAGATGAAGTGCTTCACCCCCTCGCTCACCGCGCTCTCGATCAGGCTGCGCGATGCGGCGGTGTTGTTGCGATAATATTTGAGCGGATCGCTGACCGATTCCGGCACCACCACCGATCCGGCGAAGTGCATGATCGCGGTCACGCCATGATCGCGGATCGCAGCGCGGACCGTGTCGTCATCGGCGACATTGGCGACGACCAGTTTCGCACGCTGATCAACCGCCCAATCGAAGCCGGTGACGAGATTGTCGAGCACGACCACGCGCCAACCAGCGTCCAACAGCGCCAGCACGGCATGGCTCCCGATATAGCCTGCCCCACCCGTCACCATCACCACGCCGTCACGCATAAAGCTCACCCCTAGTTACGCGTCCCGCTCAACCCTATCTTGCATGGCGTAGCAAGGAGTTGAAGCGAATGACCACCGAAACCGCAATTCTCGCGGGCGGCTGCTTCTGGTGCGTGGAAGCCGTGTTCAAGGACCTGATCGGCGTCGAGTCGGTCGAGAGCGGCTATATCGGCGGCCATGTCCCCGAACCGACCTACAAGGCGGTGTGCGGCGGCGACACCGGCCATGCCGAGGCGCTGAAGGTCGTGTTCGACCCGGCGCAGATCAATTACGGCGACCTGCTCGACATCTTCTTCGCGACCCACGACCCGACCCAGCTCAACCGCCAGGGCAACGACGTGGGCACGCAATACCGTTCGGCGATCTTCCCCCAGTCGCCCGAGCAGGAGGAAGCGGCGAAGGCCGGGATCGCGCGCAACGCGGGCGAATGGCCCGCGCCGATCGTCACCACGATCGAGGCGAACGACACCTGGTGGCCGGCCGAGGGCTATCATCAGGATTATTGGGAAGGCGAAGGGCAGCGCAATCCGTACTGCCTGGCGGTAATCCCGCCCAAGCTCAACAAGCTGCGCAAGAGCTTTGCCAACCGCATCAAGGAAGGCACGCAAGCCTGAGATTCACCGTCACCCCGGCATCGGCCGGGGTGACGGGATCAGGTTCAGGGCAGCGGTTCGCCCTCGACCGGGGGCCGCTTCGATGCCTCGGCGCCGAGTGCCTTATAGGCGATACCGCCAAGGATACCGCCGACGATCGGCGCCACCCAGAACAGCCATAGCTGCTGGATCGCCCAGCCGCCGACGATCAGCGCCGGACCGGTGCTGCGCGCCGGATTGACCGAGGTGTTGGTCACCGGGATCGAGATGAGGTGGATCAGCGTGAGTCCGAGGCCGATCGCAATCGGTGCAAAGCCCGCCGGCGCGCGACCGTCGGTCGAACCCATGATGATGAAGATGAAGACGAAGGTCAGCACGACCTCGATCGTCAGCGCGGCGGCCATGTCGTACTTGCCCGGCGAATGATCGCCGAAGCCGTTCGCGGCAAGCCCGCCGGCAAGGTCGTATCCGCCCGGCGCACCGTTGGCGATCGTGTAGAGCAGCCAGGCCGCGATCACCGCACCGATCACCTGCGCGATCACATAGAGCGGGATGTCCTTGACCGGAAAACGCCCGCCGGCCCACAGGCCGAAGGTCACCGCCGGGTTGAGATGGCAGCCCGAGATATGGCCGATCGAATAGGCCATGGTCAGCACGGTCAGGCCGAACGCCAGGCTGACGCCCAGCAAGCCGATCCCCACTTCCGGGAACGCCGCCGCGAGCACCGCGCTGCCGCATCCCCCAAAGACCAGCCAGAAAGTGCCGATCAGTTCGGCCAGTCCCCGTTGCACATTGGTCATCATGCCTCTCCCACTCTCGTGTTCGAACACTCGCCCGGTACGCGGCAAGCGGGAGACTAGGGGTCGTTGCGTGGGTGTAAAGGCCTGAACCGCCCATTCCGATCAATCCTCCCTGCCAAGGGGAGGTGTCAGGCATGGCCTGACGGCATCGGCCCCTCCCCCTCCGTACCTACGGCGCCACAGCGCGAGGTCGGTGGTGCTCCCCGGCGGGCGAGGATCAAATCAACGGTGCGCGGCGCGGCGGAGGCGATCGTTGATCGCGATGCCGATGCCCTCCTCCGGAACGGGCGCGACCGCGATGGCCGCGCAATCCGAATCATCGGCACGGTGAAGCGCATCGAACAGGTTCGCCGCCGCCTCGATCAGATCGCCGGAGGCGGAAAGCGTGTCGTTGCCCGCCACCGCGCCGAAGCCGATCAGCCATTCGTCGGCGCAACGTTCGGTCGCGTCGAGCCGAACGGGCTTGCTGGGCGCATAGTGGCTGGCGAGCTGCCCGGGCGCCTCGATCGCCTCGCTTCCACCGGAAAGCCAGCGCCCGATCTCGCGCTCGATCGCTTCCGCCGGGATCGGACCGGGGCGCAGCAGGCGCGGGGTGCCGCCCAGCGCCACGATGGTCGATTCGATGCCGCCGCTGGTGGGGCCATCGTCGACGATCAGCGGGATGCGGCCATGCAGGCTGACGGCGACATGCGCAGCGCGCGTCGGGCTGATCG
The DNA here is from genome assembly GCA_964407945.1 of uncultured Stakelama sp. Lineage (GTDB taxonomy): Bacteria > Pseudomonadota > Alphaproteobacteria > Sphingomonadales > Sphingomonadaceae > Sphingomonas. The sequence goes on from CAYOXO010000041.1 coordinate 24,971, forward strand.
TACCACTGGCATTGGCCGACGGCGCGGCGAGCGGCTTGCCGCTGGCCGCGAGCAACGCCTGCATCGCGCGATGCTGGGGTGCGCGGATCGCGACGGTATCGAGCCCCGCGGTCACGATGCCCGCGATTTCAGCTTCCGGCCGCAACGGCAGCACCAGCGTAAGCGGGCCGGGCCAGAAGACATCGGCGAGTGCGCGCGCATCGCGGTCGAACAACGCGATCTTCTCGGCCGCCTGCCGATCCATGACATGCACGATCAGTGGATTGAAGGACGGCCGGCCCTTGGCGGCATAGATGCCCGCCACCGCATCGCGATTCGTGGCATCGGCGGCGAGGCCATAGACCGTCTCGGTCGGGATCGCGACGCATCCCCCCCCATCGATCACCCCGGCGGCACGCGCGACCGCAGCCTCGCCGTAGGGTAAGGTCAGGGTCTCGATCAGCGGATTTGGAGCGGCCATGTCCTCTGGCTATAGCGAGGGAAAAATGACGGCAAGAGAGGACCGATGAGCTTCACCCCCGCCACCGCCGAGCAGCGTTTCGTGCTGGACCATATCGCCGGCATTTCGGAGCTGTCCGAAGCAGCGACACCCGACCTGGTCGATGCCGTGCTCGAAGGCGCCGGCGCCTTTGCCGCGGGCGAATGGGCGCCGCTGGACCGCGCGGGCGACACCGTCGGGGCGAAATGGACCCCTGAGGGCGTGAAGATGCCCGCAGGCTATCCCGAGGCGTACAAGGCCTATGTCGAGGGCGGCTGGGGCACGATCGGATCGCCCGAGGCCTATGGCGGCCAGGGCCTGCCCTTCACCCTCGCGACCGCGGTGCTGGAAACCCTTGGCACCGCCAATACCGGCTTTGCGCTTTGCCCGACGCTCAATGTCGGCGCGATCGAGTCGCTGGTCCATCACGGCACACCCGAGCAGCAGGCGCTGTGGCTGCCCAGACTCTCGACCGGCGAGTGGACCGGAACGATGAACCTGACCGAACCGCAGGCCGGCAGCGACGTCGGTGCGCTCAAGAGCCGCGCCACGCCGCGCGCCGACGGCAAATGGTCGATCACCGGCACCAAGATCTTCATCAGCTTCGGCGATCACGACATGGCCGACAATATCGTCCACCTCGTGCTAGCCCGCACGCCCGACGCGCCGCCGGGAACCAAGGGCATCTCGCTGTTCCTGGTCCCCAAATACCGGCTGAATGCCGACGGCAATCCGGGCGCGTTCAACGACGTTCGCGTCGTTTCGATCGAGCACAAGATGGGGCTGCACGCCTCCCCCACCTGCGTCCTCTCCTTCGGCGACAATGGCGACTGCATCGGCGAGTTGATCGGACCAGAGCTGGGCGGGATGCGCGCGATGTTCACCATGATGAACAATGCACGCCTCAACGTCGGCCTACAGGGCGTGCAGGTTGCCGAGCGCGCGACCCAACGCGCCGTCGCCTATGCCCGGGATCGTATCCAGTCGGCACGCGCCGGTCACGGGCGTGAGCCGGTCGCGATCATCGAGCATCCCGACGTACGCCGCATGCTGCTGCGGATGAAGGCGCAGACGATGGCGGCGCGCGCGCTCGTCTATCTCGCCGCGAGCCAGGTCGACCGCGCCAATGCCGGCGACGCGGCGGCGAAGGCGCGGCTCGAGCTGCTCACCCCGCTCGCCAAGGCGCATGGCACCGACATCGGCAACGAGGTCGCGAGCCTCGGTGTGCAGGTGCATGGCGGCATGGGCTATATCGAGGAAACCGGCGCCGCCCAGCATTTCCGCGACGCGCGCATCACCCCGATCTATGAGGGGACCAACGGCATCCAGGCCGCCGATCTGGTCGGCCGCAAGCTCAGCATGGACAATGGCGGAACGCTGTTCGCGTTGACCGCGCAGATGCGGAGCGAAGCGCGAGATGCCGGGCTGATCGCGCTGATCGATGCGTGCGAGGAGGTCGGTCGCCACATGCTGGCAAGCGAGATCGACGACCGTCTCGCGGGTTCGTACCCGTTCCTGACGATGCTGTCGGTCGCGGTATGCGGCTGGCTGATGGAGAAGCAGGGCGGCATCGCGGCAGGCGCCGAGGGCGACCCGGCCTTCCTCGCGATGAAGCAGGCGGCGGCACGCTTCCATGTCGAGCAGATCGTGCCCGAGGCGATGGGGTTGAAGGCAGCGGCGCTGGCCAAGGCGGATGTGCTCTACGCGGTGGATGCGGAGACGTTCGCAGTCTGAACCTGACCGTCACCCCGGCCTTGTGCCGGGGTCCACCGGGAGGCAAGCGCTAGGCTAGCGGCGCGAAGGTATGTCGCGAGGCACCGTAGATCCCGGCACAAGGCCGGGATGACGACGGTGGGCTGGAAACTCAGGCGATTTCGCGGTCGAGCAACTCGTGCGCATTGAGGCCGAGCAGCGCGATATGCTCGCGTACCTTGGGCCAATAGCCGTTGAGGAAACGGTCGCGCTCGGCGACCTTCAACCGCTCGACCGCGCCGGGCAGCACGAACATGCCGACACCGCGGCGGACCTCGACATAGCCGTCGTCCTGGAAGCTCTGATACGCCTTGGCCACCGTCAGCGGATTGGCACCATGTTCGGCGGCAAGCGCGCGTACCGACGGCAACTGGTCCCCTGCCCGGAATTCACCACGCAGAATCGCCGTGGCGATGCTGGCACGCAGCTTCAGATAAACCGGGCTGTCTTCATGCTCGAGCGCTGTCATGCTGCCTTAATACAGCATGGGAGCAGAAAGTTCCACTCCTAAGAAAGTTTCGTCCGATACCGCTTCAGGTGCCGCTTGTTGCGGCACCGTTCCAGATCGACACGGTCTTCGACATGTCGGGCCGGGGCCGTTCCTCGAGCGGTTTGCCCGGCGTACCGATGAAAATGAACCCGGCGATTCGCTCGGGCGCCGCACCGAACAGGTCGCGCACCCGGTCATTGAATGCGGCCCAGCCGGTGAGCCAGCACGCGGCATAGCCCATGGCATGCGCGGCATGTTCGAGGTTCATGGTCGCGGCGCCGACCGACAATTCCTGTTCCCAGAGCGGGATATGGCTATCGACTCTGGGCGAGGCGAGCACGACCACCAAGGTCGGCGCCTGCCGCGCGAACTGCTCCATCGCCTCAATCTCGAGCCGGCCGGCATCGGGCTTCTCGGCGCGATAGGCAGCGACGATCCCCGCCGCGAGCGCATCGCGTGCCGCCTGCGGCACCACGACGAAGCGCCAGGGCGCAAGCTTGCCATGGTCGGGCGTGCGCGCCGCAATCTCCAGGATTTGCGCCAGTTCCTCCCCCTCGGGGCCGGGTGCGATCATGTCGCGCGCCTTGCCCGAGCGGCGAGTGGCAAGCAGCGAGAGCGGGGTGGTGCGGTCGTTGAACATGCGCGCGCATTTAGGAATGCCGGCCGCATCGGGCAAACCCTGATTGCCCGGACACCCGGCCACAGAGCGCACCATGCTTTACACCCGGACCATTCCGTTTAGTTTGCAACCATCACCCGGGCTGGGGAGGCCCGGATCACAGACAAGGGCAACACTCTGAATGGTAGATACCCCAACGGCCGATAACCGGTCAGAGCCGGATATCTCGCACGTCAATCCGGCGGCCGAGAAGACCTGGTTCGGACACCCGCGGCAGCTCGCGCGCCTGTTCACCACCGAGATGTGGGAACGTTTCGGTTTCTACGGCATGCGGGCGCTGCTGACGCTGTACCTGACCCAGCATTTCATGTTCGGCGACCGGCAGGCGACCGGCCTCTATGGCGGGTTCACCGCACTCGTTTACCTGACCCCGCTGATCGGTGGCTATCTGGCCGACCAGTTCCTCGGTTCCAAGCGCGCCGTGAAGTTCGGTGCGATCATCATGTCGCTGGGCTATCTGACCCTCTGCTTCGGCGGCGAGACCGCCAAGCCGCACGCGACGATCGACGGCCAGCGTTATGCGGTCGCGATCGAGCAGGTGCAGGGCAAGGAAGTCCGCTACGTCATCGACGGCGAGCGCAAGCTCGAGATCAAGGGCAAGGACGACGGCTCGGTCGACCTGATCGAGAATGGCGCCACGGTGCGCGAAGTCGCCAAGGGCGGCTTCGAATCCGGCGCGGACCGCAGCCCGTTCCACGTGCTCGTCCTGCTGGTTGCGCTGTCGATGGTCTCGGTCGGCAACGGCTTCTTCAAGCCGAACATCTCGACCATGGTCGGCGAACTCTATGAGGCCGGCGACCGGCGACGCGATACCGGCTTCACGATCTTCTACATGGGCATCAACCTCGGCTCGCTGATGTCGCAGATCCTGTGCCCGTTCCTCGCGGTCGCATTCGACTGGTGGGTCGGCTTCCTGCTCGCCGCGATCGGCATGATGATCTCGTGGTCGCTGATCCAGTTCGATGGCGGGCGGCTCAAGGGCTATGGCGAACCGCCGGCCAAGCCGGGGGTCGAGCGCCAGCAATGGTGGATCTACGCCGGCGCGCTGTGCGTCATTCCCCTGTTCTACCTGCTCTACGCCAATCTGATGAACGCCACGTCGGTGCCGCCTGAGGCAGGCATTGTCGGCTATGTCGCCTCGCTGCCGCTGATGGGCAAATTGCTGTTCGGGTCGTTCCTGCTCGGCGTGCCCGCCATCCTGATCTGGTCGTTCGTCTCCGGCACCAAGCAGGAATTCCAGATGATGCTGGCGGCGATGGTGCTGATCGTCTTCAACGTCGTCTTCTGGACGCTGTTCGAGCAGGCGGGCTCCTCGCTCACGCTGTTCGCCGATCGCAACACCAACTTGTCCGTGTTCGGCTTGTTCACGATCTCCGCCGGACAGACCCAGTTCTTCAACGCGGCCTTCATCGTCATGCTCGCACCGATCATGTCGGTGCTATGGACGACATTGGCGAAGCGCGGGCTGGAGCCGACCATCCCGGTCAAGTTCGGCATCGCGATGATCGGTGTGGCGATGGGCTTCCTGTTGCTGGTGTGGGGTTCCAATTTCGCTGGGCCGGACTTCAAGGTCGCTTTGTGGTGGCTGGCAGGCCTCTACTTCATCCACAGCTTCGCGGAGCTGTGCATCTCGCCGGTCGGCCTCAGCATGATCACCAAATTGTCGATCGCGCGCATCGTCGGCCTGATGATGGGCGTCTGGTTCCTGTCGATCTCGGTCGCGCAGTTTGTCGCGGGCATCGTCGCGCAGTTCGCCAGCGTCGAGACGGTGGGTGGCCAGGTGACCAACCTCAAGGTCAGCCTCGACACCTATGTCGCCGTCTTCACGACGATCTCCTATTGGGCGATCGGCCTCGGCGTGCTTCTGCTGCTGCTGAGCTGGCCGCTCAAGAAGTGGAT
>CAYOXO010000042.1:0-30027 GCA_964407945.1 uncultured Stakelama sp.
TTCGGATCACGTACCGCGGCAGCGCCGAGGGGCCGCAGGGCCCGGCGCGCACGGGAGGCATGGCGAAGGGCGTCGTCGCGACCTTCACCGTCTCCGAGCTCAATGGCGGCTTCAACGTCAAGGAGGGCTTTGCCGAAGTCGCGGTGCCGCTGCTCGACCAGGATTTCAGCAAGCTCGAGTTCAGCGCGGCGGGCCGGTACAGCCACTACAGCAACACCGGCAGCGTGAACTCGTGGAAGCTGGGCCTGACCAACCGCATTTACAGCGAGTTGCTCCTGCGCGTGTCGCGCTCGCGTGACATCCGGTCGGGCAGCCTCAGCGAATTGTTCACCAACCGTTCGACCACCCGGTCGACCATCGCCGATCCGGGGCCGCCGGGAAATACGGGCGCACCGATCAGCACTGACATCATCACCTATGGCGGCGGCAATCCCGCGCTGGACCCAGAGATCGGCCAGACCACGACGGTCGGCGCGAGCTGGTCGCCCTCGTTCATCCCAGGCTTCAGCCTGTCGGTCGATTATTTCGACATCCGGATCAAGGGCGCGATCTCCACGCTCAGCGGTCAGGACATCGCTACGCGTTGTAACAAGGGCAACATCGCGCTGTGCGGACAGATCGTCCGCGGCAGTGATGGGAAGATCGATCATATCTTTGCGACCTTCGTCAATCTTGCCGAATACAAGACTCACGGCATCGATTTCGAGGCGTCGTATAATCTGCCGCTCAGCAAGCTGTCGGCGGCATGGCCGGGTACGCTCAAATTCCGCGGCCTGGCGACCTATGTCCCCAGCCTGATCACCGACGACGGCATCAACAAGATCGAATATGCGGGCGATGTCGGTGAGGCGCTTCCGTTCGGCACCCCGAAATGGCGCGCGACAGGCAGCCTGACCTACCAGGATCAGAAGCTGAGCGTTGATGCCCGCCTGCGCTATGTCGGCGGTGGCATGTGGAACAGCGCCCTGGATATCGAGAACAACCGGATCTCGGCCCGCACCTATGTCGACCTGGGCGCACGGGTGACGATCGACAAGCTGACGCTGTCGCTCAACGTCAACAACCTGTTCGATATCGATCCGCCGCTGACGACGACGGGCCAGATTCACTATGATCAGATCGGTCGCTACTTCTCGACCACCGCGAAGATCCGGTTCTGACGCGCAGGGGGAATTGCGATGAACTCACGTAACCGGGCCCTGAAGGGATCGATCCGCGGGGGCATCGCCCTCGCGACCGGCGTCGCGGTGCTGGCAGCTTTGCCCGCCACCGCCCAGTCCGCGACGCCGGTTACCGCCGTACAGGTCGATCCGATCTTCGCGACGTTCAATTCGGACACCGCGCCGGGCTGTGCCGTCGCGGTGGACCGGGCCGGACAACGAGTGCTGACGAGCGCCTATGGTATGGCCGATCTTGAACATGGCATCCGCAATTCGGCGGACACGGTGTTCGAGGCGGGCTCGGTTTCGAAGCAGTTCACCGCTGCGGCGGCGCTGGCGCTGGTCGATGCCGGCAAGCTCAAGCTCGATACCGATGTGCGGACGATCATTCCCGAACTGCCCGATTACGGCCAGGTCATCACCGTCGACCAGCTGCTCAACCACACCAGCGGGCTGCGCGATTGGGGCGCGATCCTCGCCCTTGCCGGCTGGCCGCGCAGCACGCGCATCAACACCCAGAATGATTTCCTGGCCATCGCCGCCAAGCAGAAGGCGCTGAACTACGAGCCGGGTGCGGAATCGAGCTACACCAACACCGGCTATAACCTGCTGACCGAGATCGTCCGGCGGGTCAGCGGCAAATCGCTCGCCGATTACAGCCGCGAAACCTTCTTCGTACCGCTCGGCATGACTCACACCCAATGGCGTGACAATTTTCGCCAGGTCGTGCCGGGCCGTGCCCAGGCCTATGACCGCAAGGGTGGCGGCTATGAACAGGACATGCCGTTCGAGGATGCGTACGGCAATGGCGGGCTGCTGACGACGGTCGGCGATCTGCTGATCTGGAATCAGGCGCTCGACAGCGGCAAGCTTGGCAAGTTCGTGACCACCAAATTGTCCGAGCGCGGCACGCTGCGCGACGGGCGCAAGATCACCTATGGCCGTGGCCTGTTCAACTACACCTTTCATGGGGCCGAGGAGATCGCCCATTCGGGCGCGACCGCCGGCTATCGCGCCTGGCTTGGCCGCTATCCGGCGCAGAAATTGTCGGTTGCGCTCCTGTGTAACGCTGCGAACGCCGATACCGGCATGGGGCGCAAGGTGGCGGCGCTGTTCCTGCCCGGCCCGGCCGATGCCGAGGACATCGCACCGATGCCGGAGGGGCTGTTCGTCGATCAGGCATCGGGCACGCCGCTGGATGCCGGGCGCTTCCGCGCGAATGAAAGCCGGATCGTGTCGAAGGACCGGATCGAGCTGATCGGGCGCGACGGCAATATCGCCGTGTATCTTCGTACCGAACCGATCGTCGCTGGCGCGGTAAAGCTGGCCGACTATGCCGGAGCCTATGCGAGCGACGAGGTCGGCGCGGCCTACCGGATCGAGCCCGGCGCAGAGGGGCTGATCTGGCGCATGCGTGACCGCCCGGATTTCCAGCAGGTGCTGAAGCCGACCTATCGCGATGCCTTTCAGGGTGAGGGGGCGACCTTCCGGTTCCAGCGCGATGCGGCCGGCCGGGTGATCGCGCTGACGGTCAGCATCGAACGCGCGCGCAACGTGCGATTCTCCCGGATTCCGTAGGTGCGCGAAGAAGGGGGCGGGGCTATGCAAATTCCGAATACCCCTTTCGACATCGGCATTGGACGCTTCCGTCGCAACGCGGCAGCATCCGAATATGGAATATGCGCAACAATCTTTCAAAGAACTGGAAGTGCGGTTGCGTCTATTTGTCGCGGCGAGGGTCGGTAACCGGGGCGATGTCGATGACGTGGTTCAGGAATCGTTCCTGAAGTTTCACTCGGCATGTCGCGATCAGATGATCGTCAATCCATTGGGTTATCTGTGCCGTGTCGCGCTGAATGTGATCATCGATCAGGGAAGGCGGCGCACGCCCTTGACCAATTCGGTCGATATCGACGGGGTGGCCGAGAGCTGCCTCGCCATGGAGGCGTCGCAGGAGCAGGGCCGTCGCCTCGCCGACCTAGAGCGCGCCTATCATGCCGCGCTGGCAGAGCTTTCACCGCGTTGTGCCGAAGTCTTCATGCTTCGCCGTCGCCACAGGATGGCGACGCCCGACGTCGCCGCGCGCCTGTCGATCACCACGCGGATGGTGCAGAAGCATATGGTCACCGCGATGGCGCATCTGCAGGACCGGCTTCGCCCGTTCCTTTACGGCGATCAGGCTGATTCGGTGTCCGATGACGGCGGGCTCAGCTCGCCGGCCAGGCGCCAGATGACATCGAGCTCGCAGGCGCATGCATAGGCTTCGGGATCGTCCGTCAGGTCCGGGAGCGCGGTATCGGCCGGCGGTGTGTCCGCGGTGATCCGTGCGACGAGTTCTTCGAAGGTTTCGGGATCGATCACGCGGTTCCGTCCTGCCCTGTGCCTCTCTGCATATGCTGCACCCCTTACCGCGTCGATTCTGATTAGACGAATGTGCTCGGCGGTTGCGAACTCGCGCGGGAAATATTCTAGCCAGTGCTCTAGCACTGTGCCGACCGACTTCACGAAAGGTTCTATCATGACTTCTCTCGCAACCCTCGCTCTTCTTCTGGCCGCAGGAAGCGCGCCCGCTTCGGCCGCGCCCGGGGACAAGGCCGCCAAGGCGACGCTGTCGAGCGCATCCTATCGTGCCGCCGCCGCGCAGCTGGATCGCGAGCATGATCGGATCGTCGAGGAAATCGTCAAGCTGACCGAGATTCCTGCGCCGCCGTTCAAGGAAGCAAAGCGTGCCGCGGCCTATCGCGACATGCTGCAGGAAGCCGGCCTCACCGATGTCGAGATCGATGCAGAGGGCAATGCGATGGGGCTCCATCGCGGTACCGGTCCGGCGGGCGGTCCCGTCATTCTGCTCGCCGCGCATCTCGACACGGTGTTCCCGGAAGAGACCAATGTGAAGGTCCGGCGTGAGGGGACGCGCCTTCATGCCCCCGGCATCGGCGACGATACGCGCAGCCTCGCCGTCCTGCTCGCCTATGCGCGCGCGCTGAAGAGCAATGCGATCAAGACCAAGTACGACATCCTGTTCGTGGGCAATGTCGGTGAGGAGGGGCCGGGCGATCTGCGCGGGGTCCGCTATCTTTTCACCAAGGGTAAGTACAAGGACCGGGTGCGCGCCTTCATCTCGATGGACGGCACCAATCCACAGCGCATCGTCACCGGCGGCGTGGGATCGAAGCGCTATCGCGTCACCTTCAAGGGGCCGGGCGGGCACAGCTATGGCGCGTTCGGGCTGGTGAACCCGATGGTCGCGGCGGGCCGGACGGTGACCGAATTCTACACGATCCCGGTGCCGAAGACCCCCAAGACCACCTATGCCGCCAGCGTCACCGGCGGTGGCACCTCGGTCAATTCGATCCCGAACGAGATCTTCGTCGAGTTCGACATGCGATCGGAGAATCCCGCCGAGCTCGCCAAGGTCGAGGCGCGCTTCAAGACGATCGTCCAGGCGAGCGTCGATGCCGAGAATGCTGCGCGCGACACGCGCGAAGGCAAGATTTCGGCCGATCTCAAGATGATCGGCGATCGGCCTGCCGGCAGCACCCCCGCCACGGCCGAGATCGTCGGGATCGCCAACGGCGTCATCACCGCCAAGGGCATGACCCCCAGCGCGTCCTATTCCTCGACCGATTCCAACCTGCCGATGAGCCTTGGTATCCCCGCGATCACGATCGGTTCGGGCGGGAAGGGCGATCGCGCCCATTCGCTCGACGAATGGATCGATGTCGAGAAGGGCGCGAGCGTTGAGGGGATGTCGGTCGGCCTCGGCATCCTCCTGGCGGCGGCTGGCGCCAAGTGAGCGCAGGCATGGTCCGCATCGCGCTGCTGGCCGCTGCGGCCATGCTCCCGTTCACCGCCGTTCCGGCACAGGAGCCGCTGGTCACCACGCCGGTTCCGACTACGCCGATCGCGGGCGAGTTCACACTCGCCGCGGTCGGCGACCTCATTTACCTCCGCCCGATGCTGGCGACGCTGGAGGCGCGCAGCCCCGATATGGTTCGCCTGCTGCGCGGGGCGGATGTGACTTTCGGCAATTTCGAGATGACGGTGCTCGACCTTGCGACCACAAAGGGGGTGGCGCAGGCGGAATCGGGCGGGACCTGGATCCTTGCCGATCCGGGCGTTCCAGCAGACGTCGCCGGGCTCGGCTTCGACATCGTCAGCCACGCCAACAACCACTCGACCGACTGGGGCGTGGAGGGGATGGCCGAAACCGGCCGTCGCCTCACCGACGCGAAGCTCGTCTGGTCCGGGACCGGCCCGAGCATGAGCGCAGCCCGCGCGCCGCGCTATCTCGATGCGCCCAAGGGGCGTGTCGCGATCGTCTCGGCAACCTCGACCTTCACCCCGATGTCGCGTGCGAGCGACGGTTATGGTGAAGTCGCCGGCCGTCCGGGCGCCAACACCCTCCGCACCGTCCGTACGGCACTGGTCACACCGGAGCAGTTTGACGTGCTCGCCGCGATCGCGGCGAAATCCCCGTTGCGAACCGACGGGCGCAAGGGCGACGCGGTGACGCTGTTCGGCAACCGCTTCGCGCCGGGTGCGACCGGCGGCAAGCATCTCGACTATCGCTATTCGATGAACGCGGCTGACCTCACCGCGAACCTGCGTTCGATCCGGCAGGCCAAGCAGAACGGCAATTTCGTGATCTACTCGGTGCACAATCACGAGCCGGGCAATGATTTCCAGGAACCCGCCGATTTCGCGATCGAGCTGGCGCGCAGGGCCATCGATGCGGGCGCCGACGCCTATATGGGCCATGGCCCGCACCAGCTGCGCGGGATCGAGATCTACAAGGGCAAGCCGATCTTCTACTCGCTCGGCAACTTTGCGATGATGAACAACTCGCTCGATGTCGTCGCGCCCGACATGTACGATCAGTTCGGGGTGTCGCCTGACGCCGGCACCGTCCCGGAACTGCTTCAGGCGCGCAATACGCGGACCTTCTCCGACCCCAATCTCTATGAATCGGTGATCGCCGTGTCGCGCTATTCGGGCGGGCAGGTGGTGGAGATCAAGCTCTACCCGATCGACCTTGGGGTGGAGATCAAGGGCGCGGATCGCGGCGTGCCGCGCATGGCCTCGCGCGCGCATGGTGACAGGATTCTCGAACGGTTGCGTACCCTGTCGGCGCCACTCGGCACGACGATCCGGATCGAGAATGGCGTGGGAGTGATTCGTCTCACCGCGCAGGGCGGCAGGGCAGAGTAGCGTAGCTGCGCGTTACCTGCCGCCCATCGCGGGCAGGGCGCTTGCCGCCTTCCACACCTGGTCGACCGATTGCCGCGTGCGATCGGCCGACCGGTACATGCGGATCTGCATCCGCACGTCCGCGCCGAGATCGCAGAGATGGCCGCTCGCCAGTTCCCGGCGGATCAGGCTTTCGGGCAGCCACGCGATGCCATGCCCGGCCAGCACCATCGCCTTGAGAATTTCGGCGACGGCATTGTCGTTCACATGGCTGGTCAACAGCTGGACGCCGAAGACCCGCGCCGCGTGGTTGCTGAGGCGACCAAGGAAGGAGTTAGGGCCATAGGCCATGAGCGAGGCTTCGCCGTCGAGCGCGAACAGCGGCTTGCCGCCTTCGCAGCGAGATGCGGCGAGCAGCCGGTCCTCGCCCAGTACGATGAAGGGAAACCGCTCGGGATCGAGCGACATCGGCACTGCGTCGTGGTGGAAGGTAAGCAGGAAATCGCTCTTCCCTTCGACCAGCGACTGGATGCAGTTGTGCGAATTGTCGGCGAGAACATCGGTCTTGAGCGGCCCAAGGGTTCGCTCGATATCCTTGAGCCATTCGGGAAAGACGCTCAGCGCCAGCGTATGCAGCGCGGCGAAGCTGACCGTCTTGAGAGAGAGGAGGCGCCGCGCCTGCATGTCGGCCCGCGCATCCCGCAGCATGTTGAGCACCTCGTCCGCGGTCTCGCGAAACGATCGCCCCTCGTCGGTGAGCGAGGTCGGAAAGGTGCTGCGGTCGATCAGCGAGGCGCCGAGCCAGAGTTCGAGCGCCTGGATGCGCCGGCTGAACGCCGATTGGGTGACGTTGCGCGCGGCCGCCGATCGGGAGAAGCTGCGCGTCTCGCACAGGCTGACAAAATCCTCGAGATGCTTGAGGTCCATCGACTATTCCCCGACGCTCTACGGTTCGCCGGGTTCGCTTAACGGCAAACCGGACGTCTTAGAATGCGAATGCTAACAGCCGCCGTGAATGGCAATGCCGGAGAGACGCTTCCAGATGCGCAAACGGGTCGAAGTTCTTGTGATTGGTGGAGGGATTGCGGGTATTTCCGCGGCGGCCCGGATCGCGCAGCATGCGGAAACCATTGTCCTCGAACGCGAATCCGCGCTCGGCTATCACTCGTCGGGGCGCAGCGCGACCTTCTATCATTTCGGGATCGGCAACGACGCCGTGCGCGGCATGACCGCGGCGAGCAGCGATTTCTTCGCGGCGCCGCCCGCCGACTATCACGACGGCCCGCTCTGGACCGCAAAGCCCGCCCTGTTCATCGCCGACCGGAACTCCATGGCCGAGCTTGAGGCGCTGCATGTCGAGATGGACCGGTTCACTACCACCATCTCGCGGGTGGGGCCGGAAGAGATGCTGGATATCGTTCCGGTCCTGAAGACGGGGGACGAGGGCGTCGTCGCCGGCCTGCTCGATACCGGCGGACGCAAGCTCGACGCCGACGCGCTGCTCCAGGCCAATGCCCGCGCGTTCCGCCGCGCGGGGGGAGAAGTCGTCTTCGACGCGCCGGTGACGGCGATCACGCGGGCGGGCGACGACTGGGAGGTCGAGACGCCGACCGGTTCCTATGCCGCGCGGACCATCGTCAACGCCGCGGGGGCGTGGGCCGATGTCGTTGCGGGCATGGCCGGGGTCCGGCCGCTGGGGCTTCAGCCGTTGCGCCGCACGATCATCGGCTTCGCGCCGCCGCCCGAACTCGACGTGTCCGGCTGGCCCTTTCTCAAGACCGTGGCCGACGAGGGCTTCTACATGCTGCCCGACGCGGGCCTGCTGCTCGCCTCGCCGATGGACGTGACCCCGGTCGAGCCGTGCGACGTCCAGCCCGATGAATATGAGATCGCGCTGGCGGCATGGCGGGTCGAGGAGGCGACCACGCTCAATGTCGGCCGGGTTAGCACGCGCTGGGCGGGGCTGCGCAGTTTCGTCGCGGACAAGGTGCCGACGGCAGGCTTCGCGCCCGATATGGATGGCTTTTTCTGGCTGGCGGGGCAGGGCGGCTATGGCCTCCAGACCGCGCCCGCGATGGCGATGGCGACCGAAGCGCTGATGTTCGACCTGCGCTGGCCCGAAGCGCTTCGCGCACAGGGCGTCGCGCCGGAGCAGATCCTGCCTGAACGGCTGTTCGACTAGGACGGATCGACATTCAGCCCTGGCGGCCTGCAAATGGCAGCTTTCCGCGCTTCCGGTGCTCACGTGCCTTGAGCACGCTGCGCTCCGGGTCACGGAAAACCACCATTTTCGGCTCGCCATCTTCTGAATGTCGATCCGTCCTAGTCCTCGACGGGCTGGGTGCCCGAATGAACCAGCCGGTTGGGGAAGGCGAGGGTGAAGACCGCGCCGCTTTCCGCGCCGTTGTTCGCGTTCACGCCGATCTCCATCGCGTCTGCAAAGCCCTTGACGATCGCCAGGCCCAGGCCGCTGCCGCCCTGGCGGTCGCTGCCGCGGCCCTGCGCAAAGGTTTCGAAGATGCGCGCTTCCATTCCCGGCTCGAGTCCAGGCCCCTGGTCACGGATCGCGAGCAGCACCGCGTCGGGGGTTCGCGATCCTTCGATCGTGATCCGCCCGCTCTCGCCGCCATGCTGCGCAGCATTGGCGAGCAGGTTGATCAGGATATGGTGCAGCAAGGTCGGGTCGGCGGTGACGAAGGGCAGGTTCGCCGGAACCTTCAAGTCGATATGACGACCACGGAACAAGTCCTTGAGATCATGGACCGCGCTGCCGACCGCGTCGGTGAGGTCGATCGGCTCGGGCGCGAACTTGAGCGCGCCGGAATCGATGCGGACCATGTCGAGCAGATTGTCGAGGAAGCGACGGAGCCGCGCGACTTCCATCCGTGCCACGGGCAGCGCGGGCGAGTCGGGCTGCTCGACGCCCAGCCCCTCGATCGCGGTGGCGACAGAAGTGAGCGGGGTGCGCAGATCATGCCCGATCGAGGAAAGCAGGGCCGCGCGAAGCCGGTCGCGCTCCTTGAGCACCGAAACCTCGCGCACCTCGCTCTCGAGCTTCAGTCGCTCATGCGCCAGTGCGGCCTGGCCGAGCAGGGTCGAGAGCAGCACCGCGCGGTCCGCGGTTACCGGCTCGCGCCCATCGTCGCGCGAGAGGCCAACCACCGCGAGCACGCCGAGCGCGGTCCGCAGCGGATGGAACTGCCAGTCGGCGGCGTTGAGCGTAGAGGTTCCCGAGCCGGCCGGCTCGCCGCGCTTCATCGTCCACTCCGCCGCCGCCTGATCGACCGGACCAAGCGGGCTGGTGTCCGGCGAAGCGCCTGCGCGCACCAACTCGCTGCCCTTCTCGTGCAGCAGGATGACGTTGACCTCGAGCAGCCGCGCCATCTCCTCGCACACCAGTTGGCTGGTCGTCTGCCAGTCGGACACGCGCGCCAGCATCTGACCGAACGCGGCGACGGCGGCATTCTCCTGCGCGCTGCGGGCGCCCAGCGTGGCGCGCGCCTTCAGCCGTCCGGCTAGGTTCGCGGTGAACGCCGCGATGCCCATCAGCACGAACATCGTCAGCAGGCTCTGCGGATCGGTGATCGTGAAGCTGTGGACCGGCGGCAGGAAGAAGAAGTTGTACGCCAGCGCCGACGCAATGCCGGTGAGCAGGCCGGGGCGGAGGCCGAAGCGGCCCGAGGCGAGGATCACCGGCAATAGGTAGATGAGGTCGACCCCGCCGCGTCCGATCAGCGGCTCGACCAGCTTGCCGAGCAAGGTTGCGGCAGCGACGAGCCCGGCAACTGCCGCATAGGTGGCAGGGCTGCCCCAGCGGCCAGGCAGACGCGGCGCGCGCGACGAACTCTCACCCGAGACCACCGCCGGAATGACATGCACCGCGACGCCGTCGCCCGTGCGCAGCATCGTGTTGACCACCGATCCGTGGCGCAGCTCGAACCACCAGCTGCGCACCGACTTGCCGATGACGAGCTGGGTCGTGCGCGTCATGCGGATATGCTCGGCCAGGCCGTCGATGACCTTCTCCGCCGGAACCGTGGCGATCGTCGCGCCAAGGCTTGCCGCCAGCCGTAGCGTATCGGCGATGCGGCGCTTCTGCGTCTCGTCAAACCCCTCCGCGCGCGGCGTGCGGATATAGACCGCCTGCCACGGCGCGCGCAGCGCATCGGCGAGACGTTTGGCCGCGCGCACCAGCGTGTCCGACCCTGCCAGCTCGCTCACCGCGACCAGCACGCGTTCGCCACCGGCGAAGGTGCCCGGCACTGCGCCCGCATCGAGCTCGTCGAGCAATGCCCGGTCGACGCTCAGCGCGGCGCGGCGCAGCGCCATCTCGCGCAGCGCAGACAGGTTCGCTTTGGAGAAGAAATGGCCGAGCGCGCGTGTCGCCTCGTCCGGAATATAGACCTTGCCGTCCTTCAGCCGCTCGATCAGTTCGTCGGGGGGCAGGTCGACCACCTCGATCTCGGCGCCCTCGAACACGCTGTCGGGCACCGTCTCGCGCACCCGTACGCGGGTGAAGCTCGCGACGACGTCGTTGAGGCTCTCGACATGTTGGACGTTGAGCGTGGTGTAGACGTCGATCCCGGCGTCGAGCAGTTCCTGCACGTCCTGCCAGCGCTTGGGATGGCGGCTGCCCTCGACATTGGTGTGGGCGAATTCGTCGACCAGTGCGAGCGCCGGGCGCCGGGCAATCACCGCGTCGAGGTCCATCTCGGGCAGGGCGTGACCCTGATAGTCGATGGTCCGGCGTGGAATGACCTCGAACGGCTCGACCAGTGCGGCGGTCTCGGCACGGCCATGCGTCTCGACCACCGCAACGACCACATCGGTGCCCGCCTTCAGCCGCTCCGCACCTTCGCGCAGCATCTCGAACGTCTTGCCGACGCCCGGCGCGGCGCCGAGGAATATCTTGAGCTTGCCGCGTTCCTCGCGCTTGGCGGCGCGGAGCAGGGCTTCGGGCGAGGGGCGCGATTCCATCATGGGATAGTTACGCGTCCGCATCGGTGAACGCCACCGGCGGGGTGCGATCCATATGCTTTCTTAATGCCCCGCCGCGGTTTTCGCCGTCGCACCTTAACGGCGTGCACGCCTAATTGAGCCTCCGAAACCATTCGGAGTCTGCCCCATGCAGGACGTGATCTGGCTCGCCGCGCTTGGCGGGCTTTTCCTCGTGACGCTCGCCTATCTCCGCCTCTGCGACGAGGCCTGACGCGATGAGCATTCACCTGACGCTCGCCGGGCTCACCGCGCTCGGCCTCCTCCTTTACCTCGTCGCCGTCCTCGTGCGGCCCGAGAAGTTCTGAAAGAACCGACATGACCATCCAGGGTTGGGGGCTGATCCTCGTCTTTGTCACCATCCTCGTCGCGCTCGCAAAGCCGGTGGGGATGTGGCTGTTCGCGCTCTACGAAGGCCGCCGCACGCCGCTCCACGTCGTGCTCGGTCCGGTCGAGCGCGGCTTCTACAAGCTTGCCGGGGTCGATCCGGCGGCCGAGCAGGGCTGGCGCCGCTACGCCGTCCATATGCTGCTGTTCCAGCTGGCGACTTTCCTGCTGACCTATGCGGTCCTGCGGTTGCAAGGCGTGCTGCCGATGAACCCGCGCGAGCTGGCGCCGGTCGGCGCGGACGGCGCGTTCAACACCGCGATCAGCTTCGTCACCAACACCAACTGGCAATGGTATTCGGGTGAGGTAGCGCTGAGCAACCTCAGTCAGATGCTGGGTCTCGCGATCCATAACTTCCTGTCGGCCGCCACCGGCATCGCCATCGCTTTCGCGATCTTCCGCGGCTTCGCCCGGCGCGAAAGCGGCACGGTCGGCAATTTCTGGGCAGATCTCACCCGCGTCACCCTCTACCTGCTGCTGCCAATCTGCATCGTCTATGCGACCTTCCTGATCGCCAGCGGCGTGCCGCAGACCTTCGCCGCCATGGTCGACGCGACCACGCTCGAGGGCGCGAAACAGTCGATCGCGCTCGGCCCGGTCGCTTCGCAGGAAGCGATCAAGATGCTCGGCACCAATGGCGGCGGCTTCTTCAACGCCAACAGCGCGCACCCGTTCGAGAACCCCACGGCGCTGACCAATCTCGTGCAGATGCTGTCGATCTTCGTGATCGGCGCGGGCCTTACCTGGACCTTCGGCAAGGCGGTGGGCAACACGCGTCAGGGCTGGGCGATCCTGTCGGCGATGCTGGTGCTGTTCGTCGCCGGCGTCGCCGTCACCTATTGGGCCGAAGCTGCGGGCAACCCGAACCTGCATGCGCTGGGCGCGATGGGCGGCAATATGGAGGGCAAGGAAGTCCGCTTCGGTATCGCCGCCAGCGCGCTCTTCTCGGTCGTCACCACCGCCGCCTCGTGCGGCGCAGTCAACGCGATGCACGACAGCTTCACCGCATTGGGCGGCATGATCCCGCTGTTCAACATGCAGCTGGGTGAGATCGTGATCGGCGGCGTCGGCGCGGGCATCTACGGCTTCCTGCTGTTCGCCATCCTGGCGGTGTTCGTCGCGGGCCTGATGGTCGGCCGCACCCCCGAATATGTCGGCAAGAAGATCGAAAGCCGCGAGGTGAAGCTCGCCGTGCTGGCGATCGCCATCGTCCCGCTCTGCGTGCTCGGCTTCACCGCGCTCTCGGCGGTCCTCCCGGCCGGTCTCGCAGGTCCGCTCAACAAGGGGCCGCACGGCTTCAGCGAGATCCTCTACGCCTATAGCTCGGCGACCGGGAACAACGGTTCGGCCTTTGCCGGCCTCACCGCAGGCACGCCCTTCTACAATGGCCTGCTCGGCGTCGCGATGTGGCTTGGCCGCTTCTTCATGATCGTGCCGGTGCTCGCCATCGCGGGCAGCCTCGCCGCCAAGAAATACACCCCGGCGACCGCGGGCTCGTTCCCGACCACCGGACCGCTGTGGGTGGGCCTGCTCGTCGGGATCATCCTGATCGTCGGCGGCCTGACCTTCCTTCCCAGCCTCGCGCTCGGCCCGATCGCGGATCATCTCGCGATGATCAACGGCCAGCTCTTCTGAGGACGCATTCCATGACCACCAAGACGATGTTCTCGGGCGAGTTGATCCTTCCGGCGATCGGCGACGCCTTCAAGAAACTGAACCCGCGGGATCTGATCAAGAACCCGGTGCTGTTCACCACCGCAGTGGTGGCGCTGCTGCTGACCGGGCTGCTGGCACTGGGCGGAGAGAAGCTTTCGATCCCGTTCCAGGCGCAGCTGATCGTGTGGCTGTGGCTGACCGTGCTGTTCGGCACCTTTGCCGAGGCGCTGGCCGAGGGCCGGGGCCGCGCGCAGGCGGCTTCGCTCCGCGCCACCAAGTCCGAGCTGCAGGCCAAGCGCCTGATCGGCACGGGCGAGGTGTGGGAACTGGTCGGCGCCGCGCGGCTCGCGCGGGGTGAGATCGTGCTGGTCGAGACCGGCGACCTGATCCCGGCCGATGGCGAGGTGATCGAGGGTGTCGCTTCGGTCAACGAAGCCGCGATCACCGGCGAAAGCGCGCCGGTGATTCGTGAGGCGGGCGGCGACCGTTCCGCCGTCACCGCGGGCACGCGCGTCATCTCCGACCGGATCAAGGTGCGCGTGACGCAGGAACCCGGCCAGGGCTTCCTCGACCGCATGATCGCATTGGTCGAAGGTGCCGAGCGCCAGAAGACCCCGAACGAGATCGCGCTGACGATCCTGCTCGTCGGCCTGACGATCATCTTCCTGATCGCGGTCGCGACCATCCCGGGCTTCGCCAGCTATGCTGGCGGCAGCATCCCGGTCGCGATCCTCGCGGCTCTGCTCATCACCCTGATCCCGACCACCATCGCGGCGCTGCTGTCGGCGATCGGCATCGCGGGCATGGACCGGCTGGTGCGTTTCAACGTACTCGCCAAGTCGGGCCGTGCGGTTGAGGCGGCGGGCGATGTCGATGTGCTGCTGCTCGACAAGACCGGTACGATCACCATCGGTGACCGCCAGGCGAGCGAGTTTCGTCACCTTGCCAGCGTCCAGGTCGACGACCTTGCCCGTGCGGCACTGCTCGCCAGCTTGGCCGACGAGACGCCCGAAGGCCGTTCGATCGTCACCCTGGCGCGCGAAAAGTTCGGCATCTCGGTGCCGAGCCTGCCCGCCGGCGCCGAAGTCATCCCGTTCACCGCACAAACCCGCATCTCGGGGGTGAAGGTCGAGGGCACGTTGATCCAGAAGGGGGCGGTGGATTCGGTGCTGCGCGCCAATCCCGGCCTGGGCGATACGCCCGCCGCCGCCGAACTGCGCAAGCTGACCGACGAGATCGCCCGCGCCGGCATGACCCCGCTCGCTGTGGCCAAGGACGGACGCCTGCTCGGCGCGGTCGCGCTCAAGGACGTGGTCAAGGCCGGGGTGCGCGAGCGCTTCGCCGAGCTGCGCCGCATGGGCATCCGCACCGTGATGATCACCGGCGACAACCCGCTCACCGCCGCCGCGATCGCGGCCGAGGCCGGCGTGGACGATTTCCTCGCCGAGGCGACGCCCGAGGACAAGCTGGCGCTGATCCGCAAGGAACAGGCGGGTGGCAAGCTCGTCGCGATGTGCGGCGACGGCACCAACGACGCGCCCGCACTCGCCCAGAGCGACGTCGGCGTGGCGATGAACACCGGCACCCAGGCGGCTCGCGAAGCGGGCAACATGGTCGATCTCGACAGCGATCCGACCAAGCTCATCGAGATCGTCGGCCTCGGCAAGCAGCTGCTGATGACGCGCGGGGCGCTGACGACTTTCTCGGTCGCCAACGACGTGGCGAAGTATTTCGCGATTATCCCGGCGATGTTCGTCACCCTCTATCCCGGCCTTGGCGTGCTCAACGTGATGGGGCTGTCGAGTCCCGAAAGCGCGATCCTGTCGGCGATCATCTTCAACGCGCTGATCATCCCGTGCCTGGTGCCGCTCGCACTCAGGGGCGTGACCTACACGCCGATGGGGGCGGGGCCGCTGCTGGCGCGCAACCTCTCCATCTACGGCCTGGGCGGCCTGATCGCGCCGTTCATCGGCATCAAGCTGATCGACATCGCCGTGACAGGGCTGGGGCTGGCTTAGCCCCCTCCCGCTTGCGGGACGGGGTTGGGGGTGGGCCTCCGATCTCCTTCCGCCGTGTCGCCCGGCAATGCCGGGCGCCCACCCCCCGGCCCCTCCCGCAAGCGGGAGGGGAGAAAGAGAATGAAGATGCTGACCGACCTCAAATCCGCCCTGCGTCCCGCGATCGTGCTGACGCTGCTGTTCGCCGCCCTGCTCGGGCTCGCCTATCCGGCGCTGCTCACCGGCATCGGCCAGGCGGTCTTCCCGTATCAGGCCAATGGCAGCTTGATCCGCGAGGGGGGTCGCGTGATCGGCTCCGAGCTGATCGGGCAGAAATTCGCGGGAGCGGGCTATTTCCATGGCCGCCCCTCCTCGGCGGGCAGCGATGGCTATGACGCCTCCGCCTCCGCCGGCTCCAATCTCGGCCCGACATCGCAAGCGCTGATCGATCGCGTGAAGACCGATGCCGACGCCATCCGCAATGCACCAGCTGCTTCGGTCCCAACCGATCTGGTGACAACCTCCGCCTCGGGGCTTGACCCCCATGTGAGCCCCGAGGCGGCTCTTTTCCAGGTGGACCGCGTCGCCAGGGCGCGCGGGATTGCCCCGGAAAAGCTGCGGGCATTGGTTGAGCAGCACAGCGAAGGCGCGCTGCTCGGCTTTCTTGGCGAACCGCGGGTGAACGTCCTCGCGCTCAATCGTGCGCTCGACCAGATGTCTGCCGGGCGCTAAGCCCGGAGGCATGGCGTTGCCCACCAAGGTTCTGATCGTCGAGGACGATGTCCACATCCGCCGTCTGCTCCGCGCCGCCCTCCAGCGCGCGGGGCATGCGGTGGTCGAGGCAGCGACAGCGCGCGAAGGGCTGTCGCTGCTCGACATCGACAAGCCCGACGCGGTGCTGCTCGACCTTGGCCTGCCCGACCGTGATGGGTTGGAGCTGATCCAGCCGATCAAGGCGCGCTCGACCGCGACCTTGCTTGTGGTCTCGGCGCGCGAGGATGTGGCGGAGAAGGTCGCGGCGCTCGACCTCGGCGCCGACGATTACCTCACCAAGCCCTTTGACACCGACGAACTGCTTGCGCGCATCCGCACTGCGCTGCGCCACAGGCTGGCGAGCGACGCCGAGCAGGCGACGGTTTCGCTGGGCGAGGTCGAGATCGACCTGACCCATCGTCGCGTGAAGCGGGCAGGGGAGGAAGTCCATCTTTCGCCCAAGGAATATGACGTCCTCGCCGAACTGGCGAAGCGTCCCGACCGGGTGATCAGCCACGCACAATTGTTGCGTACCGTCTGGGGCCCGGCGCATGAGGGCCGTGTCGACTATCTCAGGATCGTCGTCCGCAACCTCCGCCAGAAGCTCGAGGCCGACGCCAGCCGCCCCGCACTGATCCGCAACGAGCCCGGCGTCGGCTATCGGCTGGTCGCGGCCCCAGCCTGACGATCGCTCCTGGCCCCTTGTAAAGCGCACCCGATCTGGCATTCTGTGAACGTTCACATTTCCCGATGGGAGAGTAGGCGATGTTCACCACGTTTGCGCTGATGCTGCAGTCGACACTGAGCGCGACCAACGTCTCCGCCGACGTGCCGATGGCCGCGCCGACGACGAAACCCAGCTTCGCCGATGAGTTCGACGGCCCCCTGATCGACACCGCCAAATGGCTGTTCGACACGCACCGCAACAAGACCGGCTGGTACAATAACGAGCTTCAATATTACGCCGATGGCCGGCCGGAGAATGCCCGGATCGAGAAGGGCGTGCTGACGATCGAGGCGCGGCGCGAGTCGCTCAAGGGCAAGGTCGCCGACTGGGGCGGGCAGTCCTACACATCGGCCAAGCTGGTGACGCGCCAGCGCTACGGCTACGGCTTCTACGAGGTCCGCGCCAAGCTGCCGTGCGGGCGCGGCATGTGGCCGGCGATCTGGATGCTGCCGACCGACGGCAAATGGCCCGAAGGCGGTGAGATCGACATCATGGAGATGGTCGGCTGGGACGCCAACGTGATCCACGCGACCGTGCACAGCTCCGCCTTCTACCACGTCAAGGGAACGCAGCGCGGCGCGCAGGCGAAGTTGCCCACGGCGTGCACGCAGTTCCACACTTACCAGCTCGACTGGCGCCCGGATTCGATCACGATCGGCATCGACGGACGCGGGCATATGCGGGTGAAGGACGATCAGCCGGGCGGCGCGGCGGCGTGGCCTTTCACCAAGCCATACGAGCTGATCCTCAACCTCGCGGTCGGCGGCGACTGGGGTGGGCAGAAGGGTATCGACGATGCCGCGCTGCCGCAGACCATGCAGGTCGACTATGTCCGCTACTGGGCTAGCGCCGATGCCGGATCGCCGGGACCAGCAGCCCGCCCAGCAGAGTAAGCCCCGCCAGTACCAGCATCACCGGACGGAAATCGTGTGGTGTGGCGAGCGCCCAGGTGAGCAGCGGCCCGACCAGCGCGGGTAGCGTGTTGGTCAGGTTGATGAGGCCCAGGTCGCGGCCGCGGTGACGTGGATCGGGCAGCAGCTGCATTGCGAAGCCCGAATGGAGCGACAGGAACCCTGCCGAGCCGAGCGCGTAAAGTGTGAACGCCCCGGCGGCCATGTTCCAATCACGCGCGACCGCGAGGCCGATCAGACCCAGCGTAGTCAGCAGTGCGAAGGCGATCAGGAAGGGTTTCCGCCGTCCGACCCGGTCCGACCAGCGACCCGCGAACACTGCGACCGGCACAGAAATGAGATAGGCCACGGTCATCAGCTGACCGAGCGGCCCGACGCTCTTGGAGGTTGGGGTGTGCGGGTCGATGCTGGCGAAATAATAGACGAGGTAGAGCCACAGCACATTGCCGGCAACCTGCACCAGCAGGCGAGAGGTCCAGGCGATGGCGAGATCCCGGCCGAGCAGGGGGGCTTCTTCGGGCGCGAAGCTGGCGGGGGCGATCCGGGACGGGACGGCAAGCAGCGGGACGACGCACAGCAGCACCGCCGCGAAGACGAAGCCAAGGCGTGCCGGCTCGCCGGTCACGCCGATCGCGATCATCAGCGCCGCGACCGCCGAGGCGAGCGGTGCGCCGAGTGCGATCAGGCCGCCGGACAAGCCCTTCTGCGCATCGGGGACTTCGTCGGCCATGACCGCGAACATCGGCGCGAGGACGGCGTTCACCGCGATCTGGAACAGCACCACCGCCAGCACGATCTGCAATGGCGTAGCCGCGGCCGCGACCGTCGCGAAGGATATGGCGAGACCGGCGAGGCCTAGTCCGATCCACTTCCGGCGCCCGCCGCCGCGCGTCACTGACCGGTCGCTCAGCCAGCCGAACAGGACGTTCGATGCGCTTGCGGCGATCGAGCCCGCGATGACGGTGGCGGTGAACATCGCGATGCGATCGTCGCCCGCGACCTCGGCGATCTTGATCGGGAGCAGCAGCGTGAGCAGCGGCAGAAAGCCGATCACCCCGCCGGCATTGGCGAGCGCGACGAGCAGGATGAAGCGCAGCGATCGCCGCGCCGGCGGATCCGGCTCGATATTGCTCCCCACAAGGCACCCCGTCGAACCCCGGCCGTCGCGTCCGCGTCGATCGCGGACGCCGCCGGGGAGCAGGGACGCTAGGGCTTCATCGTCGCCGGGTCGAGGCTCGTCGTGAGCAGCATCGAACGATCGGTCGCGTCGCGCGCGATCGCGACACGATACGCGCCGCCGCGGATGCGCCAGCCGGGCAGGCTCGTGTCGTAGTCGGCAAGGATGCGCGGCTCGGCGGTGAGGGTGATGCGGCGCGTCTCGCCGGGCTTGAGGTCGACGCGTTTGAACGCGGCAAGGCGCATCGGGATGTTCGATCCTTCGCGTGTCACATAGACTTGCGGCACGTCGGCACCCGCGCGCTGTCCGGTGTTGGTGACGTCGAACGAGACCGTCAGGCGCTTGCCGCCGCTGACGGTCGCCTTGCCATAGGCGAAGCTGGTGTAGCTCAGGCCATGGCCGAAGGCGAAGAGCGGTTTCTGCGCTTTCTTCTCGTACCAGCGATAGCCGACATCGCTGCCCTCGACATAATCGACCGGATAGCTCTTGAGCTCGTAGCCGCCGGGATTGGCAGGGTTGGCCGCCGCGGCCGCCTGCAGCGCGGTGAAGGTCTCGAGGCCGACCGGATGCGGGCGCGGCGCCTGGCCCTCGTTCGCGGGTAAGGTGATCGGCAGGCGGCCCGAGGGATTGACCCTGCCGGTCAGGATATTGGCGATCGCCTCGCCGCCGCGCTGGCCGGGGTACCAGGCCTGGACCACCGCGGGCACGCGATCGAGCCAGGGCATCGTCACCGGACCGCCGGTGGTGAGGACCGCCACCGTGTTCGGCTGAGCGGCCGCGACCGCGGCGATCAGCGCGTCCTGATGGTTCTGCAGCTTGAGGTCGGGCACGTCCTCCGCCTCGGTCGTCCATTGCGTGGCGAAGACGATGGCGAGATCGGCGGCCTTTGCCGTATCGACCGTGGCGTTGAGGTTGCGCCCGTCGACGAAGCTCACCTCGGCACCCGGCAGCGCCTTGCGCAGCGCCTCGAGCGGAGAGGAGGCGTGATAGGTCACACGCACGAATGACGCGGCCGGGCCGTGCGCCAGCGGAATCTCGATCGGCGCGCCGCCGACCGATCGTACCTGGCTCGATCCGCCGCCCGACAGCACGCCGACATCCGCGCCGCCGCCGATCACGACGATCTTCTTCGCGGTAGCGGCGAGGGGCAGGAGGCCGCCCTGGTTCTTGAGCAGCACGATTCCCGCCTCGGCCGCACGCTGCGCCACGAGGGCATTGGCGGCATAGTCCGGCGTCTGCGCCGCCGCCGGCATCGGCGTGTCATAGGCGCCGGTCTCGATCAGGCCGGTGAGATACCGGACCACCATGTCGTCGAGCCGTGCCATCGGCACGCGGCCCTGCTCGACCGCTTCCTTGAGCGGCGCATCGAAATACGTCGCGCGGTCGAGTTCCTGCCCCGATTGCTGGTCGAGCCCCGCCTTCGCCGCCTTCTCGGTCGAATGCACGCCGCCCCAGTCGCTCATCACCCAGCCGCGATAGCCCCAGTCTCGCTTGAGGACCTGGTTTAGCAGGAAGTCGTTCTCGCACGCCCAGTCGCCATTGACCTTGTTGTAGGCGCACATGACCGAGGCCGGCTTCCCTTTCTCGATCGCGATCTGGAAGGCGAGCAGGTCGCTCTCGCGCAGCGCCGCCTCGCCGATCCGCGCATCGAGCACCATGCGGCCCGTTTCCTGCGCATTGAGCGCGAAATGCTTGACCGTCGAGACGATCTTGTTCGACTGCACCCCGGCAATATGCGCGCCGGCCAGCTCGCCGGCGAGCAGCGGATCCTCGCCCAGATATTCGAAGTTGCGGCCGCCCCACGGATCGCGGTTGAGGTTGACCCCGCCTGCGAGCAGCACGTTGAAGCGCTTGGCGCGCGCCTCGGCGCCGATCATCGCGCCGCCCGCCCGCGCGATCTCCGGGTCGAAGGTCGCGGCAGTGGCGAGGCTGGAGGGGAGGGCGGTGGCAACGTCGCCCTTGCGTTGCTCGACCTGGTTGGCGACGCCAAGCGACGCGTCGCTCTCGCGCACCAGCGGCACGCCGAGGCGCGGGTTGCCCTCGATATGGCCCGCCGAGGGAACCAGTTCATTGGCTGGCTTCACCTTGGTCAGGGGCGGGAACAGGCCGTGGACCAGCGCGATCTTCTCGTCGAGCGTCATCCGCGCGACGATCGATTCGGCGCGGACGCGGGCGTCGGTCGCAGCGGGGACAGGAGCTTGTTGCGCAACACCTGGCGTCACTGTGAACGCGCTGGCCGCGAGCAATGCGGCGATGGTCCTGCTCATGCGTTTTCCTCTCCTGATTTTCTATGTGCCCGGCTTGGCTGTGTGCAAGCAAAACAGCATAATTTGGGAACGTTCACAACAGTGGTTTTCCGCCATTCCTGCAATTCATGCACTGGATGCGCAGCACTTGACAACGTTGTACAACGGGTTCAAGTGAACGTTCTCAACGAGTGCGGATTCACCGTACCGCTGAAGGGGAGGATGAGGATGCGGGGCACGACTCGCTCAAGCGCACGTCTGGCGATTAGGTTGGCGATGGGGGTCTCGAGCCTCGCGATCGCCGCGACTCCGGCACTGGCTCAGGACACGCAGGACGCGCCGCCGCCGACGGAGGAGTCGGAAGAGGTTCTCGTTACCGGCATCCGCGCCAGCCTTGAGGCATCGATGACGCTCAAGCGTGACGCGCAGGGTGTGGTCGATGCGATCTCCGCCGAGGATATCGGCAAGTTCCCCGACACCAATCTCGCTGAATCGCTCCAGCGCATCACCGGCGTGTCGATCGACCGTTCGAATGGCGAGGGGCAGTTCGTCACGGTTCGCGGCTTCGGTCCGGAATTCAACCTGGTGACGCTCAACGGCCGCCAGATGCCGACCTCCGGCTTGGGCGACGGCGCCAGCGCGCCAGCCACCCGATCGTTCGACTTCGCCAACCTCGCGTCCGAAGGCATTGCTGGGGTCGAGGTCTACAAGACCGGCCGCGCCGCGATCCCGTCGGGCGGCATCGGGTCGTCGATCAACATCAAGACGCCCCGCCCGCTCGACCGGCCGGGCTTGCGCGGCAGCATCGCGGTCAAGGGTGTGTTCGACAGTTCGTATAATCAGGGCGATGAAATCACGCCCGAAGTCTCGGGTATCTTCAGCACCACCTTTGCCGACAACAAGGTCGGCATCCTGCTCGCGGGTTCGTATCAGAAGCGCAAGGGCAGCAACAACGACTACAAGACCGATTGGCGCGACGGTTATCTGGGCAACGAGAATAACTGGGGTTCGCTCGCCAATCCAGGCGATCCGCGTTACGGCCAGATCCAGAACCGGCCCGATGCCACCGACGTGTATGAGGTCCCGCAGAACGGATCGTACAACCTCAACGATATCGAGCGTGAGCGGATCAACGGGCAGCTTGTCCTGCAATTCCGACCGATCGAATCCCTGACCGCGACGCTCGACTACACCTATTCGCGCAACACGGTTGAGGTGCGGACGAGCAGCGTCGGCATCTGGTTCAATCACAACAACACATCAAGCGCATGGACCGACGGGCCGGTCGCCGCACCGATCTTCTATTCGGAGGCATTCGGCGCGAGCGAGCGCAAGGATCTGTCGTACAGTGGCTCGCTGACTGCCAATCGCAGCGAGAACCACTCTCTGGGCGGTAACCTGACCTGGGAAGCGCCGGGCGGGGTGACCGCGCAACTCGATTTCCACCATTCGACCGCAACGTCCAAGCCGACCAATAAATATGGGTCGAGCGTGTCGGTGGGCAATGCGGTGTTCGGCCTGTCGAACCAGAAGATCGGCTTCGGCACTTATTTGCCAGTCATCTCCACCAGCTTCTATCCCGGTTCGAATCCGCTTGACGCCTCGCAGGTGACGCCGACCGGCAACGCCTTCCGGAACGCCTATTTCCGCGACGAGATCAACCAGGCGCAGCTCAAGGCGCGCTATGATCATGAAGGCGGCCTGCTCGACAGCATCGATTTCGGCGTCTCATACGTCGAGAACAAGGTGCGTTCGGCCTATGGCTTCCTGCAGAACGAGACGTGGAGCGGCGCCGGTCCGGCATCGGATATTCCGGACGATATCTTCAAGCTGGTGAGCTTGCCCGACAAGTTCCGTGGCATGGATGGCGCGGCGAATATCATTCCCAGCCTCTATGCCTTCGACTTCGAACGGATGGTGGGCATTCTCGAGCAGCGCTACGGCACATGCAGCCGGCCGCAGACCGGCAAGGCCCCGTCGGGAAGTTGTCTGGCCGACTATACGATCGACCGGCGCATCACGGAGAAGACGCTCTCGCCCTATATCCAGGTCTCGGGTAAGTTCAGTGCCTTCGGCAATGACGCGCATATCGTCGCGGGCGTACGCTACGATCACACCAACATCGACTCGATGGCGTTGGTGCCGATCCCCAATGGCACGTCATGGGATGCGGCGAACGAGTTCTATATCTCCTATACGGGGCGGCAGGACTTCTCGCGCTTCAAGGGCAGTTACCAGAACTGGCTGCCAGCAATCGACTTCGACATCTCGCCGTTCGAGAATGTGAAGCTGCGCGCGTCCTATAGCCATACGATCACCCGCGCCGACTATGCCAGCCTTCAGGGCGGGCTGACGCTCGACACGCAGTTCCGCATCGCCTTTGGCGGGGGCAGCCGCGGCAACCCGGGCCTGCTTCCCTACAAATCGAAGAACATCGATCTGTCGGCCGAGTGGTATTACGGACGCAGCAGCTACATCTCGGTCGGCTTCTTCAACAAGGACGTCGAGAATTTCATCGCGCAGGATCGCGTGACCGAGAACGCGTTCGGACTGCGCACGGTGGCGGGCGGGCCGCGCTATCAGGCGGCACTCGCGGCGCTCGGCTCCAACGCCAGCGCGCAGGATATCCGCCAGTATATCTTCACGAACTTCCCGGGTTCGACCGTGCGGACGGGCGTGGATCCGGCTGGCTACATCACCGGCAAGATCCTGGCATTGCCGGAGGATCCGCTGGTGCCGTTCCAGGTCAACACACCGGTCAACAGCGATCAGACGGCCAATCTCTACGGCTTCGAATTCGCCGTGCAGCACAGCTTCTGGGATACCGGCTTCGGTGCAATCCTGAACTATACGATCGTCCGTGGTGATGCGACCTATGACAATAGCAAGCAGGCCTCGGTAAAGCCTCCTCAGTTCGCGCTGCCGGGGCTCAGCGACAGCGCCAACGCAGTACTGTTCTACGACAAGAACGGTATCCAGGCGCGTGTTGCCTATAACTGGCGCAAGAAGTTCCTCGCAGGAACGGGAGCTAACCCCTTCTATGTCGAGGACTATGGTCAGATCGACGCGAGCGCGAGCTACGAGTTCATGCCGGGGCTGACGGTGTTCGGCGAGGTCATCAACCTGACGGGCGAAAGCCGGCGTGGGTATCGCCGATCCGAGAACAACGTCTATTTCGCCTCGCCCGGCTATGCGCGCTATGCCGCGGGTGTCCGCTTCAATTTCTAGACCTCCCTGTAGCCACCCTCTTCGGAGGGTGGCGTTTTTTTGTTACGGGGTAGGGTAGAAACGGAGAGGCAATGGGCGAAACGGTGACGACGACGAGTCACGCTATGCTGACGGCGGAGGCGCATCGCGAGCTGAGCGTCCGCCGCGACCGCGGGTCGGCGCTGGGGGACGCAGTGATGAGCTGCGTGACGATGCCCGCCGAATTCCGGCGGGTGCAGGTGGATTATCCGATCCTGTTCCGGCGGAATGCCGAGCGCGACGCATTCACCGCGATCGCGCTATTCGGCTTTCAGGAGGGCGAGAACCTGTTCCTGGAAGGCGGGGCCTGGAGTGCGGACTATGTGCCGCTGGCGATCGATATCCAGCCCTTCCTGATCGGCGGGACGGACGATGCGCGACAGGTGCATGTCGATCTGGCTAGCCCGCGGATCGGCGCGGGCGAGCGCGTGTTCGACGATGCGGGACGGCCGACGCCCTATCTCGAGGCGGTCGCCGGGCAATTGGGCGAGCTCGACGAAGGCTATCGCGCTTCGGGCGATTTCTTCGCGGCGCTGCGGCGATACGAGCTGCTCGAGCCGCTGACGCTGGAGATCACGCTGGACGATGGTTCGGTCAACCGGCTGGTCGGGTTCCATGTCATCGACGAGGCACGGCTGGCGACGCTCGATGCCTCGGCGCTCGGCGCGCTGCATGCGGAGGGGCATTTGATGCCGATCTTCATGGCGGTGGCGTCGATCGGCAATTTCAACGCGCTGATCGCGCGCAAGAACAAGCGGCTGGGCGGTGGCTGAGGCCGATCCCGGCCCCCTGAGCGGACTGGCCGCGGTGCCAGAGATCGCGGTGGCGAGCGCCGGGGATCTCGACGTGCGGCTGCGTGAGGCCGATGCGCCGTTCGTGGTGCGCGGGTTGGCTGCGGACTGGCCGCTAGTCGCGGCGGGCAAGCGATCGGCGGGCGAGGCGCGGGCCTATCTGCTGGGCAAGCATCGCGATGTGCCCTTCACGGTCGCGGTCGGCAATAAGGCGGGCGAGGCGCGGATCTTCTACGACCCTGCCATGGCGGTGAACTTCCGGACCCTGCGCGGGCGGCTCAGCGATATCTTCGCCGATATCGATGCGGGTGAAGGCGATCCCGCTGCGCCACCCATCTATGTCGCGTCGACCGACGTGCATGACTATTTCGACGGGCTGCACGCCGAGAACCATATCCCACTGGGCGAACGTCGCTGCCGGGCGGGCATCTGGATCGGCACGCGCACACGGATCGCGGCGCATAACGACTTCCCTGACAATCTCGCCTGTGTGGCGGTGGGGCGGCGGCGGTTCACGCTGTTCCCGCCCGATCAGTTCAGCAACCTCTATCTGGGGCCGCTCGACAACACGCCTGCGGGTCGCGCGGTGAGCATGGTCGATTTCGCCGCGCCCGATTTCGCCGCGCATCCGAAGTTCCGCGACGCGCTGGCGCACGCTCAGGTCGCCGAGCTGGAGCCCGGGGACGCGATCTTCATCCCCTCGATGTGGTACCATCATGTCGAGGGGCTTTCGGCGTTCAATGTGCTGGTCAACTATTGGTGGCGCGAGACGTCCGGCTGGCTGGGCCAGCCCGAGGATGCGCTGCACCATGCGCTGCTCGCGATCCGCGATCTGCCGGAGGACGAAAAGGCGCGGTGGCGGGCGCTGTTCGATCATTATGTCTTTGCCAATGGGGATGATGTGACGGGACATCTGCCTGAAGGAACGCGCGGTATCCTGGATCCGCTGACACCCGAAACCGCGTCGCGCATCCGCGCCTATCTGCTGCGGCAGCTCAGCCAATGAGCGAGAAGCGTCCCACGCGCGTCGTCATTGCCGGCGGCGGCACCTCGGGCTGGATGGCCGCCGCCGCGATCAGCCGGACCCTGGGCCGGACGGTCGACCTGACGTTGGTCGAATCCGAGCAGATCGGCACGATCGGGGTTGGGGAGTCGACCATCCCGCCGCTGGTCAACTTCAACCGCATTCTGGGCATCGGCGAGGCCGAGTTCATGGCCGCTGCGCAGGCGACCTTCAAGCTCGGCATCCTGTTCGATAACTGGAAGCATGACGGGCACAGCTATTTCCACAGCTTCGGCCTGTCGGGGAAGGATCACTGGTCCGCCGGGTTCCAGCATTTCTGGCTCTATGCCCGGTCGCGCGGCTTTCCCGAGCCCTATGACGATTATTGCCTCGAGCTGGCGGCGGCGATGCAGGGCAAGTTCGCGCATCTGCCTCAGGACCGGATGAACTATGCCTATCACGTCGATGCGACGCTGTACGGCCGCTACCTGCGCAAGCTGGCTGAAGAGGCCGGCACGAAACGCGTCGAGGGCAAGATCCAGCGCGTCGAGCTGAACAGCGAGACTGGAGACATCGCCGCGCTGCATCTGGATGGCGAGCGGCGGATCGCGGGCGACATGTTCGTCGATTGCACCGGTTTTCGCGGCCTGCTGATCGAAAATGCCTTGCACGCTGGGTTCGAGGATTGGGGGCATTGGCTGCCCAACGACAGCGCGATCGCGGTGCAGGCGAAACACCTCGGGCCACCCCAGCCCTATACCCAGGCGATCGCGCATGATGCGGGCTGGCAATGGCGCATCCCGCTGCAGCACCGCATGGGCGCGGGAATTGTCTATTCGAGCGGCTATCTGTCGCGTGACGAGGCGCATCACCGGTTGATTTCAACCGTTGGCGAGCCGTTGATCGAACCGTTCGACATCAAGTTCCGTGGCGGGGTGCGGCGCAAGCAATGGTATCGCAACTGCGTCGCTATCGGCTTGTCCGGCGGCTTCGTCGAGCCGTTGGAGGCGACGACGGTGCATCTGATCCAGCGCGCGGTACTGCGCTTGGTGCGGCTGATGCCCAACGGTCGGGTGAGCGAACGCGATGCGGCCGAGTTCAACGAGCAGCAGCGGCAGGATATCGAACAGATCCGCGACTTCGTGATTCTGCACTACAAAGCGACCGACCGGCGCGACAGCGCCTTCTGGCGGCATGTCGCCAACATGCCGGTACCGGATTCACTGGCGCAGAAGATCGAGCTGTTCCGGGAGACTGGCCGTACTTTCCGCAAGAACGAGGAACTGTTCGCGGAGAATAGCTGGGTACAGGTGATGATGGGGCAGGGGGTCGATCCGCAGAATTGGCATCCGATCGCGGAAAAGCTGTCCGATGAGGAACTGGCCCGGCTATTGGCAACGCTGCGCGAGGATGTGACGCAGACGGTTGCGACGCTGCCCGAGCATCATCACTATGTCGCGCAATATTGCGGCGCAGCCGATCCGATCGCGGCCTGAAGGACAGACGAACACATGGCACGCCGCAAACAGGCCGTCACGATCCGGCACGTCGCCGCCGATGCTGGGGTCTCACTCCAGACGGTGAGCCGTGTGATCAACAAGGAGCCGAACGTCCGGCCCGAAATGGCCGAGCGCGTCCGCGCATCGATTGCCAAGCTGGGCTACGTTCCGTCGATTGCGGCGCAGCGGATGAGTGGATCGCGATCCTATCTCATCATGGCGCTCAACGACCGCGAGCGGACGATCGATGGCTGGCGCGCGCGCGACGGTACCGACTGGGTCGATCAGATGCTTCTGGGCGGGATGCTGACCTGCGCTGAACATGGCTACAGGCTGATCGTCGAGCTGGTCGACACACACAGTGACCATATCGAACGTGAACTCTCCGCAGCACTGGCGGCGCTGCAGCCCGATGGGGTGATCCTGACACCGCCGCACTCAGCGAACCCCGCGATCCTTGCATTGCTTGATGATGCGCATATCGGGCTAGCCCGGATCGGTTCGCTTGCCGAAGGGCCTGGATTCCGGCTGACGATGGGGGATGACATCGCGGCGGGCCTGGCCACGCGACACCTGGTCGAGCTGGGCCACGAGCGGATCGCGCTGATTGCTGGTCCGGACGAGTATGAGCTGAGCGGCTGGCGCGTCGATGGCTGGCGGGCGGCGATGGCCGAAGCGGGGCTGTCGACCGATGGCTTGCTGGCACAGGGCGATTTTTCGCGCCGGTCGGGTCGCGTCGCGACGCCACGGCTGCTCGATGGAGGGGCGACCGCGATCATCGCGAGCAACGACCAGATGACGCTGGGGGCCCTGGAGATCGCGTCCGAACATGGGCTTGCAGTGCCCGAGGATCTGTCGCTCGTGAGTTTCGACGACACACCGATCGCGCGTTTCAACCATCCGCCGCTGACGGCGATTACCCAGCCGATCGCCGATGTGACTGGACGCGCAGTCGAACTGATCATCGGGGAACGGGGCGGGCAGGACGCCCCTGACGGGCCAGTGGTGGTGCCTCCGTCGCTGACAATCCGCCAGTCGACCGGGCCGCGTCGCCGCTAGTTGTTCGCTGCTGGTACGGGCGGGGGGACTTGAACCCCCACGGGCCGAAGCCCAACGGATTTTAAGTCCGGTGCGTCTACCATTCCGCCACGCCCGCGCGTGTCGAGCGGCTCTATCGGGTCATTTGGTTAGTGCCAAGCTGTCAGACGTTCAGACGTCCGCGCATTTCCTTGCCTGGCTTGAAATAGGGCACCCGCTTCGCATCGACATCGACGGTTTCGCCGGTGCGGGGGTTGCGTCCGGTACGCGCATCGCGTGCGCGGGTAGAGAAAGCACCGAAGCCGCGTAGCTCCACCCGGCCATCGGCGATCAGGCGAGTGGTGATTTCTTCGAAGAAGGTATCGACGATGCGCTCGATCTCGCGCGCAGACAGGCCGGGATTTTCCGTTGCCAGCACCTGCACGAGTTCCGAACGGATCATCGCGTATCCCCATTTGTCCGGCCAACCGTGCCGGGAAACGCGCCCGCCCCAATATCAGGGCGCGGCATAGGCTGATTTTAGGCCCGATTCCTTACCTGCATCAATAAAATCTTGCGGCGGGAATCCCGTTTTAGGAGGCGCGGCAGCGAAGCCGTTGAAATGATTGGCGGGGCAGGCGGCAAAAACCGCCCGCCCCGCACGCAATCACTTCTTCTCTTCGCGAGCCTTGAGGGCTTCGCCCAGGATGTCGCCCAGCGACGCGCCCGAGTCGGACGAGCCATACTGCGCAACGGCCTGCTTCTCTTCGGCGATCTGCATCGCCTTGACCGAGAAGGTCGGCTTCTTCGAACGGTCGAGGCCGGTGACCATCGCGTCGAACTTCTGGCCGACCTGGAAACGCTCCGGACGCTGCTCGTCGCGGTCGCGACCGAGGTCGGTGCGCTTGATGAAGCCGGTCGCGCCATCGTCGCCAACCTGCACTTCGAGGCCCGCGTCGCGGACTTCGAGGACGGTCACGGTGACGACTTCGTTCTTGTTGACGCGGGCGCCGGCGCCGGCAGCGGCCGCGGCGGTGGGAACGCCACCACGCTCAAGCTGCTTCATGCCGAGTGAGATGCGCTCCTTGTCCGGCTCGACGGCCAGGACGACGGCCTTGACCATCTCGCCCTTGCGGTGAAGCGCCAGCGCGTCCTCGCCCGAGATGCCCCAGGCGATGTCCGACATGTGGACCATGCCGTCGACGTCGTTGTCCAGACCGATGAACAGGCCGAATTCGGTGGCGTTCTTGACTTCGCCCTCGACCTCGGTGC
>CAYOXO010000043.1:0-29607 GCA_964407945.1 uncultured Stakelama sp.
GTTGCGGTTCCGGCCGCGGCGCAGAGGAGTGAGGTGATCAATCTCTGGCCCGGTGCGATGCCGGGCGGCGGCAAGCCCGCCGGGCCGGAGAAGGTTGGCAATGAGGGCTCGGCGACCGGTTCGGTCTCCAACGTCACCGTGCCGCGCATGGTGGTCGTCCGCCCGAAGAAACCGAACGGCGCGGCAATGCTGGTGATCGGCGGCGGCGGTTATTTCCGCATCCAGATCGGCAGCGCCGCAATGCCGACGGCGCAATGGCTGGCGGGGCAGGGGATCACCGCTTTCGTCCTCTATTACCGTCTGCCCGGCGATGGCTGGAACGCCGACGCGCCGTTCCAGGACGGCGCGCGAGCAATGCGTATGCTCCGCGGCAACTGGAAAACCCTGGGCATCGATCCCAAGCGGATCGGCGTGCTCGGCTTCTCGGCGGGGGCCCATCTTGCCGGAACATTGGCGACGCGTGGCGCCGACGCCTTCTACCCGCCCGCGGACGCGGTCGATCAGGTGAGCGCGGTGCCCGACTTCGCGGCGCTGATCTATCCCGTGGTGTCGATGCGCGCGCCGATCGACACCACACGCACCTTCCGCGAATTGAAGGGGCTGCCGAATTTCCGCGACGCCTTTTCGGTCGAGGCGAATGTGACCGCAGCGACGCCGCCGATCTTCCTCGCCCATGCCGCCGACGATCCGATCGCAGCGCCCGAGCACAGCCTGCGCCTCCACGCCGCGATGCTGGCGGCGAAGCGCCCGGTCGAGCTGCACCTGTTCGAGACCGGCGGGCACAGCTTCGGTCTGGGCAAACCGGGCAGCGCGGTCGCGGCCTGGCCCGAACTGTTCCACACTTGGGTCCGCCGTCACGGCTGGCTCGAACGCCAGGGTGGCGAGCCCGAAGCCGCCGCTCGCTGATCCGAGGCGTTTGCTAGTGCCCCGCAGGCACGAGGGGTAGCCATAGCGCGCTCGCGGTCGATCCGCCCCGCTCGAGCGTTATAGTCGCCTTCTGATAGTCGCTCTTCTTCGCGAGGAAGATGTTGGGCACGAATTTCTGCGGGTTGCGGTCGTAGAGCGGGAACAGCGTCGACTGGATCTGCACCATGATCCGGTGGCCCGGCTGGAAGACGTGGTTCACCGTCGGCAGGCGGAAGCGATACCGCTGGACCTTGTCCGCCGGGATCGGCGAGGGTTTCTCGAAGCTGTCGCGATAGCGGCCGCGGAAGATGTCGAGGCTGATCGCGAGCTGATAGCCGCCCATCTTCGCATCCGACGCCACCTCGTCGGGATAGACGTCGATCAGCTTGACCACGAAATCGCCATCGGTGCCCGTCGTCTTCGCGAAGATCTCCGCGAACGGTGCGCCGGACAGGCGGACGGGCTTGGTCAGCACCTCGGTCTGATAGGTCATCACGTCGGTCCGCCCGTCGGCGTGGCGCTGGTCGCTGACGAGCCAGTCGGGCCAACGGCCGTCACCGAAATTCACCGGGCGCGGCAGATGCGGCACCGGCTTGCCCGGATCGGAGACATAGCTGTCGCCGCCCGTGGCGCCCTTGACGAAGCCCAGCGCGCCGTCGGCCTGAAGATAGATCGGCGTCAGCGGCGCCTTGCAGCCCGTCTCGCACGCCAGCGGCCAGTCGGCGAAGCGCTCCCAGCGATTCTCGCCGGTATTGTAGATGGTCGCGGCGGGCAGGTTTGCCGGTGGCCCGTCCTTTAGATACTGGTCGAACAGCGGCAGCACCATCTTCTCGCGGAACTGGGCGGCGGTATCGCCATCCCATTGCAGCGGGCCGAGCGAGCGCCCTTCACGGTTGATCTGGCTATGGCGCCACGGTCCCATCACCAGATGATTGTTGCCGAGCTTGCCCTTGGCCTTGAGGGCTTCCCAGGCGGTGATCGCGCCGTACATGTCCTCCTGGTCCCATAGCCCCTGTTCCCACAGTGTAGGCACGTTCGAGGGGTTGGCGGCGAGCAGCTTGTCGAGCGCCTGGCCCTGCCAGAAGCCGTCATAAGCCGGGTGCGCGATCATCTTCTGCCAGGCCGGAAGCTGGTCGAAGCCCGAGGCCTTGGCCCATTCGGCGGCACCGCCGATGCGGCGGAACTCCTCGTAATTGTCGTAGATGCCCGTGGCGGGGTCCTCGCCCTTTCCCTTGTAGCCCGTCTGCGATGCGATCCAGCCGATATTGGCGAGGCGGAAGGCGCCATAATGGAACCAGTCGTCGCCCATCCAGCCATCGATCATCGGGCTTTCCGGCACCGCGGCCTTGAGCGCGGGATGCGGCTTGAGCAGCGCCATCGCTACCGTGAAGCCTTCGTAGGACGAACCGATCATGCCTACTCGCCCGTTGCTCTCGGGCAGGTTCGCCTTGTTCGCCAGCCATTCGATCGTGTCCCAGGCGTCGGTCACATGATCGACACCGGTCGGGTTGAGCGGGCCCACCACGGGGCGCGTGACGACATAGTCGCCCTCCGAGCCGTACTTGCCGCGAATGTCCTGATAGACGCGGATATAGCCCGCCTTGACGAAGGGCTCGTCGGCGAGCGGCAGTGTCGAAAGCAGATGCGGGCTGTCCGTCCGGTTGGCACGCCCCGCCGCATTATACGGGGTCCGCGTGAGGATGATCGGCAGATTCTTTGCGCCTTTGGGCATGACGATGACGGTGTACAGCTTCGTCCCGTCGCGCATCGGGACCATTGCCTCGCGCTTCACATAGTCGCGGGCGTCGATCGGCGGCGTGAACTTGGCGGGAATGTCGCTTGCCGGCCAGGTCTGTTCCTGTGCCGCCGAGGGCGGCGCGAACAGCAGCAGCGATGCGAGGAGGACGGTCTTCAGACTCATCTTGAGGGCTCCCTTCGAACCTTGCTTACTCCGGGACATAGACAAGATCACCACTGGGAAGGCGGTAGGTGACACCCGCCTTCACGCCGCCACCATCGCCCATCCGATCCGACGCGGTATAGCGTTCAAGCTTCTCGCCGTCCTTGACCGTGATCGTCATGTCCTTCTTGCCGGGATTCTCGACCACCACCACCTGTCTGGACTGGAAGGGGTTGAGCGGATTGCGCGCGATCAGCACCATCAGCACCGCCGTGATGACCAGGAACAGATCGACCAGGTTGACGACCGAAAGGATCGGATCGTCGCTCTCATCGTCTTCGATGAAGCGCATCAGGCCGCTCCCGTCTCGATCGCGCGCAGTTCCTCCAGCAGCCAGCGTCGGCGGATCGTATAGACGAAGAAGGTGATCGACGCGGCGATCAGGGCAAGGACCACCGAGGAGAAGGCGACCACCAGATTCTCGCCGACAGCCTGGCTGTTGTTGGTTCCAAGCGCCAGCAGCGCCGGACCCATCGGGATCATGGTGGCGACCAGACCTAGCATCGGCGCCGCGCGCGACACGATCCTCAACCACTCGAGCCGGCGCAGCACGACAAGCTCGAGATCGTCGATGGCGCAGCTGGTGCGCTGCCGATGCGCAGACAGCCGTCCGCCACGCCGCCCGCGCATCCGCTGCACGCCTTCGGCGGCGAACCCACCAAGGGCAATGACCGCATAGGCGAGGGACAGGAGGATCAGTACCATCACCGGAACGAGGAACAGGCGCGACAGGTCGTACAATGTCGCTTCAAGCACGGGCATCAATGGATCCTTCAGGCTGGAACAAGATGTCGGCGCGGCCGCATTTCATGCAGGGCACCGGTGACGAAGAGCAGCAGGAGCACCAGCAGCAGGCCCGCGACATAGAAGGGACGAACAGCTATTGGCTGGACCGGTCGGACGCGCTCCAGAACCATGCCGCGTGGAGCCGCCGGATCGGATGGGCGTGCCGCCGATGGAGGGAGCGCCGGTGCGGCTTGCGAAGCGGCAGGTGCGGTGGTTTGGGGCCTGGATTTGCCGTGAACGCCGAAACCGCTTTGCGTCACCGTGGATGCAGCGCCTTTCGCTGCGAGGCTGGCCAGCTTCTCCTCCAATGACCGCCGCGTCTGTGCGTCGGGCGACCAATAGCCTCGCGAGACGGCTTCGATCATCCGCTCAACGATCTGGCGCTGCGCGGACGGGTGAACGGCCGCGAAGAAGCGGTCGAGGCCCAGCTGCCGGATATCACGCACATAGGTGTCATGCATCGCCTGCCACTGGTCGGCGCGGACGCTGGCGGGATCGGTCACCTGCCAGCCCCAGAGATTGTTGACGATGTCGAGCATCTCGTTGGCGCCGGAATAGCCTTCTGCCTGCATCGCGCCGATCCATTGCGGGTTGAGGTAGCGGGCGCGCAATTCGTTCGACAGGAAAGTTGCGGCGGTCGTCACCTGCCCCTTTGCTCCACGCAGGTCAGCGACATAAAGGTCGGGTGCCTTGCCGGTGAGGCTGCGGATCGCGAGCGACAGTCCGCCGAGATGCTCGAACGGGTGATCGGTCGAGAGCAGGCCATGCACGTTCGACGAGCGCGACATCACCGCGGCATCGACCCCGCGCAACTGCTCGGCGAACAGATTGGCCTCCTTGGCGGCCATGCCCCATTCGCTCGCGCCATAGGCATATTGCAGGCGCTCCAGGAACGGATCGGCGAGATCCGTGTCGCCCTTCCAGTTCTTGTCCTTGGCGATCTGCCCGGGCAGGCCGGTGCCGTAATCGCCCGGCGCGTTGCTGAAGATGCGCAGCTGCGCCAGCGCCCGCGCGCGTTCGGCAGGGACACCTCGTGCGATCAGCGTCGCAGCGAGCGCCTTGGCATTTGCGGCGGGACCGCTCGCCTCGTCGAGCGCGGCAATCCGCTCGATCCCACCCGCGAGCAGCCGCATGAAGCCGTCGAACTGGTCGCGATAGACGCTGCTCGCCTGGACGACCGCGTCGATGCGCGACCGGCCCAGCTCAGCCGCCGGCACCACCTCTAGCCGCTCCAGTCGATCGCCGCGCCCCCATATCGGACGCAGGCCGAGCGCGTGGAGAATCTGCCCCTCGACCACACCCTGTTGGCGGATCGTCTCGCCCGAGAACATGACGAAGGCGAGCTTCTTCGGCGCCTTGCCGCCATGGCCGCCGCGATAGGCTGCAACGAGCTTGTCGAGCATCGCCGCGCCCTGTTCATAAGCGGCCCGCGTCGGAACCTTGTCGGCCTCGAACGCATAGAGGTTGCGGCCGCTTTCGACATCGGGATTGCGCACCGGGTCACCGCCCGCGCCGGGCCGCACGAACCGGCCGGCCAGTCCCGCGAGCAGCGCCTCGATCTCTCCTGTGTTGGCCAGTCGCGCGTCGAGTACCGCCGCGCGTTCGATCTGGGCGCGCAGCTTCGGATCCGGGATAGTTGCCGGATTTTCTCCATCGCGCAGATAGCGGGCGAGCGTTCGATAGGGCTGGCCTTGCCGGATCGCGCTGAAATCCTCGGCGAAGGCCTCGCCCGGATCCTGCCCGAGCGCCTTGAGGTAATCCGGGCCGAGCTGCTGCATCACGGTCGACAGGCGTTGCTCGGCCGATGCGGGCTCGCCGAAACTGTGCAGGCCGAGCGGGATCGCGGTCCGCGCGACCTGATGCATATGGTCGTGCAGCGCGGCGTAATAGCCGGGGAAATCGCGGTCGATCGCCGCAGCATCCCAGCCCATGTCGCGATCGAGATGCGCCGCGCTGGCCTTGGTGCGGATTTCGCTGGCGACGCGGTCGCGCACACCGCCGTCGTCGAGCTGGGCATATTGGTGGATCAGCGCATGGATGTCGCGCAGCTCGTCATAGAGGCCGGACGGGCCGAAGGCGGGCGTCTGATGGCTGATCGTCACTGCACGACCACGCCGCCGCGCCTGGATCGCCTCGGCGACATTGTCCTGGATATAGGGATAGAAGACCGGCAGATCGCCGACGAGCAGGTAGGGATAGTCGCCCGCCCACAGGCCGCGATCCTTGCCCGGGGTCCATTCCTGCGTGCCGTGGGTGCCGAAATGGACGATCGCGTCGGCCTGACCGCGTACCCAGAGATAGACGGCGAGATAGCCATGGTCGGGCGGCAGCTTCTGGTCGTGATAGCTCTTCGCCGGATCACCGCCACGCGGCGGCTGGGGCAGGATCGCGAGCTTGCCCAGCATCAGCCGCGGGATGACGAAGGCGCCGTTGCGCACCCAGCGGCTCTGTTCGGGAGCCCCCCAGCGCGCGACGATCTCCTCGCGCCGCTCGCGCGGCAGCGTGTTCAGCCAGGCCTTGTATGCTGCCAGCGGGAGCGTGGCCGCGAGACCGCGCTGCTGGAGGTCGGCCAGCGTTTCGGGACGGTAATAGCCCGTGAGCATCGCTTGCCCGTCGGCGATCAGCCGCGCTTCCTCGGCGGGCGTTACGTCATAGCCTGCCTTGGCCATCGCTCGACTGACATTGGCGAGGCTCTTCGGCAGGTTGAGGTTGGAGGCGGCGAGGTTCTTCTCGCCTACCGGATGGTTCCAGAAGAACAGTGCAACGCGCTTGTCGCCGGGCGCGATCGTGCGCAGCGCGGCGAGCCGTTCGAGCTTGGCCGCCAGCAGCCCGATCTGTTCGGGGATCGGAACGGCCGTGCCCTTTTCGACGGCGCTGACCACCAGCGGATCGGAGGCGCCCCAGCCTTCGGGAACGGTGAGCAGCGAGGCGGCGGTCGATGCCGGAATACCGCTCGTCCCCGCATGCCATTCGGCCACGGTCTGCGAGCGTGCGGCAAGCGCGAGCAGCACGGGCATG
Organism: uncultured Stakelama sp.; assembly: GCA_964407945.1. Classification (GTDB taxonomy): domain Bacteria; phylum Pseudomonadota; class Alphaproteobacteria; order Sphingomonadales; family Sphingomonadaceae; genus Sphingomonas. The sequence goes on from CAYOXO010000043.1 coordinate 6,671, forward strand.
TCGAGCGCCGCGAATTCGGCGGCGCGCGCGGTCCCGTTCTGCATATGAGTCATGTTGACCAGCGCGAACGGACGGAGGGCGCCGACCGTCCGAGCGACCGCCTGCGGGTCGGTATCGTCATACCAGAAGGGCGCGGCCAACAGCCCTTTCTTGCCGAGCGCGGCGACGATCGCGTCGATGATATCGGTCTGCATGTCGCGGATCAGGCCGTCGGGGATCGCGATCGCGACCACCGGTCTGTTGGCCCATCCCTGCGTCTGCGCCCATGCGCGGAACGGATCCGCTCCGGGAAAGGGCGCTGGCGCGGCGGGATGATAGAGGCCGGTCCCGGCAAGCCGGGTCGGCGCGGGCAGAGCGCTGAGGTCACCCCCCGCAAGGACAAGCGGGACCGCTTTGATGAAGCCGCGCAGATTGGCCGCGCCGCCGCCCGCATAATAGCCGATGAGTTGGCGCGCCACGCCGGGCGCGAGTCCGCCCGAACGCGGCGGACCGCCTCCGACCGCAATCCACGGGACAGTCAGTCGCTCACCCAGACCGCCGACCGCCTTGTCCAGCGCAGCCATATCGCCGGGGCGGGGACCGTCGAACACCAGTAGGCCGGCGCCGCCGGTCAGTTCGGCCGGAGTGCCGCCGTCCTCGACCTGGCGCCATTCGAGCCGGTAGCCCTGCTCCTTCGCCCACCCGGCCAGCCTTTCGAACTTGGCCGGTAGCGTGAAGCGCGTGGCGACGATCCGTACGACCGGCGAATTCACCGGGGCCGCAGCCTCCTGGGCGAAGGCGGCACCCGCCAGGAACATCAGGACCAGGGCCAGAAGGTGCCGCATCCTTAGAAATTGGCGCCGAGGCCAACGAAGAACACACGCCCAGGCTCGGCGAAACTGTAGAGCGCGGAGGTTTCCGCCAGCCGCTTCTTGAAGAGATTATCGATCCCGGCCTTGAGCGTGAGCTTGTCGTTCAGCGCGTGGCTCGCATCGAGCGACCAAAGATCATAGGCGTCGAGCCGGACCGCCTTGGTCGTGACACCCACGGTCTGGTAGATGGTCTGCTTGCCGATATAGCGGCCGCGCACATTGAGCTCGGTCCCCGGCATAGGTTCCCAGCCGACACGCACTTTCACCGTGTCGTTCGGGCGCTCGGCGAGCTCGCGGTTAGCGGAAATGTCGCGCGGATCGACATGCGTGTAGCTTGCGCCGAGTGTCAGCGTCGAAACCGGCTGCACCTCGGCCGACAGTTCGACGCCCTGAGTGCGCGCCTTGTTTACATTGACATAGGCACGCCGCTCGCGCCCGCGAACGCCGCAGAACTCCACGCAAATCGTCTGCACAAGGCCGCGCAGGTCGTTGCGGAACACGGTCGCGCCGATGTTCCAGCCCTTGCCCGCATAGCTTGCGCCGAATTCATAGGCGGTGCTGGTTTCCGGCTTGAGATCGGGATTGCCGGTGATGATGAAGCGTCCGCCGGCGGCCACGGTGATGTAGCCGCGCGACAATTGCTTGAGGCTCGGCGCCTTGAATGCCTCGCCAAAGCCGCCGCGCAGGCGAAGCCCCTCGACCGGCTGGGCCACCAGATAGGCGCGCGGCGAAACCTGCCAGCCATAGTCGGGGTGGTGATCGAAGCGGCTGCCGATGGTGAGCGACACCCCATTGGTGATGTCCCATTCATTCTGGACGAACAGCGCGTTGTGATCGACGCTTTCGAAGCCTGCGGTGTTGACCGTGGCGTCGCGCAGTGTCTCGTGCCGGTGCTCGCCACCCAGCGTAAGGCGATTACCGGCAAAGAGGTTGATCAGCACGCTGGCATCGGCGACCGAATTGGTGACCTTGGTCGGCAGGGTCGGTGTCTGATTGCGGTCGCGTTCGTTGATCCGCTCGAGCACCGAGCGATAGGCGCGGGCGCGCAGCTCACCCCAACCCCATGTGCCGGTGTAGCTGCCATAGGTCTGTGCGCGGGTAACGTGGTCCTGATATTCGTAATAGGTGAGCGGCGCGGAAGTGGTCACCGTGTCGCGCGCGCGATCATCGTCGATCACCGCCTGACCGAGTTCGAACCGGTGCCCCGCGGCGGGCTCCCACCACGCGATGATGCTGCCGCTCAGCGCGCGGCGTTCCTCAAGCTCGCTCTGTCGCAGGTCGGTCAGGCTCTGGGTGCGGTCGCGGTAGCGATACTCACCCCAGGCGACCACGCCGAGTTTGCCGGTCAGCGGGCCACCGACCAGCGCCGATACCTGCGCGCTGTCGCCGCCGCTGCCGTCGCGGAAACCGGCCAGGCCAAGCACGCTGGCCTCGAAGCGCTCGCTCGGGCGGCGGGTGATGACGTTGATCACGCCGGCCAGCGCTTCCGAACCGTAGAGCGCGGACAGCGGCCCGCGCACGACTTCGATCCGGTCGATCGCAATGCTTGGCACCCAGCCCAGGTCGAAGTCGACATGCGCCATATTGGCTGCGGCATCGTTGATCCGGCGCCCATCGATCAGAGTCAGCACATGGTCGTTCGACATGCCGCGGATCGAGATGCCGCGCCGGGTCATGCCGATGCCGTTGATCGCCACGCCCGGCTCGTTCTCCAGCGCTTCTGCAAGATCCTGGACTGGGCGGCGGCGCAGTTCTGTACCGGTCACGACCGACATGGTCGCGGGCGCGTCGTCGATCGGCTGCTCGGTGCGGGTGGCGGTGACCACGACTTCCGGGCCACTGCGCTGCGATTCAGGTTCGGCGTTCGTGGGTATATCTGCTTCAACCGCATTGGCTTGTCCGGCGATGGCAAGCATGGCGCCGGCGGCCAGGATCTTGGCGTAGAACTTCAAAGGATCATCCCCCCGGATGAGAACACGACGCTTCAAGGCGACGCGCGATGATGTAACGGTATATCATCCCTTAATCAACCCCGGCATGATCCAATGGAGTCGTGTGGGTGCGGGGATGGCGATTGCCACCCCCGCGCCCGGCGGATCGTGCGTTACGCTGCGGCGAGCCGCACCAGCATCTTGCCGGTGTTCGCGCCCCGGAACAGCGCGATGAACGCATCGGGGGCGTTTTCCAGCCCGTCGACCACCGTCTCGCGCAGCGTCACCTTCCCCTCGCGGATCCAGTCGCGCATCCGTTCGGTGAACTCGGGGAAATGCGCGACATGATCCGAGGCGATCAGGCCCTGAAGCGCGATGCGCTTCTCGATCGCTGCGAACAGGTTTCGCGGGCCGGGCGCCACGTCGTTATAGCCCGCGATCATCCCGCACAGCACGAACCGCGCATGGTCCTTTGCGTTGGCGAGCGCGGCGTCGAGATGGTCGCCGCCGACATTGTCGTAATAGACGTCGATGCCCTCGGGCGCGGCTTCGGCGAGCGCGGCGGTCAGGTCCGGGGTCTCGCGATAGTTGATGACATGATCGACCCCGACTTCGTCGCGCAGCCAGCGCGCCTTGTCCGCCGATCCGGCCGACGCGATCACGCGCAGCCCCATCAGCTTGGCGACCTGCACGACGATGCTGCCGACCGCGCCGCTCGCCGCCGAGACGAAGATCGTCTCCCCCGCCTTGATCTTCGCGATATTGAACAGCCCGACATAGGCGGTGAGGCCGGGGAAGCCGAGTGCGCCGAGATAGGTCTGGGGCGGGATATCGTCGGCGGGGATCGCGGTCGCCGCTACGGCGTCGAGGATCACGCGGTCCCGCCAGCCGGCGAAATGCACGACCAGATCGCCCGTCGCGAACGCCGGATCGTTGCTGGTCTCGACCACGCCGACCGCGGTACCCTCCAGCGCCACGCCCAGCTCGAACGGGGCAATGTAGCTTTTACGATCGTCCATGCGGCCGCGCATATAGGGGTCCACCGACATCCACAGGTTTCGGACCAGGATCTGGCCCGCGCCCGGTGTGCCGAGCGCGGTTTCGGCGAGCTCGAAATGTTCGGGGGCAGGCAGGCCTGCGGGGCGGGTCTTGAGGCGGATTTCACGGTTCCGGGTCATCGTCAGTCTCACGTTACTTCTGCGGTGCACACAGAAAAAGCATCGGATAGGCCGATTAAAAAGGTTGATTATTGGGGTATATCTATCGAATCATTCGATATGCAGTCGCGCATCTCGATCGACCAATGGCGTGCCTTCATCGCGGTGGTGGAGGCGGGCGGGTTCGCACAGGCGGCGGAAGCGCTCAGCAAGTCGCAATCGACGGTCAGCTATGCCGTCCGCCAGGTCGAGGAGCGGCTGGGCGTCGCCGTCTTCCGGATCGAGGGGCGCAGGGCGCTGCTGACCGATCAGGGAAAGATCCTGCACCGACGCGGGAAGGCGCTGGTAGACGAGAGTGACCGGCTGGAACGCGCAGCGCTCGACCTCGCCAAGGGCCATGAGCAGTTGCTGAGCATTGCCGCGGAGAGCCTGTTCCCGACCTGGCTGATGCTCGAATGCCTCCAGCGCTTTGGCGAGGACTGGCCCGAGACGCGGGTGGAGCTGCATGAATCGGTGATCGGCGGGACGGAGGAACTGCTGCTGTCGGGGCAGGTCGATGTCGCCATCTGCGCCGATCAGGTGCCGGCCGGACATGTCGGCGACGTGCTGCTGCGCTATCGCGCGGTTGCCGCCGCTGCGCCGGATCACCCACTGCACCGGCTCGGCCGTTCGCTCGGGATCGAGGATCTCAAGGGGCATCGCCACCTCGTGATCCGCGACAGCGGCAGCAAGCGGGTGAAGCCGAGCGTGTGGGAGGTGACGCAGCCACGCCTGACCGTCAGCCACAAGGCCACGTCGATCCGCGCTGCCTGCATGGGGATGGGCTTTGCCTGGTATCCGGTGGACTGGATCCGCGACGAGCTTGCCAGCGGGCAGCTGGTTCCACTCCCGCTCAAGGAAGGGGCGGAACGCTGGGGCGCGCTCTATCTGGTCTATCCCGATCCCGACGCCGCCGGCCCCGGCGCGCGGCGGCTGGGCGAGATCATCCGGGAAGCGGCGCGGACTGCCGATCCGGTGCCGCCGGATTGAGCGCGACGACCGGCGCGGCCAGCTCGACCAGGCTGTCTTCGGGGACGTCGTCGCGCAGCCAGACATTGCCGCCAATCCGGCTGCGGGCGCCCACGCGGATCGGGCCGAGCAGCACTGCGCCGGGGAAGATCACGACATCGTCGCCGATCTGCGGGTGCCGCCGCGTGCGAGTATCGCTGCGATGTGCTGCGCCTGCAGGGACCGGTTCGCCGCCCAGGGTTACGCCCTGATAGATGCGCACCCGGTCGCCGATCACGCTGGTCTCGCCGATGACGATGCCGGTGCCGTGATCGATGAAGAAGCTGCGCCCGATTTGCGCGGCGGGGTGGATGTCGATGCCGGTCTCGCCATGCGCGACCTCTGCGATCACACGGGCGACCAGGGGCGCGCCGAGCGCATGGAGGCGATGGGCGATCCGGTGATGAATGATCGCGGCGATCGAGGGGTAGGACAGCAGTACCTCGTCCACGCTGCGTGCAGCGGGATCGTTAGCGTAACCCGCCGCGACATCGGCGTCGAGCAGACGGCGGATGCCGGGCAGGCTCTCGGCGAAGTCGGTCAGGATATGCTCGACGGCATAGCCCTCTTCGACGCGCGAGATGCCGGGGCGGGCGATGCGCAGCTCAAGCTCGATCTGCGCGCCGAGCTGGGAGAGGGTGGATTCGAGTGTTGCCTCGACCCAGGCATTCTCGTTGCTGACGGTCAGTTCGGGCGGGCCGAGGCGCAGCGGAAAGAGCGCGGTGCCAAGCTCGCGCAGCAACCGCGCAAGGACACGGCGCGAGGGGAATTCGATGCCCTGCTCGGCATGACGGTCATGTCCCTGCCGCCATTCGCGTCGCGCATCGCGCAGGCCCGCGACCACCCTGTCGAGATTGCGCGGATAGATTTCCACCACCGCCTGCTGCCTGCCCATCGATCGACCTCCGCCTAAACTCCCATTATTTAGATGGGATATAGGGCGAGCCGAAAGATAGTTCTGGTTCAGCGCGGGAAAGGCGGGGGGTCAGATCGGGACGAAGCTGTTCTTCGTCCGGTCCTTGCGTACGCTGCCCGCGGCGAAGACGGTGCCGTTCATCGCGATCCACACGCCCGGCTGCGCCGCGACCTGCACCGTGGCGAAGGCCATGCCCAGGTTGAACGCGGCGTCGCTCTCGGCGAAGCGCGCGGGGGCGAGCGCGCCGAGCAGCGCAACGCGCTTGCCGGGGATGTCCTTCAGCGCCGCGGCGGTGTCGGTCATCGTATCGGTGCCATGGGTGATGACGATACGGTCCTCGGGCGCGTCGCGAACCGCCTGTGCGATCGTCGCGCGGTCCTCATCGGTCAGCTCGAGGCTGTCCTTGCGCATCAGTTCGACCACGCGAACCTGAAGCGCCGAGCGCGCGACCGCAAGCAGGCGCGCAACGACGCTGTCGCCGATCTGATATTCGCTCAACGCATCGAAATAGAGTTTGTCGATGGTGCCGCCGGTGGTGAGGATCAGGATGTCTGCCATGCGCGCGCCTATAGCGTTGCGCGCCTCCGCGGCAAAGCCGGTGTAGCGCGAATTGGGTCTCTGCATACCAATTGCGATGAGTGGTATAATCAATCCTTGAACAGTTCATGCCACTTGGTTAGTCCAGTACGCAGAAGAGATTCAGAGGAGTGGATGGGATGCGGGCAATGGGGGCGTGGATCACCTGCGCGCTGCTGGCACCGGTGCCCGCGCTGGCCGCCGACCATCTGGTCCGCGATCCCGCTGCCTATGCTGCCGCGGTCAAGAAGGCCGCGCCGGGCGACCGCATCCTGCTAGCCGATGGCGAATGGCGCGACTTCCAGATCGTGTTCACGGGACAAGGCACGCAGGCGAAGCCGATCACGCTCGCTGCGCAGACGCCGGGCAAGGTGATCCTGTCGGGCCAGTCCAACCTGCGCATCGGTGGCGCGCATCTGGTGGTGTCGGGCCTCGTCTTCCGCAACGGTTTCTCGCCGACCCGCGAGCTGATCGCCTTCCGCCGCGATTCGAAGACACCGGCCAGCCATGTGCGGCTGACCGAAATCGTCGTCGACAACTTCACCAACCCCGATCGCCGCGCCGAGGATATCTGGGTCGCGATTTATGGCGCCGACAATCGCGTCGATCACAGCTGGTTCGCGGGCAAGGGCAATGCCGGAGTCACGCTCGCGGTGATCCGCCCCAAGGGCCAGCCGCAAGCGAACCGCGCGCGGATCGACCATAATTATTTCGGCCCCCGTCCCCCGCTCGGTTCGAACGGCGGCGAGACGATCCGGGTCGGCACCAGCGATGAATCGCTGAGCGATTCCAGCAGCGTGATCGAGAATAACTGGTTCGAGAAATGCGACGGCGAGGTCGAGATCGTCTCGATCAAGTCGGGCGCGAACATCATCCGCGGCAACATGTTCGTCGAATCGCAGGGCGCGGTGGTGTTGCGCCACGGCAACGGCAACATGGTCGAGCGCAACGTCTTCCTCGGCAAGGGCAAGCCGAGCACCGGCGGCATCCGTGTCATCAACCGCGACCAGATCGTGCGTGACAATTATCTCGAGGGCGTCACCGGCACTTCGTTCCTCAGCGCTATCGCGGTGATGAACGGCGTGCCGAACTCGGTGATCAACCGCTACCATCAAGTCGCCAACGCGCGGATCGAGCGCAACTCGATCATCGAGGCGGCGCGTGTCACCTTCGGCGCGGGCGCCGATGCCGAACGCAGCGCCCCGCCGATCAACAGCTGGTTCGAGCGCAACCTGATCGCCAACGCCGACGGCAAGGACATCGTGCGCTTCGAAGGCGCCGTGACCGGCATCGCACTGGCCGGGAATGTAAAACAGGCGGTCAAGCTCGAGCGCGCCGCCAACGGCCTGCTCTACCCCGCCGACCGGGCGCTCGAGGTCGGTGCGCCGCGCGATCTGGTGCCACTCAAGCGCGGCGAGGCAGGGCCGGGCTGGTATCCCAAGGATGCGCCCGCCACCGCGGCGGGCCGCGAGATCGCGGTGCCGGCCAGCGAAGGCGCGCTGGCCAAGGCGGTCGCAGCCTCCGCAGCGGGCGACACGGTCCGCGTCGCTGCAGGCACGCATCGTGTCGCGCAGCCCATTCCAGTCGCACACGCGCTGACCGTGTCCGGGCCGCGCGAGGCGGTGATCGAAAGCGCGGCCTCGACCCTGTTCCAGCTGCTGCCCGGTGGCAGCATCGTCCTTCGCGGCGCCACCCTCTCCGGCGCCGCCTCACCGACCGCGGCGGGCAATGCGCTCGTGCGTGCGCCGCAGTCGGTGAGCACTTTGAACTACAGTGTGAGGCTCGACAGCGTGGCGGTGCGCGATCTCACCGCACCCGGTTACGACGTGTTCGCCGCGACCGCGGCGACCTTCGCCGACAGGGTCGAGATCCGCGGATCGAGCTTCGCCAAAGTCTCCGGCGCCGTCGTCGCGGCGGCGGCGGAAACCGGCGCCAAGGGCCTCTATAGCGCCGAGCGGATCGAGATCGCCGACAACAGCTTCGCCGATGTCGCAAGCATCGCCGACGTTGCCCGGCTCGGCACCGACGAAAGCACCTTCGGGCCGCGCTTCACCATGACCGGCAACAGCGTCAGCGGCGGCGGCGCGGTGCGCCTGTCCGGGGTGCAATGGGTCGAGATCGCGCGCAACCGCTTCGCCAATTCGGCCGGGATCGAAATCGCGAACAGCGTCGGCGCGCCGGTCGTGCGCATCGCCGACAACCGTTTCGCCGCGACGCCCGACCCGCGCGTCACCAACCTCTACAAACAGGGCAAGCCCGACGTGACGCTGACCGGTAACATCGCGGTGGCCCGGCCATGATCCGCGTCGCCTTGCTCGCCGCGCTGCTCACCACCGCCGCGCCCGTTTTCGCGCAGGACGCCGCGCCTGTGCTCGCGAGCACGCAAGCCTATCGCGCCATGGCCGCCGAGGGCGCTCGCGCACCACTGTTCGCGCGTGAGCTGGCGTCGGCGAAGAAAGCGGTCGAAGCGGGGATGCGTGCCGGCATCGACGTGCCGGTGCCGAAGGATCGCGGTGGCGGGCCGACGCATGAGCGGCACAAGGCGAACTACAAGCTGATCCAGATGGCCGGCACGCTCTACCGCGTCACCGGCGACAAGCGCTACGCCGACTATGTCCGCGACATGTTGCTCGCCTATGCCAAGCTCTACCCCGGCCTCGGCAAGCATCCCGCCGCCGCCAATCAGGTGCCCGGGCGGCTGTTCTGGCAGAGCCTCAACGACAGCGTGTGGCTGGTCCATGCGATCCAGGGCTATGACGCGGTGCGCGGCGACCTGGCGCCCGCCGATCGCAAGACGATCGACGACAATGTCTTTCGCCGCATGGCCGCCTTCCTGACGGGCGAGCCGACCACCTTCGATCGTATCCACAATCATTCGACCTGGGCCAATGCCGGGGTCGGCATGACCGGCTATGTGCTGCGCGACAAGGTGCTCGTGGAGCAGGCGCTCAAGGGCAGCGACCGCAGCGGCAAGGTCGGTTTCCTGCGCCAGCTCGACCTGCTCTTCTCGCCCGACGGCTATTATGCCGAGGGGCCTTATTATCAGCGTTATGCGCTCCAGCCCTTCGTCGTGTTCGCGCAGGCGATCGCGGACAACGAGCCCGAGCGGAAGATCTTCGACTATCGTGATGGCATCGTGCTCAAGGCGATCCGCACCGCAGTGCAGACGACGTACGCGGGCTATTTCTTCCCGATCAACGACGCGATGCCCGATAAGAGCCTCAAGACCGAGGAGCTCTATCAGGGCGTGGCGATCGGCTATGCCGCGAGCGGCGATACGGGCCTGCTCGGCATCGCCGAGTGGCAGAACAAGGTCGCGCTGTCGCCGCAGGGGTTCGCGGTCGCGCGCGATCTCGCCGCGGGCAAGGCGAAGCCCTTCGCCTTCGCCTCGACGCTGCTGCGCGATGGACCGGATGGCAAGGATGGTGCACTGGCGATCCTGCGCTCGGGGGCGGAGGAGAAGGCGCAGGTCGTCGTCGCCAAGAACACCGCCCAGGGCATGGGCCATGGCCATTTCGACAAGCTCAACTGGCTGCTCTACGACAATGGCAACGCCATCGTGACGGATTACGGCGCGGCGCGGTTCCTCAACATCGAAGCCAAGGACGGCGGGCGCTATCTGCCCGAGAATGACAGCTGGGCGCAGCAGACGATCGCCCACAACACGCTGGTGGTGAACGAGACCAGCCATTTCGAGACCAAGCTCGCGCCCGCCGAAAAGGCAGCGCCGGTCCAGTTGGCGTTCCGGGGCGAGGGGCCGGCCCGTTATTCGATCGGCGAGATGACCGGCGCCTATCCCGGTGTCAGCTTCCGTCGCGCGCTGGTGCAGCTCGACATGGGCAAAAACGCGCCGTTGGTGCTCGATCTGCTCATCGTGAAGAACGCGGCCAAGGCAACCTATGATCTGCCGCTCCACTTCGCCGGGCACATCATCGACACCGATCTGAAGCTCGCGTCGAACACGACCACGCGGCCTGTGCTGGGCAAGGCCAATGGCTATCAGCACCTCTGGGTCGATGCCACCGCGCCGCTGACGAACGGGCAAGGCCGCGTCACCTGGATCACCGATGGGCGTTTCTACACCTATCGCATGGCCACTGCCGGCGCGCAGGTGATCCTCGCCGAAAGCGGCGCCAACGACCCCCGCTTCAACCTGCGGCGCGAGCCGGTGGTGATCCAGCGGGTCGCGGGCGCAGGCGATGCCGCGTTCGTCAGCCTGATCGAGCCGCACGGCCGCTACGACGCCGCGACCGAGACCACGACCAACAGTCGCAGCGCCGTGACCGGCCTCAGCATGACCGAGTCCGGCGGTGCGCGCCTCGCGACGATTTCGCTCACCGGCGGGCGGCAGATCCTCGTCGCCATCGCGGCGGATACCACAGCGGACAAGGCGCACAGCGTCACCGCGAACGGGCGCAAGCTCGAATGGCGCGGACCGGTCGGCCGGTTCGACGGAGAGGCAGGCAAATGAAATCGGGTTTCCGCTGGTGGATCATCAGCCTGATCGCGGTCGCGACCGTGATCAACTATATCGACCGCAATGCGCTCGCCGTGATGTGGCCCGCGGTCGCCAAGGATATCGGCGCCGGCAAGGAAGACTATGCGCTGCTGGTGACCACCTTCATGGTCTTCTATGCGTTCGGCCAGTCGCTGTTCGGCAAGATCTTCGACGTGGTCGGCACGCGCATGGGCTTCGCCGTCTCGATCATCGTCTGGTCGCTGTCGATCGCCGCGCACAGCCTGGTCAAGTCGATGCTGACGCTCGGCATCCTGCGCGCGACGCTGGGCATCAGTGAGGCCGGCAACTGGCCCGGCGCGGCCAAGGCCAACGCCACCTGGTTCCCGCGCTCCGAACGCGCCTTCGCTCAGGGCATTTTCAACGCCGGTGCGTCGATGGGCGCGATCGTCTCGGCGCCTTTGGTCGCAATCCTGTTCGGCCTTGTCGGCTGGCGCACCACCTTCCTGATCGTCGGCGTGCTCGGCTTCATGTGGCTACTGCCCTGGCTGTGGGTCTACAAGTCCGATCCCGATGCGCACCCCTGGCTGAGCAAGGTCGAGCGCGCGCATATTCTCGGCGCCAACGAGCGCATCGACGGTGATGCCAAACCCGCCGGCTACGCCCCGTCGATGGGCCAGCTGCTGCGCCACAAACAGGCCTGGGCGGTGATGGCCGGGCGCTTCTTCCTCGATCCGATCTGGTGGCTGTTCGTCTCGTGGCTGCCGATCTACCTCAACGAAAGCTTCGGCTTCGACGTCAAGCAGATCGGCATGTTCGCCTGGGTGCCCTTCGTCGGCGCGATGGCGGGCTCGCTCTCGGGCGGCTGGCTGTCGGGCAAGTTGATCCAGCGCGGGTGGAGCGCCGACAAGGCGCGCAAGCTCGCCATTACGCTCGGCTGCGTGATCATGCTCCCCGCGCTGCTGCTCACCGCGAAAGCATCGACCCCGCTATCGGCGGTGTTGCTGATCGCGGCGATCCTGTTCGGCTTCCAGGTCGCGATCAACAACATCCAGACGCTGCCGAGCGACTGGTTCGGCGGCGGCGCGGTCGGCTCGCTTGCCGGGATCAGCGGCACCGCCGCGGTCGCGGGCACGCTGATCACCACCTGGCTGGTCCCGGCGATGACCAAGACCAGCTTCGCACCGATCTTCATCCTCGGCGCAGCTTTGGTGCCGCTCTCCCTCCTCTGCATCTGGCTCGGCGGCCGGATCGAACCCGTTCAACCCAAAACCGAAGAATAAGGGGCTTACATGCGTTTCAAGGACAAGGTCGCGATCGTCACCGGCGGTGGACGCGACATCGGCAAGTCGATCTCGTTGCGTCTCGCCAGCGAGGGCGCAAAGGTCGTCATCAACTATCGCAGCGACGAAGCGGCGGCCAAGGCGACGCTCGACGAGATCGAGGCGGCCGGCGGCACCGCGTTGCTCGCGCGCGCCGACGTGACCAAGGCGGACGAGGTGGCCGCACTGGTCAAGGCCGCGACCGACGCGTTCGGCGGCAAGGTCGACATCCTCGTCAACTGCGCGGGCGGCATGGTCGCCCGGAAAACGCTCGCCGACATGGACGAGGCGTTCTTCGACACGGTGATGGACCTCAACCTCAAATCCGCCTTCCTCGTCACCAAGGCGGTGCTCCCGCATCTCGAAAGCGGCGCGGCGATCGTCAACATCGCCTCGCAGGCCGGGCGCGACGGCGGTGGCCCGGGCGCGAGCATCTATGCCGCGTCGAAGGGCGCGCTGATGACGCTGACACGCAGCTGGGCGAAGGAGCTGGGGCCGCAGGGGATCCGCGTCAACGCGCTCAACCCCGGCCTGATCGGCACGTCGTTCCACGACATCTTCTCCAAGCCCGAGGGCCGCGCCGCGGTCGCCGGCAACACTCCGCTGCGCCGCGAAGGCCATCCGGACGAGGTCGCGGCCGCGGTCGCCTTCCTCGCCTCGGGCGACGCCTCGTTCCTGACGGGCACCAACGTGGACATCAACGGCGGGCTGTTCTTCTCGTGATGCGGATTGCGCTCGCCGCCGCCGCACTGGTGCTGGCTCCCGCCGCGCTCGCGCAGCAGGCGCGCGAGCGCACCGACGCCCCGCCGATCGAACCCTATAAGGTCATCCTTGTCGGGGATTCGACCATGGCCCCGGCCAGCGGCTGGGCCTCGATCTTCTGCGCGCGGCACGTCAAGTCGTCGGTCGCCTGCCTCAATGTCGGGCGCGGCGGCCGCTCGACGCGCAGCTATCGTCAGGAAGGGTCGTGGGGAATCGCGCTGGCCGAGGCCAAGGTGCCCGGCTATCGCGCCAGCTACGTCCTCATCCAGTTCGGCCATAACGACCAGTCGACCCGACCCGAGCGCTGGACCGACCGCACGACCGAATTCCCCGCGAACCTCAGGAAGATGGTCGAGGAAGTCCGCGCGGCGGGCGCGATCCCGGTTCTCCTCACCCCGTTAACGCGGCGCGAGTTCAAGGACGGCAAGCTCGACAACACGCTCGACGCCTGGTCCGAAGAAGTGCGCAAGGTCGCGCTCGAGACCAAGGCGCCTCTGGTCGATCTCAACCGGCGCAGCGCGGCGGTGGTGCAGAAGCTGGGGCCGGAGGACTCGATGGCGCTGGCCCAGGCGGAGCCGACCGAGGAGGAGCGCGCTGCCGGCAAGGCGGGGACGACGCTCAAGCCGCGCGCTGCCGAGGAGGCGCGGCTGCCCGACGTCCCGGTCAAGCCCGGCGGCCCGCGCGGCCAGCACACGCGCAAGTTCGACTACACCCATGTCGGCGAGACCGGCGCCGGCGTGTTCGCCAAGCTGGTCGCCGACGATCTCGCGCGCGCCGTTCCGGCACTGGCTTCACAGCTCGTGCCGTAAATTGGTAGGACCAATTATTCGGTAATTGGCATATGACTTAGGTTGACAACTGGTTTGCAACCGGCAAGGGTCAATCAACAAAATTGGACTCAGGGAGAGGACGAATGGGTAAGCCGGCATCCGCCGAGCGCTCGCGCACCCGCGCATGGTTGATGGCAAGCGCTGCCGTGTCGCTGCTCGCGGCGACGCAGGCGATGGCGCAGGAGGCTGCCCCGCCCGCCGACGCACCGGCGGACGAGGAAGAGATCGTCGTCTCCGGCATCCGCGAAACCCTGCGCACCTCGATCGACGTCAAGAAGCGCGAAACCGCGATCGTCGACGCGCTGTCGACCGACGAGATCGGCGATCTGCCGGCGCTGTCGGTGGGCGAGGCGATCCAGACGATCACCGGCGCGACCACGCACCGCGAAAAGGGCGGCGCCTCGGAAATCGCGCTGCGCGGCCTTGGCCCGTTCCTGTCCAACTCGACCTTCAACGGCCGCGACGCCACTAACGGCTCGGGCGACCGCTCGGTCAACTTCAACCAATTCCCCTCGGAACTGGTCAACAACATCAAGATCTACAAGACGCAGCAGGCCGACCTGGTCGAAGGCGGCGTCGCCGGCTCGATCGACATCGGCACGCTGCGCCCGCTCGACTTCGGCAAACGCCGCATCCAGGGCGAGATCAAGGGCAATTACAGCCCCTATCAGGACAAGGTGATCGGTTCGTCGGCCTGGGGCTGGCGCGGGACATTGTCCTATGTCGATCAGTACAAGCTGGGCGGGCTGGGCGAGGTCGGTATCGCGATCGGCGTGCAGCGCAACAGCACCAACAACCCCGAAGAGACCGTCGCGGGCAGCTCGACCTGGACCGCGTGCAACGCGACCAAGCCTGTCGCCAACAACGCCAACTGCGCCGCGATCGATCTGGCCAAAGGCGACACGGTCAACACACCCTTCTATCTCGCGCCTAACTCGATGGCGTGGCGTCAGATCAGCGAAACCGACCGGCGCGACGCGATCTTCGGCGCGATCCAGTGGAAATTCTCCGACCGGGTCGAGCTCAACATCGACGGGCAGTATTCGGACCGCACCTTTGTCGAGAACCGGCGCGACCTGAACATCTCGGAGATGCGCAACAGCCTCTCCAACGTCGTCTATGACTCGAACGGCATCATCCAGAAGATGAGTGGTCGCAGCGCGGTCGAATCGACCGCTTCGAACCTTGAGCGCTCTGAGGAATATCTGGGTGGCGGCGCCAATCTGCGCTGGCAGGCCAGCGACCGACTGACACTGGCGCTCGACGGCTCCTATTCGCGCACGATCCGCACCGAGATCGAGCGACAGGTGCGTTTGCGTACCGACGCGCTCGATATGAACGGCAATCGCACTGCGATCAACAACATGCGGATTCCCTACACCTATGAGGTGAAGCCGGGGAATTACGCGCCGACGATCACCTTCGATCCGCGCTTCGACATCACCAATCATGCGCTGTTCTGGGACGACGCGCGCGCTCGGCGTGACGAGAGCGAGCGCCGCAACGAGATCTGGGGCGTGCGTCTCGACGCCGATTACAAGCTCGACGGCTTCATCACCAACATCGCGATCGGCGGCCGCTGGGCCCAGCAGACCTATCGCGATTTCGATTTACGCAACGAGATCGTACCGCCAGTGGCCGGCCGACAGGACGCCCGGATTAATACGCTCTGCCGCACGCAATTCCCGCAGACGGGCTTCCTCGAAAGGGCGCAGGGCAACACCATCACCAGCTGGGCGACGTTCGACCCGCTGTGCCTGATGCGCGAATATACCGGGTCCGAAGACCCCGGCCTGCCTGCCGACCTGCTTTCGCCCGCCAATCGCGACGTGACTGAAAAGACGCTCGCCGGCTATGTCATGGCCGAATATGCGGGCGATCTGGGTGACATGCCGGTGCGCGGTAATTTCGGCGTGCGCGTGGTCAACACCAAGGTCTCTTCGATCGGCCTGCGCAGCGCGTTCAACATCAAGAACAACACCGACGGCACGATTACGCTCGTGCCCATCACCGGCAGCTATGAGACGGTGACGCTCG
Source organism: uncultured Stakelama sp. (assembly GCA_964407945.1). Taxonomy (GTDB): domain Bacteria; phylum Pseudomonadota; class Alphaproteobacteria; order Sphingomonadales; family Sphingomonadaceae; genus Sphingomonas. The sequence goes on from CAYOXO010000043.1 coordinate 22,556, forward strand.
AGGACGAAACCACCCGCTTCCTGCCCAGCCTCAACGCGATCTTCGAGCTTCAGCCGAACCGGCTGCTGCTGCGCGCTGCCGCCTATCGCGCGATGTCGCGTCCGGCACCGAGCGCGCTGGGGGCGGGCCGTACCTTCTTCCTCGACGCCAGCGGCACGACGATCGAGGAAGCGATCAGCGAAATCCGCGCCAATGGCAGCCCGGCATTGAAGCCGCTGATGTCATGGAACGGCGACCTCGCGCTCGAATATTATCCCAACCGGGATTCGCTCTTCTCGGCGACGGTCTATTTCAAGGAGTTCAGCGGCGGCTTCATGCCGGTCGTCGGCAACGAGACCTTCAGCATCGGCGGTCGCGATGTCAGCGTGCCGGTGACGCAGACCGCCAACAGCCCGGACAAGAGCCAGCTTTGGGGCGTCGAGATCACGCTCGCCAACCGCTTCTCGTGGCTGCCCAAGCCGCTCGACGGGTTCGGCGGCAAGGTCAGCTACAATTACGCGGACACCAATTTCGAGAATGAGGACCTTCTGCTCGGGCAGATCTTCAACCCGACGACGGGGGTGACGACCCCGCGGCTGGTCGCGCCTGCCGGCCTGTCCGGTTTCTCCAAGCACGTCGTCTCGGCCCAGCTCTATTATCAGCTCAAGGGCTTCTCGATCCAGGGCATCTACAACTACCGGTCCAACTATTATCAGGACTTTGTCGGCGGCAATTCGCAGCTGCGCTATGTCCGCGGCAACGAGACGTTCGATCTGCGCGCCTCGTACGACATCAACCGCAACGTCTCGCTGCGGTTCGAGGCGACGAACATCTTCGACTCGCCCAAGATCACCGACATGCCGGTGCAGGGCAGCATCCGTCAGTATCACTATTACGGGCCGCGCTACTTCATCGGCGCGCGCATGCGGCTCTAGGCGCCCGCTCATGGCTTTCCGTTCGGCAATGCCGCGACGGTGCCGGCCCGCATCCCTTCCGGTCGTCTGCACTACCTCCCCGCAGACGACCGGTTCGGGGCGCGGGCCGCTGCGTTCGCTGTCGGTGATGGCGGTGCTTGCGCTTTCGGACGGACCGAATAAGGATCGGGCCAGGGGAATTGGTGAGGATCATCGTGGCTGACCGGCTATACCAGAGCATTGCCGATCATATCACCGCGCTGATCGACGATGGCGTGTTCCCGCCGGGATCGCGTCTGCCCGGCGAGCGTGAGCTGGCCGAGCGGTTCAACGTCAGCCGCGTGACCATCCGCGAGGCGGAGATCGCGCTTCAGGCCATCGGCCGCATCCGCATCAAGACCGGATCGGGCGTCTATGTCACCGACGGCAAGGCAGTGCCCACCGACGAGCCGCCCGCGGTCAGCGCGTTCGAACTGACCGAGGCACGTTCGCTGTTCGAATCCGAAGCGGCGGCGTTGGCGGCTTCGACCGTCACGCCCGAAACGCTCGAGCGGCTCGACGAACTGCTCGAGATCATGGGCCGCGACGACAGCGACGACGCGAAGTCGACCGAGGCGGATCAGGAGTTTCACCTGCTGATCGCGTCGGCATCGGGCAATCAGGCGATCATCCATGTCATCAAGTCGCTGTGGCGGATGCGGACCGAGGTGCCGGAGGTGCGCACCACCTATGCCAGCGTCTGCCAGCATGACGGCCGTACGCGCCAGCGTGAGCATGGCGCGATCGTCGACGCGTTGCGCGCGGGCGATTCCAATGCGGCGCGCGTGGCGATGCGCCACCATTTCAACCGGCTCCTCGAAGCGATGCTCGACGCGACCGAGGAGCACGCCATCTCCGAACTGCGGCGCAAGGCTGCGGAGAGCCGCGAACGCTTCCTGATGAGCGCGCGGCTGCGCTGATCCGGCCTGAGTGGCATCGTCGCGCGTTGACGGCGCGGCGGTGTTCGCGCCAGAATCGGGCGGCGCTACCAATCTTGCCCGCCCGGCTTGAAAATTCGTATGATGTTTGTAGACGGGCGGGGCATGTCCCTTGCCGCGTAGCGTCGCGGCGGCCGATCTACGGAGACGATCATGGAACTGACGGGCGGACTTTTCATCGGGACTGAACGCCGTCAGAGCGACACGCGCTTCCACGCTTATGACCCCGCGGCCGGCGCCGACATCGCCGATGCCGGCTTTGCCAGCGCGAGCGAGCAGGACGTCGCAGACGCCTGCGCTGCGGCCGAAGCGGCCTTCCTGCCCTATTCGACCAAGCCGCTCGAGGAGCGCGCCCGTTTCCTCGAGACGATCGCCGACGAGATCGAGGCGCTGGGCGATGCGCTGATCGATCGCGCCTGCCGCGAATCCGGGCTGCCGGCTGCCCGAATCACCGGCGAGCGCGGACGCACCATGGGCCAGCTGCGCCTGTTCGCTCGGGAAGTGCGCGACGGCCAGTGGCAGAAGCTACGCATCGACCATGCCGATCCCGCGCGTGTGCCGCCCAGGCCCGACCTGCGCTTGCGCATGGTGCCGCTCGGCCCGGTCGCGGTATTTGGTGCGTCAAACTTCCCACTCGCCTTCTCGACCGCAGGCGGCGACACCGCCTCCGCTTTCGCGGCGGGCTGTCCGGTGGTGGTCAAGGGCCATCGCGCGCACCCCGGCACCGCCGAGCTGATCGCGACCGCGATTGCGCGTGCCGTCGAGAAATGCGGCATGCCCGCGGGCACGTTCGGCATGGTCAACGGTACGTCGCGCAAGGTGGGTGAGGCGCTGGTCGCCGATCCGCGTATCCAGGCAGTCGGTTTTACCGGGTCGCGCGGCGGCGGCGAGGCGTTGATGCGGATCGCGGCGGCGCGCCCGCGTCCGATCCCGGTCTATGCCGAAATGGCGGCGATCAACCCCGTTATCCTGATGCCCGGGGCACTCAAGGCGCGCGGCACCGCGCTGGCCGAGGCGTTCGTCGCCAGCCTGTCGATGGGCGCGGGCCAGTTCTGCACCAATCCCGGCCTTGTCATGGGGGTGGAAGGACCGGAGTTGGACGCCTTTATCACCCGCGCGGGCGAAGTGCTGTCGGGCCAGCCGGCACAGGTGATGCTGACCGACGGCATCTGGGAGGCATTCGAGAGCGGCAAGGCGAAGCTCGCGGGCAGTGCGTTCGTCACGAAGGTGGCCGAGGGTGTGGCGCCGGACGGCCCCAATCGCGGCCGTGCGGCGCTGTTCAGCGTCGCGGGCAAGGATTTCCTCGCCGATCCGGTGCATCTGCACGAGGTGTTCGGCGTCTCCTCGGTGGTCGTCCGCTGCGCCAGCCTCGACGAGCTCAAGGCGGTGCTGGGCGAGCTGGAAGGCCAGCTCACCGCGACGCTTCAGGTCGATGCGGGCGATTATGATGCGGCGCGCGACCTGCTGCCCGTGCTTGAGCGTACCGTCGGCCGCGTGATCGCCAATGGCTGGCCGACCGGCGTCGAAGTGGCGCACGCCATGGTCCATGGCGGCCCCTATCCCTCAACCTCGGACCCGCGCAGCACCTCGGTCGGCACGCTCGCGATCGACCGTTTCCTGCGCCCGGTGAGCTATCAGGGTATGCCCGACGCACTGTTGCCCCCGGCGCTGCGCGAGGGCGGGCAGGCCGGCACGGTTGCACGGATCGACGGCGCCTGGACGATCTGAAGTCGCGCCCAATTGCGGTCGAAGGAGAGAGTTGTGCTTGTAGCCTTTGATGTGTCGGCGCTTCCCGACGATGCCGAGCGCGCCGTGCTCGCTGGTCGCGTGATGCTCGCGGACGGGCCGGTTCCGGTGATCGTTCGTCAAGGCCGGGTCTATGACGTTTCGGCGGCGGCGGTGACGACCGCGGACCTCTTCGACCTTGCCCATCCAGCAGGAGTCGAGGGTGCCTATCTCTGCGACGTCGCGGACCTCACCATCGGTGGCGGCGACTATGCGCTGCTCGCCCCGATCGATCTGCAATGCGTCAAGGCTTGCGGGGTGACCTTCGCGGTCTCGGCGATCGAACGGGTGATCGAGGAGCGCGCGCGGGGCGACGCGAGCCAGGCCGCGGCGATCCGCGCCGAGCTGGAAGGCAGGATCGGCGGCGGCATTCGTTCGGTGGTGCCGGGCAGCGATGATGCCGCGAAGCTCAAGGCCGCGCTGATCGATGCCGGCATGTGGTCGCAATATCTGGAAGTCGCGATCGGCCCCGATGCCGAGGTATTCACCAAGGCGCCGGTACTGTCGTCGGTCGGCTGGGGGGCGGAAGTGGGCATCCGTTCGGATTCGAGCTGGAACAACCCCGAGCCGGAAGTGGTGGTGATCGTCAATGCCGCGGGCAAAGTGATCGGCGCGACCCTGGGCAACGACGTCAATCTGCGCGATTTCGAAGGGCGTAGCGCGCTGCTGCTCGGTAAGGCCAAGGACAACAATGCCGCCTGCGCAATCGGCCCGTTCGTGCGGCTGTTCGACGCGCATTTCGGGATCGAGGATGTGCGCAATGCCGAGCTCGACCTGCTGATCGAGGGACCGGAGGGCTATCGCCTCGAAGGGCATAGTTCGATGAACCAGATCAGTCGCGATCCGCTGGAGCTGGTCCGCCAGACCCTGTCCGAGCATCAATATCCCGACGGGTTCGCGCTGTTCCTGGGCACGCTGTTCGCCCCGGTGCAGGACCGTGACGATGCGGGCCGCGGCTTCACGCACAAGGTCGGCGACACGGTACGCATTTCGTCACCGCGCCTCGGCACGCTTGCCAATGGCGTGACGACATCGAAGGACGCAGCGCCATGGACCTTCGGCATTCGCGATCTCTATCGCAGCATCGCCGCGCGGCGCGTGGCGGAGCCGGTCTGAACGCACGCCTCCGGCAACCGTAGCGCTAGGCCTTGAGCGGTCCGGCCGAATCGCGCAGCACCAGCTCGTAGGGAAGTACTTCCTCCTCGACCGCTTCGGGCTCGCCCGGGCGTTCGCGCAAGCGACGCAACAGCATTATGATCGCCGTCTGGGCCATGGCCGACACCGGCTGGCGGATCGTCGTAAGCGCGGGCCAGATGCTGGTCGCGATCGCGGTATCGTCGAACCCGACGACGCTGAGGTCGCCCGGTACCTGAAGCCCGTGGCGATGCGCGACGCCCACCGCAGCGGCGGCCATATCGTCGTTCGACGCGAAGATCGCGGTCGGTGCGCCGGGGCCCGCAAGGATACGCTCGGCGGCTTCGAGGCCCGAGCGATAGGTGAACAGCCCCTGCTCGATGCGCGCCGAGGTGGGATCGATTCCCGCTTCTTCCAGGGCGGCGAGGAAGCCGCGATGACGTTCGGCGCTCGCAATCTGGTTGAAATGCCCCTTGATGAAGCCGATCTCGCGATGACCGAGCTTGATCAGGTGCCGCGTCATTGCCCGCGCCGCTCCGAAATCGTCGATCCGCACGTTGAGCGTGCCCGGTTCATGCGATCCCATCGCGATCGCTGCCCAGGGGATGCCCGCCTCGGCGAGTACGTCGCGTACCACCGTGGATTCGGAGAGCGGCGGCGGAAGCACGACGCCACGCACATCGGCATCGATCAACTGGCGCACCGCCTCTTCCTGTGCGGCCGCACCATCGTCCTCGCACGATTCGAGCACAAGGTGGCACCCTGCACGCCGCGCCGCTTCGAGTGCGCCGATCAGGAACTGGCTGAGATACCCCGCCGACGGGTTGGCATAGAGCAGGCCGATCTGCGACGCGCCGCCCGCCGCGAGCGAGCGCGCGGCTGCGTTGGGGCGATAGTTCAACTGCGCGACCGCGGCGAGCACGGCCTTGCGCGTATCCTCACGCACATTGGTGCCGCCGTTCATGACGCGCGAGACGGTCATTGCCGAGACCCCGGCCGCGCGGGCCACGTCCTGTACGGTCACGCCACCCAAAGTCCTGCGAGTCGAACGGCTCATCATAATCTCCCGCGCACGGGATATGGGGCGGATGCAGTCATTGCAATCAGAGAGCCCAATATGGAACCTGAGCGTGTCTGGTGGTTTGAGGCTGCAGTCATTTCCGTGGAGCCGGCGATGCCGAATGCCGCCGCATGACCAATTTTTCGACCGACCGTCTCGTGTTCGGCCCGGCGGACGTCGATCTCACGCGTTCACCGCTTGCCGGGCATTTCGATGCGCAAACCCATGTGCTCGGCGCGTTCAATCCGGGGCTGACGCGGCTGCCCAATGGCAATCTGATGATGATGGTGCGGGTCGCCGAAGCGCTGCTCGAGCCGGTGCGCAACGGAAAGGTGCACGCGATCCGGTGGCAGGGCGGGCGCTATGTTCTGGACGGCTGGCCCTTGGAGCTGGTCGACACGTCGGATCCCCGCAAGTTCCTGCTGCATGGCGGGGGGTGGAAGATCATGGCGCTGACGTCGCTGTCATGGCTGCTGCCGGTGGAGCTGACGCCTGACGGGCTGAATGTCGTCACCCCGCATTATGGTAAGGCGATCGCGCCGCGGCACAGCGTGCAATGCTATGGCATTGAGGATGCCCGGATCAGCCGGGTCGGCGGCGAATGGCTGATGACGACCTGTTCGGTCAGCCCGGAACGGCATTCGACCACCCTCTATGCATCCGGCAACGGCATCGACTGGCGGTTCGAGGGCGTCGTGCTGGATCATCAGAACAAGGACATGCTGATCTTCGAGGGCAAACCGGGCGGGCAATATTGGGCGCAGACACGGCCGCTCGGCGACCTCTATTTCGCCTATCCACCGGGAAGCGAATGGCGCGCGGGGCCGTCGATCAACCTTGCGACCTCGCCCGACGGCCGGCACTGGAAGCCATATCTCGACCCCGGCATCCGACCGCGCACCGGCACGGTCGCGACTGCACGGATCGGCGGAGGGACGCCACCGGTCCTGACCGACCGTGGCTGGCTGACCTTGTGGCATGGGGTGGAACCGAAGGAAGTGGTCGGCATCTACCGCACCTATTGGTCGCTGCTCGATCGCGACGATCCTTCGATCACGCTGCACACCCAAGCTGCGCCGCTGCTCGAAGCGAGCGCCGCGCTGACCGCGCCGCTCGCCGAACGCATGTACATCCACGATGTGGTGTTCACGACGGGCATCGTGGACGCGGGCGATCACTATGTCGTCGCGTCCGGCGAAGCGG
>CAYOXO010000044.1:0-28822 GCA_964407945.1 uncultured Stakelama sp.
CGTCCACACCAGCATCGCGGTGGCGAGCGCCCCTGCGCACGGCACGGTGACGGTGAGCGGCAATGTGGTGACCTATACGCCGTCGGCGACCTATTTCGGTGCCGACAGCTTCACCTATACCGCGACCGGTCCAGGCGGCACTTCGGCGCCGGCGACGGTGAGCGTGACGGTGGCAGTGCCTCCGGCGCCTGCGGTTGCCGACCGCAGCGGCGTTGCGGTGCCCTATGCGGGCAGTGGGACGGCGATCGACCTGACCGGTTCGATCACGGGCGTCTACACCAGCATCGCCATCGCAACTGCCCCGGCACACGGCACGGCGACGGTGGCCGGCAATGTGGTGACCTATACGCCATCGGCGACCTATTTCGGTGCGGACAGCTTCACCTATACCGCGACCGGCCCGGGCGGCACTTCGGCGCCCGCGACGGTGAGCCTGACCGTGGCGACCCCGCCCGCGCCGACCGTCGCCAACCGCAGCGGTGTCGCGGTGGCGTATAACAGCCCCGGCACGGCGATCGATCTCACCAGTTCGATCACGGGCGTCCACACGAGCATCGCGATCACCACTGCGCCCACGCATGGCACGGCAACGGTGAGCGGGAATGTCGTCACCTATGTCCCGACTGCGGGCTATTATGGTGCGGACAGCTTCGCCTACACGGCGACCGGACCGGGTGGTACCTCGACCCCCGCGACGGTGGGCCTGGTCGTCGCCAACCCGCCTGCGCCGGTTGCGGCGCCGGGGACGGGCACGGTGACCGGCAATACGGCGCTGACGAACAACACCGTCGCCGTCGATCTTTCGGCGCTGGTCACGGGTGTTCATAGCGCGATCCAGATCGCGACCCAGCCGGCACATGGTACCGTGACGCTGAGTGCCGGGGCGCCGTATCTCGCCACCTACAAGCCCGCGGTGAACTATGCCGGGACCGACAGCTTCACCTTTGTCGCCGTCGGCCCCGGAGGGACCTCGACGCCCGGAACCGTGACGATCACGGTGGTCGGCCAGACGCCGGTGGCGCTGCCCAAGACCGCGGCCACGGGTGACGGCCAGATGGTCTCGGTCATGCTGACCGACGGTGCCACGGGCGGGCCGTTCACTGGCGCCAATGTGGTGAGCGTGTCGCCTGCCGGCTCGGTCGCCACCACGATCGTCGCGGCCGGCAACGGAACCTACCGCCTCGACGCGACACCGAGCAATCGCTTCGGCGGGACGATCGTGGTCACCTATACGTTGAGCAACGCCTTTGGCGCCTCGGCACCGTCGACCGTCACCCTCACCGTGCAGGCTCGTCCCGATCCGCGGAACGATCCGGTCGTGGGTGCGATCAGCGATGCCCAGGCCGAGACGGCGCGCCGCTTCGCCCGCGCGCAGGTGTCGAACTTCATGCGGCGTGCCGAACAGCTCCACAATGACGGGGGCGGCTCGGGCTCGGCGATGGGGATTACCCTCTCCTCGCGCGACGGCACCGGGGTCATGAACCAGTTCGACGATTCGAGCTGGGGGCTGACGATCACCGACCGGATGCGCAGGTCGAGCGAGGACCCGGCAATCGGCCGCGTCGCGAACGACCCGCGCTCGCCCTTCTCGCGGGTAGACCGGCTGGGTGACGGGCGCATGCTCGCCACGTCCGGCGGCGTGCTCGGAGACGCACAGCCCCGTCTGGGCGTCGGCAAGGCGGACGAAGCCGAGGCTCCCGGTTCGGGCTTCGTCGATGAAGACGGCAAGCGGCGGAACGGATCGGTTGCCCTCTGGGCAGGCGGTGCGATCGAAATCGGCACGCGCAACGAGACCACCGATCGCAGCAAGATCACCGCGACCACGGCTGGCCTCAGCGGCGGCGCCGACATCAAGCTGGCGGACGGGGTCGTCGTCGGTGTGGGTGGTGGCTATGGCAACGATCTGAGCCGGATCGGCACCGCGGCGCAGGTTCGCGGGACCAGCTCGCTCTTCGCGGCCTATGCCAGCATCCTGCCCGTCGATGGCCTGTTCATCGATGGCATGGTTGGCCGCGGTCAGCTCGATTTCACCACCCGGCGCTTCGTCACGGCGGTGAATGCGGAAGCACGCGGGAGCCGTGATGGCAGTTACACGGTTGCCGCGCTCTCGCTCGGCATCGATCGTGGTGACGGTCCGCTGCAATGGTCGATCTACGGCCGGGGCGAGTATCTGGATGCCGACCTCGACGCCTATGCCGAGAGTGGCGCGGGACGCTACAATCTGCGCTTCGATGCGCGGGAAGTGCGTTCGGTGGTCGGAACGATCGGCGGCCGCATCCAGTATCGCCAGAAGGTGAGCTTCGGTTCGATCACGCCGCGCCTGCGGGCCGAATGGAACCATGAGTTCGCCGACATCGATCCGCAGTGGCTCGACTATGCCGACATCCCCGGCGCGGCATTCTACTCGCTGTCCGGCAATGGCTGGTCGCGCGAGCAGATCCAGTTGAACCTGGGCACCCGGTTCGATCTTCTCGCCAGCCGCTGGTCGCTCGACTTCGAGACCGGGTGGCGCGGTGGTCAGGGTGGTCACGCAGGAACGCTGCAACTGCGTGTGTCGCGCCGGTTCTGAATGAAACCGGGCGGGCTGCTTCCTCTGCGAAGCAGCCCGCCCGGTCCTGTCTTCATGCCAGACCGGGTCTGGCCATCCTGGTCGTCAGAGGCTGGCGACCACGCCTTCGCGCTCATTGTCCCAGATCATGCTCATGACCTTCCAGCCATCCGCGTCCTTGTAGAGCTGGATCGAGTTGATTCCGCGCCGGTCGAGATCGGCGGCGTCGGGCGAGCGGCGCGCCTCGTAGATGCTCCAGGCATGCGCCATATTGCCGAAGATGTTGATCCGGCGCGCGGTCTCGATTTCGTAGAATGCGTTTTCCGCGAAATAGGGCGTGGTGTCGGCGGCATAGGCATCGCGGCCCATGATCTTGATCGCGGCGCTGCCGTCGGGCTCGATCCAGGTCCGCATCTGCCGGCTTTCGTCGTGGAAGATCGCCTTCTGCCGCGACCAGTCGCGCGGCCCCGCCGGCCCCGAGATGATGTCGTAGAGTTCGTCCAGAACCTTGCCGATTGCGGCCTCGTCTGCGCTCATTCCTGTCTCTCCCATTGCATGGGCGGTTCGCGCCCGCGCTCGACTGTATGACCCGCTGGTCCGGTTGCCGATAGCCAATGCATGTCAAGCGACTCGCAATCGTCATCGCTTGCTGGCATCCGGGGCGGCGATGCGTTCCTTGTTGATGCTCCCGCTCGTCTTGTCCGCCGCGCCCGCGCTGGCGCAGGTCCGTGCCGTGCCGACCCAGCCGGCGACCGAGCGCGACGCGCTGCGCGGAGTCGAGGTGATCCTGCTCAACGAGGGGGCGTCGTCGGTACCCGCCGAGGGGCCGCGCCAGATCGAGGTGACTGCGGCCGACGGTACGCGGATGATGCTCGAGCGGCTGCCGATGCCCGCCGCGACCATAGCGCCCGGCAGCTTTGCCAAGGCGCGCTACGTCCCCGTCGCCTATGCCGCGCGTCCGGCACCCTCCACCATTGGCGAGCTTCCACCGGGTGTGGGGAATGCCTATCCGGCGGATGCGCGAGCCGCTGCGGCGAGCACCGACAGCGATGGCGAGACGGAGGTGCGGCGATCCGCGGGAACCGCGTCCGGTTTCCTCGCGCGCTTCACGCCGCACGAGCCCATTTACGGCGCATTCGGTGCGGGCAATTCGGGGACGAAGCTCCAGTTCAGCTTTGCCTTCCAGCCCTTTCGCAGCGAGAGCGCGCTCAGCGGTTTCAAGCTCGCCTACACCCAGACGATGTTCTGGCGTCTCGACCTGCCCTCGGGGCCGTTCGAGCACACCACCTACTCGCCCGAGGTCTTCTACGAGAAGGCGATCGACGACACCGCGATGTTCGGGATCGGGTGGCGGCACGATTCGAACGGCGAGGGGCCGGCGACCTCGATCGATTCGAACCGCATCTTCGCGCGGTTCACCAAGGCGTTCGACCTGGGTGCCGGCTGGCGCGCCGAAGTGACGCCACAGGCCTGGATCTATGTCGGCAAACAGGGCGTGGCTCCCGATCTCGACCGTTATTGGGGCAATGGCTCGTTGGGGCTGACCCTGTTCAAACCCGACAGCCTCAAGCTCAGCCTCAACGTGCGCGGCAATCCCGACAGCGGGCGGGGGGCGGCCGAGCTGTTCGCCTCCTATCCGATCGCGGATCTCGGCGGCGGGTTCGGCATCTATCTGTTCGGACAGGGCTTCACCGGCTTTGGCGAGGCGCTCGACGATTATCGTCGCCGCGACACGCATGGCCGGCTGGGAATTTCACTGACGCGCTAGGCTTGGCGCTGCGGCGTGCCGGGCGCATAGACGGATCGAAGAGGAGAGATTTGATGCGCATGACGATCGTTGCCGCCTTCGCCCTGATGACTGCGACCTCTGCTGCCGTACCCGCCACCGCGCAGATCGCGACCGGAAGTGCCGCCCCGGACTTCACGACCCAGGGTGCGCTCGCAGGCAAGGAGTTCACGCTCAACCTCAAGAAGCAGCTGAAGAAGGGGCCGGTCGTCCTCTATTTCTACCCCATGTCGTTCACGCCAGGGTGTAGCGCTGAGGCACAGGCCTTTGCCGCCGCCACCCCCGAGTTCAAGGCGGCAGGCGCGACCGTGATCGGCATGGCTGCCGACCCGATCGACAAGCTCAAGGATTTCTCGACCAAGGATTGCGCGAGCAAGTTCGCAGTGGCGCAGGCAACCCCGGCGATCATCGACGGCTATGACGTGGCGCTCAAGCGTAACGGCGCCAAGACCGCGATGACCAGCCGTACCAGCTTCGTCATCACGCCCGACGGCAAGGTGATCTATGCGCATAGCGAGATGAGCCCCGCGCCGCATATCCGCAACACGCTGGCGGCGGTGAAGGAATGGCACGCCAAGCAGCGGAAATAATATGCTTATTGCCGGTGTAACGATTTCACCGGATTTTAGCAGTTAGGATCTAGGCCGGATCTATCAGAGTGCGTTTGCGGGCGCGTGTTGTGGTGCCCCGATAAGCGTGGGGATGGAATTCTATGACGGTGGCGAGGGCCGCTCGAGCTGCAGGGACGGATAATCCGGCCTGGCAGCTTTACGAGCGCATCGGCACATTTCTGTTCGATCAGCGGCTGGAGCCGGATCCGGCGAACTTCGCGTTCGCCTGGCATCTGCTTCATGATCCCGCCGGGCCCCTCGCACGGGCGGTGGCGGCGCTGACCGATGGCGGGGTGCGCCTTACCAAACGCGATATCGAATCGCTGGGTGTCGAATCGCCCGAGAACGCGCGCGACGTTCGCGAAAAGGCGGATGGCCTGGTCGCGCAGACGCAGATGCAGGTCGAAGGGTTTCAGGACATGGTCCAGGCGATGCACGACGAAACCGTCGGCTTCGGCCTCGATCTTGCGCGCAGCGCCGATGCCATCCGTCGCTTTGGCGGAGGGGGCGAAGGCGCGATGTTCGACGAACTGTCGCGCGTCACCGCAACGATGCTCGAGCGGGTGCACAACGCCGAATCGCGATTGGAGAATGCCACGCGCGAGGCGGTCGAGTTGCGCGACAAGCTGGAGGAAGCGCGCGACAACGCCCGTCGCGATCCGCTGACCGACCTGCCCAATCGCCGTGCGTTCGAGGAGGCTTATGCCGAGCTTGCCGCCGCGGGCGGGAGCATGTGCGTCGCGATCTGCGACGTCGATCATTTCAAGACGGTCAACGACCGGTTCGGCCACGCCGTGGGCGACCGCGTGCTCAAGACCATCGCCGAGACGCTCAAGGCGAGCTGCGCTGCCCATTACGTCACGCGTTATGGTGGCGAGGAATTTGCGATCCTGTTCCCGGGTACCAGCCTGGAGAGTGCTACGGTAACGCTCGACAACGCGCGCGCCACCGTCGCAGCGAAACGCTATCGTCTGCGCGAGACCGACGCGCCACTGGGCGAGATCACCTTCTCGGCCGGCCTGACGCTGGTGGGGGCAGGCGAGCCGCTCGCCAACAGCATCGGCCGTGCCGACCGGCTGCTCTACGCCGCCAAGAATGATGGCCGGAACTGCGTCCGCACCAATTGAAGCGCTGACGGCGAATTTCGCAGCAGATTGTTGGGAAATTTCACCACTTATCTTGGCGTTAAATCCCAACAAGCTCAGCAACAAAATAATAAATCGTTGTATTTCAGCTGGTTGAGAAAACTGGCACGGACCATGCAATTCTCTTGGCATCTCGCCGAACGGTTCGGCGGAATGACAAAAGGGAATGAAATCATGGCCGTCCGTTTCGAAGATCTCAGCCGCTACGCTTTCTCGCTGCTCGGCGCCGCCGCTTTCACCGCGGTCCTGATCGCCAACACCGTCGGCATGGGCCCGGTCGCCTGACCGGTCCAGGCAGAACACAGAAAACAGGGAAGCAGAACATGACACGCCAGATCCTCGTCGCTCTCGTCTCCTTCGGTCTCACCACCGTGGCGATCCTGACCACCACCGCCGTTCCGGGCTCGGGCATCATCGCCTGAGCCCCGCAGGCCCGGCCCCCGCTTCGGGGCGGTCGGGACAAGGCTGACGGGGAGATGCCGCTTCCCCGACCGGATACCGATCCTCCCTTCGGGTTCGAGGATCCACTCAGCGGCAAGCCCGGACCGATCCTCCCGCGCCGAACGCAAACGGCGGCGATCGTCGTTCGACGGACGACCGTTGACGGCATGAATCGCCAAGCGCATGTGGCGGGCCATGCGCTTTTTCTCCGACAACACCGCGCCCGCCAGTCCTGAGGTGCTTGCGGCACTGGCAGCGGCGAATGTGCAGGACATCGCCTATGACGGCGACGCGCTGAGCCAATCGCTCGATGCGCGCTTTTCCGAGTTGTTCGAGACCGAGGTCGGCGTGCTGTGGTTGTCCACCGGCACCGCCGCCAATTGTCTCGCGCTTGCGTCGCTCTGCCCGCCCTATGGCGGCGTGGTCTGCCACCGCGAGGCGCATATCCAGGCCGATGAGGCTGGCGCACCCGAATTCTTCACCCATGGCGCCAAGCTGCTGCTCGCCGAGGGGGAGGGCGCGAAGCTGGATCCGCAGGCGATCCGCGCGGTGATCGACCGGATCAAGCCTGGTGTCCACTGGACTCAGCCGCACGCGATCTCGATCACCAACGCCACCGAATATGGACTGGTCTATACCCCCGATGAGACCGCAGCGATCGGGGCGCTCGCGAAGGAGCGGGGCCTTGGCTTCCATGTCGATGGCGCGCGCTTCGCCAATGCGCTGGTGCATCTGGGCTGCACGCCTGCCGACCTGACCTGGCGCGCCGGGGCCGATGCGCTGAGCTTCGGCTTCATCAAGAATGGCGGGATGGGCGCGGAAGCGCTGGTGTTCTTCCGCCCCGATCTGGCCGACGCCGCGCGCGTCCGCCGCAAGCGGGCCGGGCACCTCCAGTCCAAGGGCAAGTATCTCGCCGCGCAACTCCACGCGATGCTCGATGGCGAGCTGTGGCTGCGTAACGCGCGCGCCGCCAATGCCGGCGCCGCGCTGCTGGGCCAGGCGGCGGAAGGGCGCCTCGCGCATCCGGTCGAGTCCAATGCCGTGTTCCTGAAGGTCACTCCCGCCGAGGCTGCGGCGCTGCGCGCGCAGGGCTTCGATTTCTACGACTGGTCGCCCGGTGTGGTCCGGCTGGTCGTCTCATGGGATCAGGGGGAGGCGGCGGTCCGGCCGCTGGCCGACGCGATTTCCGGGCTGTGATCGGCACGCGGACGCCCAATTCGGCGCGGCTTTCCGTGTTGCTGCCCTTTGCGGCGGTGACGCTGATCTGGGGGTCGACCTGGATCGTCATCACCGGGCAGCTGGGCGTGGTCCCGCCGACCTGGTCGGTCACCTACCGTTTCCTGATCGCCGGGGTCGCGATGCTTGGCTGGGCGGCGTTTACGCGCCAGTCGCTGCGGCTCGACCGGCGCGGAATCGTCTTCGCGGCGCTGATGGGCGCCTTCCAGTTCGCGCTCAATTTCAACTTCGTCTATCGCGCGGAGATGCATGTCACCTCCGGGCTGGTGGCGGTGGTGTTCGCGCTGCTGCTGGTGCCCAATGCGGTGTTTTCGCGCATCTTCCTGGGCCAGCGTATGGGGCGCCAGCTCATCATCGGTTCGCTGATCGCGATGGCAGGCGTCGGGCTCCTGTTCCTCCATGAGCTCCGACGCGATCCGATGGCGAGCGGCGAGATCTGGCTCGGCATCGGCCTGACCTGCCTCGGGGTGCTCTCGGCGTCGACCGCCAATGTCATGCAGGCGACCGATACGGCGAAACGCTATCCGATGGCGACGATGCTCGGCTGGTCGATGCTGATCGGTGCGTCGATGGATGCGGCCTTCGCCTGGAGCACCGTCGGCCCGCCGGTGTTCGACACGCGGTTCAACTATGTCGCCGGCGTCCTCTATCTCGGCATCTTCGGTTCGGCGGTTTCCTTCCCGCTCTACTTCACGGTCCTGCGCAAGATCGGCCCCGCCAAGGCCGCCTATTCGAGCGTGATCATCCCGGTGCTGGCGATGCTGCTGTCGACGCTGTTCGAGGGCTATCGCTGGTCGATGCTCGCCGCCGGGGGCGCATTGCTCGCAGGTGCCGGGCTGGTGCTGGCGCTCAGGGCGCGCAGGCCCAACCGGTAATCGGGCCAGGCGGGCAGCCAGCCCAGCACACGCTTCGCCTTGCCGTTGGCGACGCGACGATTCTCCGAGTAGAAGGCGCGGGCGGCGGCTGACAGGTTCGCGTCCTCCAGCGGTACCAGCGGCGGCACCGGAAGGCCCAGCAGCCGGCAGCCGAATGCAATGACGTCGCTCTGCGGTGCGGGTTCGTCGTCGGCGAGGTTATAGGCGCCCAGCGGCGCGTCGAATCCGGCGATCACGCCGCTGGCGATGTCATCGACATGGATGCGGCTGAACACCTGCCCCGGTACGTCGATTCGCCGCGCCTCTCCGCCGCGGATGCGGTCGAGTGGCGAACGGCCCGGCCCATAGATGCCGGGAAGCCGGAACACGCGCGCTCCCAGCGCGAGCCATGTCGTATCTGCCACGGTCCGCGCACTGCGGCGCCCGGTCCCGGTCGGCGCGCCCTCGTCGACCCATGCCCCGCCGGTATCGCCATAGACTCCGGTCGACGAGAGATAGCCGAGCCACGCGCCGGTCGCGGCCAGCGCATCGCCATATGCTGCCAGCACCGGATCGTTCTCGCCCGGCGGAACCGAAGAGAGGATGTGCGTCGCCTGCGCGATCTCGAACGCCACGCGATCCGCATCGCCAAACGCGATGTTGCCGGCGCGTCCAGTCGCGGCGATCCGCATGCCCGGCAGCCGCGCGGCGACCGCCGACGCGGCGTAGCCGAGGCCGAAGATCAGGAGGCGCATCGAGTTCTTCCCCAGCCGGGGAGGATCATCTCACTTCGCGCCATATCCGTTGTACAGCACACCGAAGAAGTCACCCTTGTTCCATGCCGGACGCGCGTCCGCATCGGCGATCTCGCGCGCGATGGCGTAATTCGCCTCGATGAAGCGGACGCCCTGGTCCCATTTGATCTCGGGGTTGGAGATCTCGTCCGACGGGCGGTGATAGCGGGTGGCGAGGAAACGGTTGAACGCCTCGCCGCCCGCACCCGCCATGCCCGGCCACAGGAAGACCGAGGGGATGCCCTGCTGGACGAAGCGATAATGGTCCGAGCGGACGAAGAAGCCCTGTTCGGGCATCGGATCCTTGCCGACGCCCACGCCCACCGCAGCGGTCGCGCGCGCGACGATCGGGCCGAGCGTCGAGCGTGCGGCGCCGAACGCGATCATGTCCTCGAACTTGTAGGTGATCACCGGCATGTCGAGATTGACGTTGGCGACCAGGTTCGCCTTGGGCACGGTCGGGTTGTGCGCGAAATAGTCGGCGCCGATCAGCCCCTTTTCTTCGGCGGTGACGGCAAGGAACATGATCGAGCGACGCGGCGGCTTGCCCGACGCCTGGAAGCGCTTCGCTTCCTCGATCAGCGAGGCGATGCCCATCGCATTGTCCATCGCGCCGTTGTGGATCGTGTCGCCCCTTTCATCCGCCTTGCCGACGCCGACATGGTCGAGATGCGCGGAGAGGACGACGACCTGATCCTTGAGCTGGGGGTCGCTGCCCGGGATGATTCCGGCGACGTTGCTGCTCGTCACGATCTTGCGCTCGGTCTTGAGCGCAACGGCGAGCGTCGCGCTGCTCGCGAACGGAGCCAAGATGGGCTTGCCCGCTTCAGCCGCTTTCTTCGCCGCGGCCCAGCCCTTGTCCGCGCCGAACAGCTTGTCCGCGCCCTTGACGCTGAGCGAGGCGATGGTCGGCGTGCCCTTTGCGGGCAGGTGGCCGTTGCCCTGCGCATCGGCCCAGGTCATCCGCCATTCGTCCCGCACTTCGGTGAGGCGGCTGAAGGGGCGCACCTTGGCCGATGACGGGCTTTCGAGCACGATGACCCCGACTGCCCCCTTGCTCGCCGCGATCTCCGCCTTGTTGGCGTTGCTGCCGAAATGGGCGCGTTCCTCGCCATCGAAGTCGCCGGGGGCGCCGGAGAAGATCGCGACGATCTTCCCCTTCACGTCCGCGCCCTTGTAGTCGTCGCGTTTATACTGCGGCGCGACGATACCATAGCCCGCGAACACCACGCCCGCGTCGATCAGGGTGCTGGTCTTCTCCGGATTGCCGCCGGGGATATAATCCTCCCCGAACGCCAGGTTCACCGGTGCCGCGCCGCTACGGGTCACGGCCAGCGTACCCTTGTCGGCAGGACGGAAGCTGAGCAGCGGCACGGGCTGAAGGTAGCTGCCGTCGATACCCGCAGGCTTCAGTCCGGCGGCATAGAATTGCGCGGCGACATATTGCGCGGCGATCTCATATTCATTGGTGCCGGACTCGCGCCCCTTCATCGCGTCGGAGGCGAGGAACATGACATGCGCCTTCATCGCCGCCTGATCTGCCGGAAGCGTGGCGTTGACGAAGGCATTGGTCTCGGCCGCGGTAGGAGTCTTGGCGGGCGCGCCCTCCTGCGCAGCGAGCGGGAGCGCGAGGCTGAGGAAAGCGAGAGTGAGCGTCGGACGCAGCATTTAACGGACTTCCGATTGAAACAAAGGATGGGTTGAGGCGTAGCATTACAGCTATACACCGCAATGAAATTTCGTGGTGCCGCTCGGACCGCACCGCCTATAGGCTTGTCCCATGATCGACGCCCTCGCCGCCACGCCGCATGTCACCCGCCGCGACGACTATCGCGTTCCCGACTGGCTCGTGCCGGAAATCGCGCTCGACTTCGACCTCGATCCGGCGGCGACGCGGGTGACGGCGGTGCTGACCGTCGCACGGAATGGCGCGCACGATCGTGCGTTGCGGCTCGACGGCGACGGCCTGACGCCGCTTTCGGTCAAGGTCGATGGTGCGGAGGCTGCCTATGCGATGGACGGTCCCGCTCTGGTGATCGCGCTGCCGGGCGATGCGCATGTCGTCGAGACGCAGGTCGAGATCGCGCCCGAGCGTAACACCCAGCTGATGGGGCTCTATGCTTCTGGCGGGAACCTGTGCACGCAGTGCGAGGCGGAAGGATTCCGCCGCATCACCTTCTTTCCCGACCGGCCCGATGTGCTGAGCAAATATCGGGTGAAGATGACCGCGGACCGGGCGCATTTCCCGGTATTGCTTGCGAACGGCGATCCAGTGGCTTCGGGCGATGCGTCCGACGGCAAGCACTGGGCCGAGTGGCACGATCCCTTCCCCAAGCCCTGCTATCTCTTCGCGATGGTCGCGGGCGATCTCGCCGCCAATCGCGGCACCTTCACCACCCTGTCGGGGCGCGAGGTGCAGCTCGGCATCTGGGTGCGCGAGAAGGATCTGCCCAAGACCCACCATGCGCTCCACGCATTGAAGCTCAGCATGGCGTGGGACGAGAAGGTGTACGGTCGCGAGTACGACCTCGACGTGTTCAACATCGTCGCGGTCGACGATTTCAACTTCGGCGCGATGGAGAATAAGGGGCTGAACATCTTCAACAGCCGCTACATCCTCGCCGATCCCGATACCGCCACCGACTATGATTACGACGCGGTCGCCGCGGTGGTCGCGCACGAATATTTCCACAACTGGTCGGGCAATCGCGTCACCTGCCGCGACTGGTTCCAGCTCTCGCTCAAGGAGGGCTTCACCGTCTTTCGCGATCAGAGCTTCTCGGCAGATCAGGGCAGTGCCGCGGTCAAACGGATCGAGGATGTCCGCGGGCTGCGCGCGGCGCAGTTCCCAGAGGATTCGGGGCCGCTCGCGCATCCCGTGCGCCCCGACGAATATCTCGAAATCAGCAACTTCTACACCGCGACGATCTATAACAAGGGCGCCGAGGTCATCCGCATGATGGCCACGATCCTGGGCCCGCAAAAATTCCGCGCCGCGACCGACCTCTATTTCCAGCGCTTCGACGGCACGGCTGCGACCTGCGAGGATTTCGTCGCGTGCATGGAGGAGGCGAGCGGGATCGACCTTGCGCAGTTCCGCCTCTGGTATTCGCAGGCTGGTACGCCGCGCGTCAGCGCGACGCTGGAGCATGCGGACGGCCGTGCGCGCGTGACGCTCCGGCAAAGCGTACCGCCGACGCCCGGCCAGCCTGACAAGGCGCCGATGGTGCTTCCGCTCAAGCTGCGGCTGTTCGGCGGTGAAAGCGCCCAGCCGGTCGCGCCCGAGCAGCTGTTGCTGCTGTCGGATGCCGAGGCAGAGATCGTGTTCGACGGCGTGACCGAACCTCCGGTGCTGTCGATCAACCGCGGTTTCTCCGCGCCGGTGATCGTCGATACCAACCGCAGTGCCGCCGATCTCGCCTTCCTCTCGGCGCATGACGACGATCCCTTCGCCCGGTACGAGGCGATGCAGCAGCTGATGCTCGACACGCTGGTGGCTGCGGTGACTCAGGGCCGCGCCGATCATGCACCGGTGATCGAGGCGGTGGCGAATACGCTCGCCGATCCCGCGCTCGACCCCGCATTCGTGGCAGAGGCGGTGCTGCTCCCGTCGGACAGTTTCATCGGCGATCAGTTGCCGGTGGTCGATCCCGAGCTGATCTTCCAGAAGCGCGAGGCGCTGCGCCGCGATCTCGGCAAGGCGCTCGAAGCGCAATGGCGCGACGCGCATGATGCGGTGAAGGCCAACCGCTTCGAATATTCCCCGGCGGGCAAGGGCGCGCGGCGCCTGCGCACCGTGTCGCTCGGCTATATCAACGCCAGCGGTGCGGCGGACGGGCCGGACCTCGCCTTCGACCAGTTCGAGGGCGCGGACAACATGACCGACCGTCAGGGCGCGCTGATGACGCTGGTCAACGGCAAGTCGGACAAGCGCATTGCCGCGCTCGACATCTTCTACAACCGCTATGCCGACAATGCGCTCGTGCTCGACAAATGGTTCCAGACGCAGGCGCTGGCGACGCGCGAGGATACGGCGGAAGCGGTCGAGGAACTGGCGAAGCATCGCGACTTCACCCTCGCCAACCCCAATCGTGCGCGCGCGCTGGTCGGTGCGTTCGCGATCAACCAGCGTGCCTTCCATTCGGGCGAGGGGCGCGGCTACCGCTTCGTCGCCGATCAGCTGATCGCGCTCGACAAATTGAACCCGCAGACCGCGGCGAAGCTGGTCCCGCCGCTCGGCCGCTGGAAGCGTTTCGACGAGGCGCGCGCCGCGAAGATGCGCGCCGAGCTGGGGCGTATCCTCGCGGTGCCCGGCCTGTCCAAGGACATGACCGAGCAGGTGGCGAAGAGCCTCGAAGGCTGAAGCGCCTCAGAAGCGCTGGGTCGCGGCGGCAGCGTTGAGGAAGCCGTTGACCTGCCGCGTGGTGATTTGCTTGCGGTTGTTCGCGGCGTTCGCGTCGTCGTTGCACGGGCGGGCGTCGATCGCGATGTCGGGGTCGTAGCCGATCTGGACATCGACGGTGCCGCCGAACTCGAACGTGTCGAACGCGTTGGGGATCACCGGTGAGGTGAAGGACAGCATGCGCCCGCCCGCCGCGGCGCGTTCGGGCAGGGGGCGGGTCGTGGTGAACTCGCGGCCGGTATTGCCGTTGCGGACCTTGAGCGAGACATTCTGCTGACCCGGACCGGAACTCCACGCGCTGCGGCCCTGATTGACCACCTCGAACGCGACGATGATCCGTTCCTTGCTCCCGCCGACCTTGGTCAGCGTGATGGAGGTAATGGCCGGATCGACCCGGCACCCCGTCGCTGGCGTCAGGAGCGGCTTGGGGGTGAGGCGCGGCTGTGGCGTGAGCGGCGTCTTTGGTTGGGTCTGGGGAGCGGCGGCCGCGCCGAGAACGATGGCAGCGGCGAGGATGAGCGTCGGGCGAAGCATGGCGAATCCCTCCTTCGACTGGAAGCCGGCCGGGAACGCCACTGGGTCGGAGCGATGTCCGCTCCTTACCACAACGCGCAGGCAAACGCCCGCGCATTGTGGGATTGATCCTATGCCATCACGTTGCGGCCGCGACGTACCGTGGCGCTGTGGCCGATACCGGCGGCGGGAGCACGGGTCCGCACCGTGTCGACGAACAGCCAGTCGTTGCGTACCGTGTCGGGCGTCAGCGTCAGTGCCATATAGCCGCGCCGCGAGGTATCGCACCATTTGAGCTCGGCATTGGTCTCGACCAGCGCGCGGGCGATGACCTTGGGGTCCGCCGCGGTCGAGCTTTCATAGCCGGGCGAGGTCACGGCATGACCGGCGAACTCGACGCCGGCAGGCCGACCATCCTGCGCCAGATCATAGGCCCAGGCATTGTGGCTGTCGCCCGAGAGTATAACGAGATTGGCGTTCGCCGCCTGCGCGGACTTGAGGAAGCGCGCGCGTGCCGCCGGATAGCCGCCCCAGTTATCAAGATTCGTCGGCAGGCCGAGTGCGGCGAGGGTGACGCCCGCCTTCACATAGCGTTTCGCGATTTCCGCCGCATCGGGCTTGAGCCAGTCCATCGCCTGCTTCGGCGCCACTTGCTTGCCCATGATCGTGCCGAACCCGGCGACCTGCCAGCGGGTTCCGGCGCGGACCGATCGCTTGAGCTCGGCGGCGATCCATGCCTCCTGTTCCCAGCCCATCATCGTCATCGCCGGATCCTGCCACGCGCCGTCGCGGAACGCCTTCAACGCCGCGACCGGATCGTCCGCCATCAGGAAGGGCGCGGCGCTATAGGGTTTGGTGCGCCCGAGCAGCCGGGTCTCGGTGCGGAACAATGTCGCGAGCGTCCCGATCTCGTAGCTCTTCCACGGCGCGTCGGAGACCGGCATCCACTCGCGCCACGCCTGCATCGCGGCGGCGCGGCGCGCGTTCCAGTCGCCTTCCTTGTCCGGATTATGGTTCTGCGCGCCGCCTTCCCAGCTGTCGTTCGCCGATTCATGATCGTCCCACTGAATCAGCATCGGCTTGGCCGCGTGCAGCGCCTGCAAGTCGGGATCGGTGCGGTAGCTGGCATAGCGCAGGCGATAGTCGGCGAGGTGGAGAATCTCGGTCGCCGGGAGCGGCAGGCGTTCCGGAACCGCCTGTTCCGCCGACGGATAATAGCCGTGCGGATACTCGTAGATGTAATCGCCCAGATGCACCGCAAGGTCGATGTCGTCGCGCGCCGCGGCATGGGCATAGGCGTTGAAATAGCCAAAGCCCATGTTCGAGCAGGAGAAGATCGCGATGCCGAAGCGCGCCGCATTGCCTTGCGGCAGCGTCCGCGTGCGGCCAGCCGGCGACTTGCTTCCGTCGGGTGCGATGAAGCGATAGTGATAGCGCGTGCCGGGCTTGAGGCCGGTGACGGTGATCTTGGTCGTCCAGTCGCGCCATGGGCCGGTAATCGCTTCGCCGCCGGCAACGACCTTTGCGAAGTCGGCGCTCTCCGAAACCTCGACCCTGAGCTTTGCCGAGTCGCCCTTGCCGACATAGCGGGTCCAGAGCAGCACCGAGTCCGGACCCGGCTCGCCGCTCGCCACATTATGGGTGAAGCCATCGACGATCCAGTTCGGGCCCTGCGCGAAACCGGGAATGGCGTAGGCGCCAAGCCCCAGCACGCCGGTGAGGATCAAGGAACGGCGATCGATACGGATGGTCATGGCTGGTCTCCCTCCCCGCGTCCCTGGCCTGCGCATATGGCTGGTTCGTGACAGTTGATCTTCGCAGGTCTAGAGCTTGCCGCAACCGAATGGTTTCCGGAGTTACCGATGCGCAAAACCGCCCTCGCCGCGCTGCTTCTCGCCACCGCTGCCTGCAACCAGGCGCCGTCTGCCGGGAACAACACGACCGCCGCCGCCGACAGCTACGATCTCGCCGCGCAGAAGGCGAAGCTCGCGGTGATCGACATGAAGCCGGACACCAGCTTCCTCAACGACGAGGAGCGACAGGTGGTCAATCTGCTGATCCAGGCGTCGGAGCAGATGTCGCTGATCTATCGTGCCCAGCGCGACGCCAACTGGAAGCAGACGCGCGCCGCGATCGAGAAGGATGGCGATCCTTTGCGGCTCGAGATGTTCGACCGCTATTACGGCCCATGGGACGATCTCGCCGAGAACCGCCCCTTCTTCGGCGACGCGAAGATGCCCGATGGCGCCGGTTTCTATCCCGCGGATCTGACCAAGGAGGCGTTCGACGCCTATCTTGCGGCCAATCCGGGCGAGAAGGCGGCGCTCACCAGCCCGTACACGATCGTCGTCCGCGACGGCGCGAAACTGAAGGCGGTCCCCTATTCGGTGGCGTTCAAGACCGAGCTGACCGAGGCGGCGCGGCTGCTCAATGAGGCTGCAGCGATCACCACCAATGCCAGCCTCAAGAAATTCCTGACACTGCGCGCCAAGGCCTTCCTGACCGACGACTATTTCGCGTCGGAACTGGCGTGGATGGACCTGGAGGGAACCCCGATCGAGGTCGCGATCGGGCCGTACGAAGTCTATACTGACCGGCTCCACGGCCAGAAGACGGCGTTCGAGAGCTTCGTCACGCTCAAGGATCCGGCCGAGTCCGCGGCGCTCGACAAGTACAAGCGCTATCTGCGCGACATGGAGGCGAACCTGCCGGTCGCCGCCAAGTACAAGAATTTCCAGCGCGGCTTCGAATCCCCGATCGCGGTGGCCGAGCAGGTGCGCGGCGGCGGCGACAATGTGCCGGGCGTCCAGACCATCGCGTTCAACCTGCCCAATGACGAGCGCGTGCGCGAGGCCAAGGGCGCGAAGAAGGTGATCCTCTCCAACGTGCTCGGCGCCAAATATGAGCGCATCCTCGCCCCGATGGCGCCGCTGGTGCTGGTGCCCGATCAGGCGAAGCTGGTGTCCAAGAAGTATATGCAGCTCGAGACGCTGTTCCATGAGCTCTCGCACAGTCTGGGGCCGGGGACGATCGTCGTGAACGGACAGAAGACCACGGTGAGCGAGGCGCTCAAGGAGCAGGCGGGCGGCCTCGAAGAGGCCAAGGCCGACGTCATGGGGGCCTGGAACATTCTATTCATGATGCAGAAGGGCGAACTGCCCGCGGCCGAGAAATCGCAGCTTTTCGCCACCTATCTTGCTGGCACCTTCCGCGCGATGCGCTTCGGAATCGAGGAAGCGCACGGCCAGGGCGCAGCGATGCAGTACGGCTACCTCAAGGCCAAGGGCGCGTTCGTCTGGGACGCCAAGGCCGGCCGCTACCGCATCGACGACGCGCGGTTCGAGCTCGGGCTGCGCGACCTGCTGCGCGACATGATCATGCTGCAGGGCAATGGCGACTATGCCGGGGTCAAGGCGTTCATGGCGAAGTGGGCGGTGCTCGACGACAATGCCCGCGCCGTGATCGCGTCGATGAAGTCGATCCCGGTCGATATCGTGCCGGTCTATCCGTCTAGGGTCTAAACCCGATTAGAACGAGGTCGAGACGGAGCGGATTTTGGCGACAGGCTAGGAGCGAGGAGGGAGCGATGAGGATTCATCGAAACCGACGAGCGACGCCGCATGTCGCCAAAAGGCGCCCGCCGCTATGCGGTTGTCCATGGAAGGCCGCCGAGCTGCGTCGCTTGCTTGCGCGTAGGTTCAGCTATGCGATTGCGCTTCGCTCCTTGTCGGCGGCCTTCCATGGACAATCTCGATCCTCGTTCTAATCGGGTTTAGACCCTAAGGTGTGAGCGGCAGTCCCTTGCCAATTCAGACGCGATAGCGGAAGGCGCGCGCCGCGACGGCCGCCCGGCCGGTTCGCGGCATGCGTTTTGAGAAAGGTACGCATTGACGGTTCGTCAGCCTACGCCAGCGCTTGGCGGTCCTGTTCATTTCCTCGGCACGGATCGTGCGATTCTCGCGCTGCTGCTGATCCTGGCGATCGCCGTGCGCTTCGTCACCTTCGGCAATCCGGCGCTGGGCTTTGACGAGCAATTCTACCTGCTCGTCGGCGACCGGATGCTGCAGGGCGAACTGCCCTATGTCGATATCTTCGATCGCAAGCCGATCGGGATCTTTCTGATCTATGCCGGCGCCCGACTGCTCGGGGGCGAGGGGTTCCTGCAGTACAAGCTCGTCGCACTCGTGTTCGTGGTGGCGACTTCATGGCTGATCTATGCGCTGGGTCGCCGCCGGGCGGACCGCTGGGGCGCGGGCCTTGCCGCGGCTTTGTACATCCTGTGGCTCAACTTCATGGAGGGCGAGGGCGGGCAGACGCCGGTCTTCTACAATCTGCTGGTGGTCGGGGCGGCGGCGTTGCTCTTCGGAGCACTGCGCGCACGCGAGCGCCTGTGGCTGTACGGCTGCGCGGCGATGCTGCTGCTGGGCGCGGCGATCCAGATCAAATATACCGTGGTGTTCGAGGGCGCGTTCTTCGGTTGCGCCTTCCTCTGGCTTGCCTGGAAGCAGCGCAGGCCTTGGCATCACATCGCATCGTTCGCGGTGGCGATGGTCGCCGTGGCGCTGACGCCGACGCTGCTCGCGCTGCTCTATTACTGGTCGGTGGGCCATGCAGAGGAATTCATCTTCTGCAACTTCGTTTCGATCTTCGGGCAGGGCAAGGGCGCGCCACTGGCGCAGGTCGCCAAGCTGTTCGAAGTCAGCGCGATCCTGTTGCCGTTCGGGATCATCGCCTTTTTCGGCCGCCGCGCGATCCGCCTCGACCTTCAGTCGGAAGAGGCCAGGCTCTTGCGCCTGTGGTTGATCGCCGCCGCGTTCGGCGTCCTCATCTACTGGCGGTTCAACAGTCCGCATTACGCCATTCCGATCCTGCCGCCGCTCTGCCTGCTGCTCGTGCCTGCGCTCGATGCGAAGCGGCGGCTGGGTATCGGCATCGCGCTGGTCGCGCTGGTGGCCGGGCAAGCGGTGCAGCTGCATCTGATCGCGATCAAGGGCGGGAACGACGCCATGCGCGCGGTCGCTGCGGCGGCCAAGCCGAACAAGGGCTGTATCTTCGTCTATAATGGCTATCCCGGCCTCTATATGATGACCGGCTCGTGCATGCCTTCGCGCTGGTCCTTCCCGGGGCATGTCAACGCGCAGGACGAGAACAACGCTTGGGCGCTGGGTGTCGATCCGCTCCAGGAGACGAAGGCGATCCTCGACCGGCGCCCCGACGCGATCGTCGAAACCTTCCCGGCGTTCGGGGGCGGCAATCGTCCGACGCGCGCGCTGCTGCATCGCGTTCTGAAGGCGCATTACACGCCGGTGCTGTGCGTTCCCAACGCGCGCAACCGCACGCGCGTAGTCTACCGCCGCAAGGAAGAGGCTTGGCCGCGCCGGATCGAACAATGCCCGGCCGAGGTGTTCCGGGATATTACCGAGTAGCGTCGGCGAGGGTGCGCTGCCTGCCTGCAAGCAGCGATTCGTAGAAGTCGATCAATGCCGCCGCATGGTTCGCGTCCGACAGGACATGGCCTGCGGCGTGCCGTGCGGCCGCACGCAGGATCGACGGCTCGCGCGCGAACAGGCGGCGGATCGCCGCCGCCGCCGATTTGGAATCGCCGCCCTGATAGGTTTCGGCGAACAGCGGGTCGGCCACTTCGGCGCAGCCGCCGTCATTGGGCACGATCAGCGGCAGGCCCGAAGCAAGCGCCTCCGACGCGACCAGTCCGAAGGGTTCCTGGTCCGACCCGTGGATCAGCGCGTCCGCGCTCGCCATGATCCGCGAGAAACGCTCGCGATCGTAGATCGGGCGGAACAGGCGGATATGCGTGTTGCCCGCAATCTGGCGTTCCAGCGCCGAACGCTGCGGCCCGTCGCCCAGCAGCATCAGCCCTACCGGCAGCTTTGCCCCGGCGCGTTCGACCGCGTCGATGACTACCGGCCAGCGCTTTTCCTTGTGATGGCGCCCCAGCCCGATCAGCAAATGTCCGTCGGGCGGCAGATCGAGTTGCGCCAGCATCGCCGCGCGCAGCTTCTCGTCGCGCAGCGCCGGCGAGAAATGGTTGCGATCGATGCCGAGCGGCAGGGCCGCATCGACGCGCGTACCGCGCCGCCGGTAGCGCTTCGCCAGCGCAGGGCCGTTGGTGACGAAGGTGTCGAACCCTTCGAGAAACTTGTTCATGTAGCGCGTGTACCAGCCGAACAACTGCTCGATCCGGTCGGGGCTGGCAAAAGGGGCCAGCCAGCGCTGCGGATAGGCGCCGATATTGTCGTTATGCGCGAAGAACACCTTGAGCGCGTCGCCTTGCCAGCGGCTCAGCGCCCAGGCGGGGCGCCAGGGCGAGCTGGTCTCGACCACGTCGGGCTTGAGTTGGTCGAGCAGGCGGATGACCGGCGCCATATCCTTGAACAGCCAGTAGTTGCGGTCGACGATCAGCGGCGGAGCCTTGACCCAGTAGATGCGCCCGCCGTCGGGGCGGTCCTCGATGCGGTCCTCGTCGAACGGCGCGATCACGATCAGCTCATGGCCCATCTCGGCCATGATCCGCATCTTGCGGTCGAGATAGGTGCGGACTCCGCCTCCGGTCGGCGAATAATATTCGTTGACGTCGACGATGCGCATGACGCGTCTTAGCTGCTCATCGGGCTAAAGCCCAGACCGCGCAGATATTGTGCGTGGATCGTCACCGTCGTCACGCCGTGACCGACTTGCACCAGTCCGTCCGCGACTTTGGGGCGGCTGCGTCCCATCTTGCGGTTGCTCGGAAAACCTGCGCCGTCCTGCCAGAAGTTGAACTTGTTCTTGCCGTCGCGGTCATGGGTGAAAAACAGCCCATAGGTGCCGGGCCGTGGCGCCTTGATGCACAGGACGACGGCGCCTGATGGCGGCGTGTCGGCGAAGCTGCGACCAAAGAACTTGCCCTCGCGCTTCAGGTCGTGATCGTCCTTGAGATAGTCTTCCTCGCGCCCGGGATAGAGTTCGAGCTTGAGGCGGCCACGCCGGTCCTTGAGACCGACGATGTTGACGCGGATCGCGGGTCCGGTGCCGTCGATACACGCCTGGGCGTCCTCGCCGCGCACTTGCTGAGCCGCCGCCGGCGCACTCGCCGCCAACAGGGCAACGCCGATCGCGGCGGCGCCGAATGCCGGTGCCATCCCACCCATCACAGTTCCTTCCTCACCAGTCCCAGGATGCCGAACGCTGCGATCAGCACCGCATGGATCAACAGTGTCAGCGCGGCCATGAACGAAAGCAGTTCGGTCAGCGCTTCGCCCTGACCGATCAGCAGGATCGCGAAGCCGGCGAACAGCAGATCCTTGTTCGGCACGAACGGCAGGCGCGACACCAGCATGCGCGCGGCCGCCAGCAGGATCCACGTCCCGAGCCCGACCCCCGGCATCGCGAACGCCCAGGCGAACGCGACGAGCAGCGAATCGGAGATCAGTCGCGCACCATGGATGCCGAACACCTCCCACAATTCGCGTCGCTGGAGCGAGAAGACTCGCCGCGAGAGCAGCAGGAACGGCACCGACATCACTGCGATCACCGCGGCGGAGACAAGGCCGGTCTTGAACTGTGCCGGTGTCAGGAGCTCCGATGCCAACGGCAGCGCGAGCGCCAGCAGCAGCAAGGTCATGGCATTGCCGGCCATTGCCGAGAGGATCGACACGTCCTTCACCGCGCCAAAGGGCGCTGCGACCATCTTGGTCCGCTGGCGCGCCCAGGCATAGAAATAGGCCTCGCCTGAGTAGCCGAGCACCACGTCGTTCGCGATTCGCTTGCGGTGCAGCGCGATCATGCCCGACCACGGGATGTTCCACAGGCGGCGGTAGATGATGAAATCGAAGGTCGGCCCGACCATGTATTTGAGGCCGAAAAAGATGTAGAAGATCCAGCTCGCCGGCGCCGTGCGGGTCAGCCCCGTCAGCCCCTTGTCGAGCAGTTCGTGGCCGACGCCCACCACCATCAGCAGCGACAGCAGTGCGCCCAGCCAGGTGGGCCAGCGGCGTTTGATCTTTGCGATCGGCTCCAGTCCGGATGGCTCCGCCAGGCCCGGCTGGGGAGCCGTGCCGGCCAGCGTACTCGTCGTCAAGAATTGCGCTCCTGGCGGTTCAACATAGGCCAATCAGGCTACCTCTCTCCCCGCATATTCGAGCACGTCAGGACGTCAAGCGAAGGCCACGATGCCAGAATGGTGTGTCTCACACACCAGAATTACGGTTTCATCGCGGGGCGATTTGGGCTTTAACAAGGCAATCTGCAAGCCCATGCCTCATCCGCCAGCATCCCACATCCTGAGTTTCGCCCAGACGCTGAAGGGGGGCGGGGTAGAGCGTGCGCTCATGCGCATGGCCGCCGGCTGGGAGCAGGCGGGACGACGGGTCACGCTGGTGATCGGCGATGCGGGCGGCGCGCTCGCCCACGAATTGCCGCCGAACGTGGTGGTCCGCGAATTGGGCGATTCGCGGTATCGGGCGATGTTCGGCCTCGCCGATATCGTACGCGACGTGCAGCCAGACGTGATCTTCTGCCCCGGCAACCACTATACCGCCGCGGCATTCTGGTTGCGCCGCCGCCTGGGCAATTCGTGCCCGCCGATGGTGGCGCAGGTGTCGAACTCGCTGGTGCGATCCGATCTGCTTCGCGCCGTAAGCTGGGGGTATGGCGCATGGCTGCGCATGCATCCCGGGTTTCTCGACGCGCTGGTCGCGATGACGCCGGCGATGGCGAAGGAAACGGTGGAGCAGATGCGAATCGCGCCGTCGCGCGTGCACGTCATCGCAAATCCCGCGACCTTGCCCATTCCCGGTGCGCCTCCGCCCCCGATGCCCGAGGGGCGTTTCATTGTCGGCGTCGGACGGCTCGCCCCGCAGAAACGCTGGGACCGGCTGATTGCTGCGATGCCGCGGCTGCATGACCCGGACGTCAAGCTGCTCATTCTGGGCGAGGGCGCGGAGCGCGCGCCGCTTGAGCGGCTGGTCGAGCGCTTGGGGCTTGGCGGACGCGTTTTGATGCCCGGCCATGCGCCCGATCCGCTTCCGGCGATCGAGCGCGCGGCGGTGATGGCGCTGACTTCCGAGTTCGAAGGCGTGCCGGGCGTGCTGCGCGAAGCGATCGCGCTCGGGACGCCGGCCGTCGCCACCGATTCGAGCGTCGCGATCCCGGAACTGATCGATTCGCCGGCGCGCGGAACGGTGATCCCCCCGGGCGACCGCGCCCGGCTGGTGGCCGCGCTCAACTATTGGCTTGCCCCGGGCCGTCAGCGCCCCGAGCCACGGGTCGAGACCGGGCCGGACCCGGTGCAGGCCTATCTCGACCTGTTCGACGATCTGGTGGCTCAGCGCGGCCGGTAGCTGAATCCGATCCAGAGCGTGCGCGGGGTCGCACGCTCGACGATGCCATTGCCGGTGATCGCGGTCTCGATCCGCGCATCGGTCAGATTCTCGCCGCGCGCTTCGATCGACAGATTTGCCGTTACCGGCATCGCGATCCGGGCGTCCAGCGTGAACGCGTCGGCCAGCGCCCGCGCATTCTGGTCGTCTTCGAATTGTGGGCCGATGTAACGGCCCGTGATCGAAACGGCGGCCCGCTTATGTCGCCAGCCAAGGGTTGCCGATCCCTGATGCCGCGCCACCTGTGCCGGCGCCTTGCCGTTGAGCGCCGCGACGGAAGCTTCAACCTCGGCGTCCGTGAAGGCCCAGGACGCGCTCGCGCGCCATGGCCCCGAGTGCCAGCGCAGATCGATCTCCGCGCCCTTCGCGACGATTGCGTCGAGGTTGAGTCGCTGGCGGTATGCACCGCCTGCCGCGACGAAACCGACGCCGGGGAAGCTGCCGGGTCCGGTTCCCAGCGTGACGTTGCCGATCGCGCCGCGGATGCGGTTCCAATAGCCGGTGGCGCTCAGTCTCAACGTCGAAGAGGGGGTCAGGTCGATACCTGCTTCCACCCCCGTCAACCGCTCGGGATCGAGCAGCGGGTTGGCTGCGGTCGCGTCGGCGCCGGCGCGGAACGGACGATAGAGTTCGTTGAGCGTCGGCAGCCGCCAGCCGGTATAGGCGGCGCTGCGGATCGATACCGCCGGGGCAAGCTTGACCGCGATGCCCGCGCGCCCGCTCGCTTCCCATCCGCTGCGGTTGGGGAAGGGCGTGTCGGTAAGCGGTCGCCCGCCCGCCAGCGGTGCTTCGAACAGCGATCCGTTTGAGATGGTCCAGCGATCGAGGCGTCCGCCCGCGCTCAGCGTCAGCGGTCCGCGCTCAAGGCTCAGGTCCGCGAACAGGCCGCCGGTCAGTGTTTCGCCGCCCGCGCTGCGCCGGCGTGTCGGATTGCCCGCAACATAGGTGTAGAGTTCCTGCGTTCGTCCGGAAGCATGGCGCAGGTCGCCGCCCAACCGCAGCGTCGCGCCACCCCCAACCGGGGGTTCGATCTCTATCCGTGCGCCCGCACCGGTCGCCGGGACATGCTGATCGAGCGTTGGGGCCGCGGTCGCACGACCCGCGCCGATGCTGGCGAAGCCGCTCGAAAAGTCGCGATGCTGCAGATAGGCCAGAGCCGACCAGCGCCATGCGCCGCGCCCCACCAGCCGGACGCTGGCGTCCGCGCCCTGGCTGGACATTGCGGTGAAATCGGTGCCGCGGTCGCGTTTGTCGGTGAAGCCCGACAAATTGGCCTGCAGCTCGATATTCTCGCTAACGGGAAACACCGATCGCAGCGCAAGGCTGGCCTGCTGATAGGGAGCCGCGCGATCCGCAGGGCCGCGATCCTCGGCGACGATCGGCACGAATCCGTCGCCGCGTGCGAACTGTCCTGCGACCGTCAGCGATCCGGTGCCGAGCTTCACGCCGCTGGTCGCCACCAGGTCGAGCGACTCGCGGCTGCCGTAGAAGCCGCTCAGCGCGAGCCGTCCCAACGTTTCCGCGCCGGCGCTGGTCAGTTCGATCGTTCCGGCCAGCGCGCCCGCCCCCTGATAGCCGCTACCGCCACCGCGCGTGACGCGGACCGATGCCAGCCGCTCGGGGAGATAGGCGGGGAAGGGCACCCAGCCACCGAACGGATCGGCCTGCGGCACACCGTCGAGCAGCAGCAGCGCCCGGCTCGACGCGTTGCCGCCCAGCCCGCGCAGGGTGATCCCCTGTGCGGTCGGGTGCGCCGAGCGCGAATCGGCGCGGCGGAACTGCGCCGCACCCGCGGCGTCGCGCAACACGTCCTCCAGCCGACCGCTCGCCGATTCGGTCAGCCGGTCGCGGTCGATCTCGGCCACCGCATAGGCAGCCTCGCCCGGCGGCGCGTCGAGCCCGCGCCCGGTGACCACGATCTCCTGGGCGATGGCGGGCAGGGGAAGAAGCAGCAGCCCGAGAGCCGCCCTCATTCAGGCTTGGCCTTGTCCGGATGCGCAGCGGCGAAGGGGGCGAGCGCGGATGCGGCGGCATCGGCCGCCACCAGCCGGGGATAGGCGTCGAGCGGCAGCTCGAATCGCCGCGCATTGTACATCTGCGGCACCAGCAGCACGTCGCTGACGTCGGGCGCGTCGCCGCCGAGATAGCGGCCGTCCCCTGCCATCTCTTCGAGTGCCGCGAACCCCTCCGCGATCCAGTGGCGATACCATTCCGCCTTGGCTGCCTCTTCCGCGCCGAATTGCGATTCGAGCCGCTTGAGGATGCGCAGATTGTTCACCGGATGCGTGTCCGCCGCGATCAGCAGCGCCCGCGCCATCGCATCGGCGCGGGCGAGCGGATCGGCGGGGATCAGCCGCGGCTCGGCATAGGCCGAATCGAGCCATTCGATGATCGCGAGGCTCTGGGTCAGGACACGGCCATTGCCGATATCGAGCGCGGGCACGAAGCCCTGCGGATTGCGTGCGACATGTTCGGGCGAGCGCTGCTCGCCCTTTACCAGATGCACTTCGCGGCGCTCGTGGTCGATGCCCTTGAGGTTCAGCGCGATCCGCACGCGATAGGCGGCGGACGAACGGAAATAGTCGTAGAGGATCATGCGGAGTTCCGGGGAACGGCGCGGCGCGCGCGCGGCCTAGGCGGGGGTGGAGCCGGGTCCAGCTCGGGCTCGGCGCCGATCCCGGCCTCTGCCGCCTGCTCCGACTTGCGCTCGAGCGCGACCTTGATCATCGCCACGATCGGATCGGCCAGTGCCAGACCGAGAAAGCCGAACAACGTGCTCGCCAGGATCTGCGACGAGACCGTCAGTGCCGGCGGCATATCGACCGTATGCTTGGCGACCAGCGGCAGCAGCACATAGCCGTCGAATGTCTGCACGCCGAAATAGATCGCGATGGCCCAGAGGCCCTGCTCAGGCCCGGCGCTAAAGCCGACCGCGACCATCAGCACGCCCGAGATGAACGCGCCGATATTGGGGATGAAGGCGAGGATACCGGTGAGGATGCCGAGCAGTAGCGCCATCGGCACACCGGCGACCGACAGGAGGATCCAGGTGAGCGCGCCTTCGAAGATCATGCCGAGGATGCGCCCGGCGAGCAGCACGCGCATCGTTCGTGCCATCCGTGCCAGCGTGATCGCGAACTGGTCGCGCGTCGCCATCGGCACCATCCATTGCAGCCCGCGCTCGTAGATGCGCGGCTCCATCGCGACGAACAGCCCGATGACGAGGACAAGGAAGAAGCTTCCGATCGCGCCGATCGCGCCGCCGATGAACGAGGTCACCCGGCCGACCGAACCCAGCGCCTGCTGCGCGAGCCCGGTAAGGTCCGATGCCGCCGGCATGATACCGAGTTGGGTCAGCCAGGCGCTGACCCGGTTCGCCTGCGCTTCCAGCGTCTGCCGCAGCTGTTCGGCCTGCGCGGCGATCTCGACCCCGGTGAGATAGATCACCCCGCCGACGAACGCGATCACCAGCAGGACGACGATCACCAGCGCGAAACCACGGGGAATCGGCAGGATCTTGCGAATAAGGCGTGTGCCGCCGTCGAGCATCGATGCGACGACCAGGCCGGCGAAGATCAGCAGCAGCGGCTGGATCAGCAGCACCACCAGCGCAGTTGCGATGGCAAGGCCGAACCACACCGATGCACGGCGCAGCTCGGCGCGCATCACCGGATCGCGCATCTCGTTGGGGCCGGGCTCGCGGATGACCGAGACACTGTCCTTGCTCATGGTCGTTTACTCCGAGGGTCGTTCGGGATGGAGCGAGCTGCCTGCGCGGCCCGAGCGGAACGAGCCCGCCCAGGTCAGCGGGTTCCAGCTCGCGCTGCCGTCGAGGCTGAAGGTGATGAATTCGGCGCGCCCGCCGATGCTCTCGATCGGCACCGCGCCGCCCAGACCGTTCTGGTCGATGGTCATGCGGCTGTCGGCGCTATTGTCGCGATTGTCGCCCATCAGGAAGACATGGCCGGCAGGGACGCGCATCGGGCTGAAATTGTCGCCGCTGGTCATTCCAAGGTCGATGGTGTCGTAGCTTGCGCCCTCGGGCAAGGTCTCGCGGATGATCGATACCTTGCAGAACTGCTTGCCCGCCGCGTCGCTGACGACCCTGCCTTCATAGAGGTTGCGCTGGTCGGGGGGTGTGTCGAGGCCACACCGCGTATAGTCGTCGATCGGGATCATCCGCTCGCCCTTTGGCGCGCGCGCGACCTGTCGCCCGTTGATATAGAGGATGCCGCCATGCGTCTCGATCAGGTCGCCGGGCAGGCCGATGACACGCTTGATATAGTCGGTGCGGGCATGGGGCGGGGTGACGATGACGATGTCGCCGCGCTTTGGCACGCTCCCGAACAATCGCCCCTTCAAGAACGGAAGCACGTGGAAGGTCGGGGTGACGTAGGAATAGCCGTAAGGATATTTGGTCACCACCAGCCGATCGCCGATCAGCAGCGACGGCATCATCGATTCGGATGGAATGTAAAAGGGCTTGGCGACCAGGCTGTGAAAGCCGAGCACTGCGACGACGAGCCAGAAGATGCCCTTGGCCTCGCCCCACCAGTCGGTCCGTCCGGTCTTCACATCGGTCTTCGCCGTCAACGCCAGTTCCTCGGCCATAAGTCTATTCTGCCGGCACCGCTTCGATCACCACGAGCGCCTGCGCCCAGGGGTGATCGTCGGTCAGCGTCAAATGCACCTTTGCGACGTGACCTGCCGGAGTCATGGCGTCAAGCCGTGCCTTGGCCCCGCCGGTCAGCATCAGCGTCGGCGCACCCGAGGGCGCGTTGACCACGCCGATGTCGCGCATGAACACCCCGGCCTTGAACCCTGTGCCGACCGCCTTGGAAAAGGCCTCTTTCGCAGCGAAGCGCTTGGCCAGCGTCGCGGCGTAGTTGAGCGGGCGCTTCGCCGCCTTGCGCAGCTCGACATCGGTGAAGACGCGCTGCTCGAAGCGCATCCCGAACCGGTCGAGCGTCGACTGGATGCGCTCGATATTGCAGAGGTCGGAGCCGATCCCGATGATCATGAGGTTCTCGTCCCGGCCTGTCGGCCGGAGTTGCGGTTCCAGCCCGCTCCCCCACCCGGCCACCCATCGGCAGGATATTCTGGAATGGGTGGCCG